>DASRLB010000394.1:0-26016 GCA_035648695.1 Acidobacteriaceae bacterium | reverse complement strand
CCCCGATCCAAAGCACGCAACACACGATCCCGTAAATCCTGCGAATACGCCGGCATAGACACCTCCCTTAATTCAAACAAGGAAAGTATCGCACAATATGTATATGACTAAATCAGAAATGCTCTAAGCAACATGATAATGTCATGTTGCTTTCCAACTCCGCTGGCCGAAGCCGGGCCTATCCCAGAAGCAAGAGCCACAGCAGATCGGCAGGCACTGCCGAGGCTCCTGGACAAATTCTAAGGCTTCGGCGTTGCCGGCTGTGGCTCGGGCGGCGGTTCGACAACTGGTTTGCCGTCCGCGCCGATCACTCCGTTTGTGCCGACAATGCTGCTCGTGGTGTGGAACTTGCGATAATCCGTCGCCGCCAGGTGGAAGTGGCCGGTAAAGCCCACAAACAAAAGCGCGCGGAGGTGGCCGTCGGCGTCGATCCGATCGAGCAGCCACGCTTCGCCGTTGACCTTCTGTTCGCTCATGCTGAAGTGCGTGCCCTTGCGGATGTCCAGCACCAGGCCGCCGCCAATTTTGAAATCGTTCAGGAAGTGTCCGTCGGCGCGCGTCATGGTGCGGTCGGCCTCGTCGATCCACACGGTCCCGACGAGATCGCGCACGGCCTTCTCTGCCGGGTTCTTTGTCTTCGCATTCGGATCGCCGGCATAATCCACCAGGATGGTCGGCCTGCCGTTGAATTCCTCTCGGCGCTCGTTCGAAAACGTACCCAGCTCAAAGAACCGCGACGCCGTAATCAGCTGGTCGCCGCGCGAGTCGGTCGCCCGGTCTTTGGCATCCGCCTTCGCTCGGCGCTCCCTGGCTTTCGCCACCTCTTTGTCGATGCGCTCGTCTTCCTTCTTCGCTTCCTCGGGTGTCAGCGGCTTACCATTGCGAGCGACCGTGCGATCTACCCGCACACCGTCTATCGTCAGACTCTCCATGTCGAGTGTTTCGGTCTTCTTCACATTCCCCGTGCCGTCGAGAGTCTCGATCGTCCGATGCAGATGATAGGTGTAGTTTTCCGCAGCCGCCTCCGCGGCTTTCTGGTTCTTGTCCAGGTCCATGATGAGCGGATGAAGCTCGGGAAGCGGCTTCTCGTCCGTCGCGGTCGGTGACGCGATTGGGGGCGCCCCCTGCGCCCGCATCGCCGCACCCGCCAACCCGACAACCAACACCGCACTGCAAATGACGCGCCCCAAAACCATAGACTCCACTATGCTACGCGCAACCCCCAAACCTTCCGGCATCTAAACTGGATATACCGCCGCCCGCGAGGAGACCAGCACTGCCAGTCCCGCAGACCACCGCCGACGACACGCCAGCCCCGAAGCCCACCGGGTTCGAGCCCCTGCGTATTCCGCTGTTCCGCGACCGCTGGATCGCGTCCACCGTCTCCAGCCTGGGCACCTGGATGCAGGACACGGCCGGCACCTGGCTGATGGCGATCCTGACTACTTCGCCGTTGCTGATCGCGCTCATGCAAACCGCCGCGAGCCTCCCCGTGCTCTTCCTCGGCCTGCTGGCCGGCGCGACGGCGGACATCTACGAGCGCCGCCGCCTGCTGATCTTCTGGCAATCCTGGATGCTGGTCGCCGTCGCCGTTCTTGCGGTGCTGACGTTCTGCGGAGTCGTCTCGCCGGTTACTCTGCTGCTGTTTACTTTCCTGCTGAACATCGGTTCGGCGATGAACAACCCGGCCTGGCAGGCGATCATTCCCGAACTCGTTCCGCGCGCGGAAATTCCCAACGCCGTCACGCTCAACGCGATCAGCAACAACATTGCGCGCGCGGTCGGCCCGGCCCTCGGCGGACTGATGGTCGCGGCCTTCACCCGGCCGCGCACCGGGGCAGCGTGGGTCTTCGCGCTCAACTCCGCGTCGTACGCCGGCGTCATCTGGATCCTGTGGCGCTGGAAACGCACGCCGCTGTTCAAAAGCGCGCTCCCCGCCGAGCGCATTTACGGCTCGGTGCGCTCCGGCCTGCGCTATTTGCGCTACTCGCCGCCGTTGCAGGCGCCACTGCTGCGCGCGTTCATCTTCACCTTCTTTGTCAGCGCGGTGTGGTCGCTGCTCGCGGTCGTCGCACGCCAGGACCTGCATCAGGGCGCGCTCGGATACGGCATCCTCAACGGCTCGCTGGGAGTCGGCGCGATCATCGGCGCCGGCACTCTCGCTCGCATCCGCCAGCGCATGTCCGTCGACGCCCTGCTCGCGCTCAACTCCGGGTACTACATCGTCGCGCTGCTGATCCTCGCGTTCGTCAAAATCCCCTGGGTCGTCATTCTTTCGCTTGTGATCGGCGGCTTCTGCTGGACAACCACCATGTCCTCGATCAACGTCGCCGTCCAGCTCTCCGTGCCCGCGTGGGTGCAGGCCCGAGCGCTTGGCGCTTACCTTATGACCTTCCAGGGCGGCCTCGCTCTGGGCAGCGTGGTCTGGGGAGAGATCGCCGAACACGCCTCGACGAAAGTATCGCTCATCTGCGCTGCCGCTGGAATGCTGGCGACGCTGCCGATCGTCCTGCGCACGCACATCCTGCAAGGCGAAGCGCTCGACCAGAGCCCGTACCGCTGGAAGCGCCCCGTCCCCGAACTCGCGATGCCGCCCGACCCCGAGGACGGGCCTGTCCGCATCTCGGTCGACTACACTGTCCCGCCGGAAAACTATGCCGCCTTCAGCCAGGCTGTGCATGAGCTCGAAGGTGTGCGCCTGCGCGGGGGCGCCATTCGCTGGGGCATCTATCGCGACGCCGCCGACCCCGAGCACCTCAACGAAACTTTCATCATGGAAAGCTGGCTCGACTATCTGCGCTCGCGCGAGCGCATGACCGCCGCCGACCAGGCCATCCGCGAGCGCGTGTGGGCGCTCCACGTCGCGCCCGGGCCGCCGCAAAGCTCGCATCAGATATTCGTTCGGGAAATTACGCCGGAACTACAGAGTGTAGAGGGTAGAGGGTAGAGAGAGCGCAACACTGACGCAATGCGCATTCTCTACACTCTACCCTCTGTCTTCATGCCCCAGCGCGAGATCGATCAGCGTTCTCTCTTCCATCTCATGCGCCTTCGCCGACCCGGTTGCCGGGCTCGCACTCGCTGTGCGCTTCACGCTTAGCAGCGCGCGGTTCCCAACCATCTGTTTCATCCGCGGCATCACGTACGACAGCGCGCCCATGTTGGCCGGCTCTTCCTGCACCCACACAATTTCGTTGGCGTCAGGGTGCTGATCGAGCGCTGCCTGCAACTCATCCTCGGGCCACGGATAGAGTTGCTCCACAAAAATAATCCCGACGCTCATATCCTTGCGCTTGGCCCGTTCGACGCGAAGATTGTGGCCGATCTTGCCCGTACAAACCAGCAGCCGGCGCGGGTTCTGCACCTCGTTGTCGGGCAGCACATTCTGAAACGCAGCGCGCGAAAACTCCGCCAGCGGAGACATCGCGTCCGGATGCCGCAGCATCGACTTCGGTGTAAACACGATCAGCGGCTTGCGCCATTTGCGCATCGCCTGGCGGCGCAGCAGATGGAAATATTGTGCGGCTGTCGACGGCTGCGCAATTTGAATATTGTCCTGCGCCGCAAGCTGCAAGTACCGCTCCACGCGCGCGCTCGAATGCTCCGGCCCTTGTCCTTCGTATCCGTGCGGCAGCAGCATAACGAGCCCGGAAAGCAGGTTCCACTTCGCCTCACCCGCCGACACAAACTGGTCGATGATGATCTGCGCGCCGTTCGCGAAATCCCCGAACTGCGCTTCCCACAGCACCAGCGCCTCGGGAAAATCGCGCGAGTAGCCATACTCAAATCCCAGGCAACCGGCCTCGGAGAGAAGGGAGTTATGGACCTCCCAATGCCCTTGTTCGGCGTCGATGGCCGACAGCGGCGAAAAGCGCTGCTCCGTCTCAATATCGATCAGCACCGAATGCCGCTGGTTGAACGTGCCTCGCTGCGAGTCCTGCCCGGTCAGCCGCACCGGCGTCCCCGCCTTCAGCAGCGCCGCATAGGCCAGCAGTTCCGCCGTGCCGTAGTCGAAGGGCTTGCGGCCTTCGCCCATCTCCATGCGCGGATCGAGCACCGTCTTCTTCACCTTTGGATGAACGTGAAAACCCTCGGGGGCGCGCGTGATCGCCTTCGTCAGTTCGGCAATCTCGACCGCATCGATGCCGGTGTGTGGATTGTCATCCACATGCATGGCGCCACCGTAATAATCGTCCCAATACTCCGGCAACGCGCGCATCGACGGCTTGCGCTTGGCCTGCGTGGCTTCTTGCTGGTCCTCGAAAAGTTCCTTCTGAAACGCAGCAATCTCCGCGCTTGCATCGACGCCCAGCTTCTTCGCGTAGATTTCCGACAGCGTCGGATGGGTCTTGATGATCGCGTAGCGCCGCGGCGAAGTCACCGTCGGATCGTCCACTTCGGAGTGCCCATGGCGGCGATAGCCGATCAGGTCCACCACCACATCCGACTTGAACGTATGCCGATACTCCACCGCCAGCGCGGCGATGCGCACGACTGCCTCGGGGTCTTCGGCGTTGACGTGAAAGATCGGAATCGGCAGCCGCTTTGCGAGGTCGCTCGCAAATCGCGACGAGTTCGACTCCTCCGGCACCGCCGTAAATCCAAGCAAATTGTTCGTAATGATCTGTAGCGTTCCGCCGACGTTGTATCCATGCAGCGACGCCATATTCAGCGTCTCCGCGCACACGCCCTGGCCCGCAAACGCCGCGTCGCCATGCAGAATCACCGGCAGCACCTGCTCCTTGCCCGCTTTGCCGATGCGCTTCTGCCACGCCCGCGCGCGGCCCATCACGACAGGATCGATCGCCTCCAGATGGCTCGGGTTCGATGCCAGATGCAGGTTGATGACCTTGCCGTTCGGCGCGGTGAAGTTGCCGGTCGCGCCGGCGTGGTACTTCACGTCGCCGCCGCCCATCACGCTGCGCGGATCGACATCCTCAAACTTCGTAAATGTCTCGGAAGCATCGCGCCCAATCGTGTTGGTGATGACGTTCAGGCGCCCGCGATGCGCCATCGCGATGATCGACCGCGTTACGCCCACCTCAGCGGCCGTGATGAACGTTTGGTCGAGGTAGGGGATCAGCGCCGTCAGCCCTTCCAGCGAAAATCGTTTCGTGCCGAGATACCGCTGCTGAATCACCTGCTCAAAAACATCCGCGCGGATCAGGCCGGTAAGAATGCGCGCTGTATCGGAAGTCTTGTACTCGCGCTCCAGTCGCTCCTGAATCCAGGCGCGTTTTTCGGTGCTCGGGATGTGCATGAACTCCGCGCCGATGGTGCCGCAGTAGTAGCGGCGAGCTTCCTCGGCGTCGGGCCCGTCGGGCGCGGGGGTGGGGAACGGCTCGGGCGCGAGATACTGCCCGAGCGGGTCGAGGGACGCCTGAAGGTATCCCCAGCGGCGGAAGATGTCGAAGGTGGCTTCGCGGTTGGCGTTTTCGCTTGTCACGATGGCTCTGAGAGCGGGTTCAGTCTTCGTCGGCATTACCTATCTATGCTAGTCGCTTGCCTCGACCCTTGCACGTACTGTGCGATATACAGAATCCGAACGGTGCCGACTCCGCAAAGCCCTCCAGCCTATGCAAACCTCACAAACCCCGCGTCAACACTGGCGAAACTCATCTTCAAAACCGCGCATGATATATCGCTCAACTCTATACAATTAAGTCAGCACTCAAAACTCACAACTGAACAGGAATCCAATTCTTTTGGAGCTTCGAATGTAACCGTTTCTACGCTCATGAATGCAGAATAGACCGGGATAGCTAGCGAGCTGGCTTAGCTAAACCGGCCACCAGGCTCACCAGACCTAGAAGTTCGGCTGCTTGCCCGGCGGGAGGTACGGTTCGACCTGCATGAGGCGGGTGAGCGCGTCGCGCTCCTGCGGGGTGAACTGCGAGCGGATGTCGGGGGAGTTCAAATAGGCGAGGCGCTGCGTCGGCGGCATGCCGCGGACGATCCGGAACGTGCGCCCGACGGCGCGGTGGCTGGCGGGCGGAAGACTCGCCCATTGCTGCATGGCGTTGCGTACCTCGCTGCGCCGCTCGGGCGGGAGGCGTTCCATCCACTCCGTGCGCGAAAGGACTTTTTGGCGCTGCTGCACAGGCATACTGTTGAGCTGACCAAGCCGGTCGCGGTAACGTTGCTGGGTTTGGGGAGGCAGGTCATGGAAGCCGGGTTCCCTCTCCAGCGCCTGTTGCTGCTGGGCCGGAGTGAGGTTGCTGTGACTCTGAAGCCAGCCGCCGAGATGCTGGCCGTTGGGCAGCTTCTGCCCGCCATTGCCGCGCGGCTGGGCGGACGGTTGCGGCTGCGATGCCTGCGGAGCTGGTCGCCGCTCGATAGGCGCGGGCCGCTCGCGTTGGGACTGCGCCGGAACGGCTGTACACACGCAGACCACCGCGCTGGCCAGCGCGGTAAAGAGTGCGGGGAACCGGGTTGAAGCGGAATGGGTCATGGATATATTTCGGGCGAATGTCCGTCGCCAATCATACCGAATGATGGCCCGCTCGAACATTGGTTTGTCGCGACGCGAGACGAAACTGGCAAGGCCTCCTTCGGCGGTTAAGTGGTCGGCGGCGTGTCCTGATCGTCATTGTCGTCCAGCAACTGGTCCATCTGCTGGATCGCCTGCGCATTGTTGTCCAGCACCTTGAGGTCGTTGACGGTAGCCGATATCGGGGTGACCTGATGTCCGGGAATGCCATGGATCCGGAGGAACGAACCGCCGCTGGCAACCAGCACCAGGGCAAGTGCTCCCGCAACCATGGGGCGAAGCTGGCGACCGGTACTGAAGAGCAGGAACGAACGCACACGCTCGAAGAAGCCTTCCGGCGCGGCGGATTGGGCCTCGCGGATGCGGGCATGCATGCGGGTATCGAAGTAGGGCGAGGGCTCAGGCGCAGTCCATGCGTTGAGCGCCTCGAAAGTCGCAATCAGCGAGCCGAGTTCGCCGCGGCAGGTCGTGCAGTCGGCAACGTGCGCTTCGATCGGCGCGGGAACAGAGGCCGGATCGAGCAGAAGATCGGGAAGCCGCTCCTGGGTTTCCTTGCAGGTGATGTTCGTGTTTTCATTCATGGCAAAACCCCTTTCGGGCCGTGATGCAGTGTTCTTGGTGCTGCTGCGCGCTTTCGATTTCGTCTAAACAAATTCCTTCAGCTTGTCGCGCAAAGTTTGATAGGCGCGGAATAACAAAGATTTGGTCGCCGATTCGGAGAGCTTGAGAACGTCGCCGATCTGCTTGTAGTCGAGGCCCTCGTACTTGTGCATGAGGACGGCTGTTTTTTGCCGGTCGGGCAGCGCCATCACATGCTGGCGGATGGCGTTCATGCGCTCGCGGCTGAGCATTTTGGCTTCGGCGCTGGGCGTGGCATCGGCCACGTCGGGCGTCGTCCCGGTCTCGGAGTCCGGCTCGTCCAGGTAGATGGTCGACGCGGAGCGCTCGCGCTTCGTGTCGCGAGCGTGGTTGACGCCGAGGTTGGTGGCAATGCGGTAGAGCCAGGTGCTGAACCGGGCTTCCGCACGATACGTTTCGCGCGAGCGATAGACGCGAAGGAAAACTTCCTGGGCAAGCTCTTCAGCGATCGCCTGGTTATGCACCATGCGATACATGAAGTGGACGATCGGCTTGCGGTACTTGGCGAGCAGGATGTCGAATGCATCCATATTGCCGGCGCGCAGGTCGAGCATGATCGCTGCGTCATCCATGCCCGCAAAGCTACCGGACGCAATATGGATTGCGTCTGGAGCGACTTCGAGGAGCCCGGGATGGATCGCCAGCGTGCCCATATCTTCCGAAACCCCATCTTCCGCCTCAGGTTGCGCGGTTTCGTCGGATTCCGGCGGAATTCCTTCAGGCGGAGGCGTATATCCGCTGGGCGGGACCGCGGGCCGGGAAGTATTGGGAACGGGCATCAGCGGAAATTGTACCTTCCGGTTGGATTCCCCGAGCGCCTGTGCGGTTGGCGGAGCCCCTGTGCGGTTGGCGGAGCCGGTGCTCGGTGCTATGCTGGGAGGGAACGAGCGGCAGTTTCGACGGCCACCAGGCCCTCGGACGCGGCTGGATTTGATGCCGGGGCGGTTGGTAAGCCAGGCGATGGGCGCATAACTCAGCGGTAGAGTGCCACCTTCACACGGTGGAAGTCGTAGGTTCGAATCCTGCTGTGCCCACCATTTATCAACAACTTACAGATTGCGGATTTGAATTCTGGACCCTCCGGCGCATGATTTCCTTCGTTTTATGCGGACGGATTGGCTGAAATCAGCCTACCCAAAACGTGGGCGTTGTTGACCGGTGAGGCTGTGCTGTGTCGTAAGGAGTGGTTCGCCCTTCGGGCATCGTTGAAATCGGCCTGTTCCAATTGCTAGTTCAGTCGAGATCCCGGCGTCGTTGTGAAGGAATTGAGTCAGCTGTCTACCTCGCGGAGACGGAAGAAATAGCGCTTGCCCCGCCGGATCGCGGGCATGCGGCCGGCCTTCGCCATCTTCTGGATGGTCTTGAGATGGCAGCGAAGATGTATTGCGACCTCGTCCGCGGTGAGCACCGGTTCGAAGATGTGTGCGGGCATTCCAGTTACTTGTTGCTGCATTTGTGTTTGCTCCTGCTCTGATTTAAGACCTTGTTGCGGTTGTGCCAAAGTGTCCATGCCAATAGTGGCCGACACGGAGTGACTTCACCAGATTGCGAAGGGGCATCGTACCTTCGAGACCATCGTGAAACGGGTTGCTCTCGGTCGTGACCGTTGGGGCCTTAAGGGTCGGCCTTTCGTTCCTGCCGAGGGGGATGGCAAGTGGACGGAGCTCGGCCTATGCCCTAGGATTTGCACCTCGGGCTGGTGACGCCTGAGGTATAGATCCCGTGCCTACCTGTCTCTTCCTGGGGAGAAGCTATGTGGGCCCCCGCGAAGGGGCCCTTTCATCGAGCGATCAACCTTATACACACCTGTTTGCACAGGAATCCGTTTGGCCCATGTTGTCGCCGAGATGACATTGCATGGCTTCGTGTTGATCGTTCTGGCCCGCCCTAGTTGTCCAGACCCGTATAAACGGCTGTCCACGGTGGCGTCATTCCTGATACGCCGGCCTCTCGAGCCCGACGGTGCAAGTCGGTAATCCTTATAGGAACTTGTTGAAAAACTACTGAACTAACCGTGTGACTGCTAAATCGAGGGATGCTTTGGGTTCACCAGTTCATAAGCAATCGCACCTGGAGCATCCTGACGCTTCGTCTTTTGTTGGCCGACCCCTTGACAAGCCTTTTTCAACAAGTTCATAGAGCGGGCCGTTGTTACGGGCCGTCCCGCGACGCCCTCTGGCGATGTACTGCCAGTCCCAGGAGGATGCACACCATTGAACTTGACTTCGAGATTTCGGGATAAGCCTGGCCGTCCCGTATCGGCATTACTGAGTGCTCCTATCCGGTTGGCTTTACGGTAGGTTGGCGTATTGCACAGAGAAGCGCAAACTCCATCACGACCAGTGAGAGTTCCTCCTCACTGGGTTCGTACAGCGCGGTGGTGTAGAGAAGGCGTTGGACCTCTGACGCTGCATCCGCAATCCCACGGAGATGCGGTTCGCTGGGTAGTGATAGTCCATGTTCTTCGAAAAGATCGATGATCCGCTTCTCGATGCTTGGCATTCCCATAGAATCCTCCGAGCGGACAAATGAGCCCTGTTGGGCGCTTTTGTCCGTCGGGGTTTCTCAGTATAGGAAGACCGTCAGAGATGAAGCACGGATGTCAAACTTTTCTGAAATTAGCGCTTCATTTATTGTGCGTACCCCTGCGCTGGTGTAAGCATTGGCCGGCAGCGCTCTTCCCGTTCGCAAAAGCGAGTGCCGTTCCTCTGGGCGAGAATCGGCCCAGTGCACCCATTTTCTGATAGTCGGAAACTGCCTGGAAACGGATGTCCTCCAGTCATCGACTTTCAGAGCTGTCGGAGGAGTCGGCAGATCTTTCATTCGGAAGTTTGGCGATCACTATACTAGGGTGGGTGATTCCAGCCGTTTTCGAGCGTGAGTGCCGCCTAAGTGATCGGTTAAGGATGAAAAAGGCTGTTTTATCGCCCTCTTCCACCCCTTTTCGTCGACCCCATTCATCGGCGCTCTAATCCGTTTATCGCACGATATTCGATCGAATTCTGCAATAGGTGACCGATGAGCAGGCTGGCTTGGCGGACGGCCGATGTACCCAGACAACTCCACTAACGGTGGCTGCGGAAAGCTACATTGTTGCGGTTGCACCTGGTAGTTCGGGGTGAAATCTGAAATTCTTCCTATACGCGCGCGGGAGTTCGAGGTCAGAAATCCGATGGTCGGCGGCTTTCTTGTCGTTATGTGACCGAGCACTGAGCAGGCGCTCCCGCGCAGCCTTGTACTGCTTCAGGAGACGGTCGACGACGGGCTCAAGTGCGCTTAGCAGCTCGCTCTGCCTTGCATTCGGATCCATGTCGACGGCGACGACGCGGTCGACCTCGAAGTCGTCGTAGTGGCCGGCTGCGTCGAACTTGGCGCGCATGTTTAGACGAGGTTGGGGTCGGTGACGTTATCGAGGGTAGCTTCCGCCTCATCCGTGGGCTGCTCTCGGCGCTCAACGGTGTGATGGGGCTGAGCAGCTCCAGATTGTACTCGCTCCAGTCCCAGGAGCGATCCTGGAGAAACTTGAAACAGTAGTAGGCGGCATCCTTCTGGGGATCGTACAGCTCCACACATGCGGCAGCGCCCGAGGTCAGTGAAGGACCGCACCGTCAGATCGGCTACGCCGCCGTCGAGCAATGGCCCATCAACCGAGCATGTATGCGTGAACGCTCCCAATCTTATTGCCACCGTAAGCCTTACTCTCTGCAAGTCCCGTTGTGCCGGCCTCACGGACTTCTTCGGAGTGCGCCATGCTCTTCCAGGCGATCAACTACATGCGTGGCGGCCCGGTCAGCTAGACCTGTTTCCCGAAACCCGTTGTTGGAGAAGGGGGGCCGCGGAACGGGGGATGAGGTAGAACCTTTGGTCTACAAGAATCTCTTCACGTTATTGGTTTCTTTCTTGGCACGTATGGTGTGACCGTCAAGGTCATCACCCTCTACAATCTCTGGTACATCGTCCTTACGTCCCTTTTTACCCTGTCCTTTCGACCTTGCCCTCGGAACACGGGTACTCCACCCTCCTTGAGTCCTTGCACGAACTCCGCGATACATCCGCTTTTACCGGTACCAGCACGGCCTGTCACAGCACAGTCCGTCTTGGGCTCGTTCATGTGCGCCCTCAGTTGCTCGGTGACAGCACGAGGCACGAGTTTGCCTTGAATGAGTCGGCCACGTCCGTTGTCCAGATACCTTTGCGTCACCGCATCGATCAGTGGCCGCGCCTGCGACGCATTCGCGACTTGGCGCAAGCTGTAACCTTTTCCAGCGAGGAACGTGACAATCTCGGCGCGAGATAGATTCTGGTGCACGGAATCGAGGACAAGTCCCGCAATCGTCGAGCAAACATTTGCTGGAGAGAGCAAGAAAAGCGCCTGCGCTGTCATCAACGTCTGATCCCGAAGACTCTTCTCATCGATGACTCGTACTTCGATTCGTTTTAGGTAGCCACGAGCTGTCTCAGCATCGCAGTCACCCCATATTCTTTGCAGCTGCGCAAACCCGGCTTGGTGCTTCTTGCTCTGGACGAAGAACTCATTGAATTCTTCTAGCGATGCGGAGTCGCGTGCCCGAGTTGAGAGTTCTGCCAGTTCTGGCGCATCACTCCCAGAGACGAACACAACACCAGTAGTCGCGTCTCTGAGCTGTTGTTCGATCGCCTGAAGGTACGGATTGTCCTTCGAGGACAACTCCGAAAGCGTCCACTTACCGTCTCCCGCCTGCTTCTTTGCTTGATGGAGAGATTTCCATGACGCGCCGCGTAGCAGGAATTCGGCCTTTTCAACACCCGGTTCTTCGAGTCGAATCGTGCCCCATTGCCCTCGGAGGATATCCATGACCTTCAGGACAGTCCACCAAAGTTCATAGCGATTCCCAAGCTTGTCCGCAGGGCCTCCCACGAGAGACATGACGATTCTCCACTCCGTATGGCTTCATTATCGTGTATTCCGATCGGCATCGCCACATTCAGATTGCCGACGGAAGGAGAGTTATTTCTGAGGGGGAGGCAGTCTCTCTCATTCCAACCGCACACGCTTGAGTCAGGAACAAGCCCCGGGCTACCCAGCCCGGGATTGTGAGGGAAGCTGTGGATGTTGATTGGCAACGCGAACCTTGGAAACCCGTAGATAAACTTCACTCGTGGTTTGAAGTTCCGTCAACTCATTGAGGATCGTCTTTTCTGGGCGCGGCCAGCACAACCAATACATAAGTCATCGCAGTTTCTTGAACCGAACCCAGATTGTCGATTTCATTTACCAGAGCGGTCCTTTCGTGTTCCAAGCGCGCGATACGGAGGTCGAGATCCAAAAGATCTTTCAGGAAATATTCAGGTACTTTCATTTATTACTCCTTATTTAGAAAATGATGTAGTCGATGACAGCAAAAGATTAACGCCGCCACCAACAGACTCCAACTCATCCATCTGTGTACCGATGTAGTCATTGAGGTAATACCGGAACCACATCTGGATAACGTAAGTGAATCCAATGGGATCGATTTCGAGAAACTCTGCCGGCGGCGGCCAGAATGACTTCTCGTATCCGACCACGACCTTCTTGGACTTAGTGCGCGTGAGAAAGCTCTTACGGCTAAGAGCCCGCAGAATCCCAACAGCATCCCCATCCACTCGCTCTGCGAGCTCTGCGATGGTGAACTTCTTTGGAAGCTCATCGATAACCTTGCATACAGCCTTCACCTTCTCCGCATGATGGGGATCGAACTTGCGGGCCGCGCGCACAAAGCAGAACGCCAGCGTGTCGTAGATATCTTCCGTCGTAGCGCCCTTGAACGCCAGATGCAGCATCTTGCACGTACTCGCCGAGGTAGAAACTTTACCCTTCGGCTTGATCTGACGCAGCAGCTCACGCGATTCCACACCGGCGTCGGAGTTCCCGTTGGGAATCGTCCCCCGGACAATCATGACCAGGTACTTGCTCATATAGCTGTGGAAGGCCTCGAGCAGAGTCAGCAGATAACCCTCCTTCTCAGGAGAATCTGGAGACAGCGCGTACTCGCGGCCGATGACGCTGATCGCCCCGAGGTCATTCCGATTGTCTTCATTGGGAATGATCCACTTGCCGGCGTAATGAGACTGAGAAAGAGACGTGCTTCGAAACATTGACATTACAGCTTCGTCGACGCACCTGCGAAAAAATTCTTTCGCCTTGCTCGACTCCACCCCCAGAGGCCCGGAGTAATTTGCCCATGATTACGCACTCTGTGGGAACCGGGATTGCTCCCTCATGAAGGGGGAGTTCCTTGGCTGACCCTGTGCTTGTTTCGCATCTTCCAAAAATGGGATACGGTAACCTCCCATATCGATGCCCGCATCGCTATGAAGGCACATCGCCTCAGAGGCGGATGACGTTGAACACTCAGCAGCGATTCGCGTGGAACTTAACTTCTTGACAAATGAGATTTAACTTCAGTAGCTTGTTCATTGTTGCTAGACAACGTTGTCAAGATTCTGCGAGCCACACCTGCCTAATCACTGCGCCGAGCGGCGGGAACGACGTTGGAGCAACGCACGACCTCTGCGAATGCCAAACGTGCGAAGAGAGTGGAGAGAAACTATGCAAACGCGGCCCATCGTATTTTTGAATTGCACGGACAAGACACTGACAAGTAACGGGTTATGGTATGTACTCTTCCTGATACTTTTCTGCCCTTTCTTGCTTGCCCGATCCGTTGAAGCACAGTCGATTCAGCAATTCGTTGGAAATGTGGTTGATTCCTCGCATGCCGTGATCGTTGGAGCGGTGGTCACAATTCACAATGAGGGCACAGGCGAGAACGTAGTAGTGAAAAGCAATCGCGCTGGCGACTATACGGCGGCTTATCTAAAGACGGGACTGTATACGGTTAGCGCAGAAAAGCCGGGCTTCAAGACACTCAGTTTCACACACGTCTGTTCGCGAACGGTGGCGCCGTGAACAGCGCACCGGTACAGGAGAATATCGACGGCGCAACCAACGACAACGCCAATGGCTATCTCGGTTATCCGCCTCCGCCGGACTCGGTTGCCGAATTCAAGGTGGTGTTGAATCCCTACGATGCATCGTATGGGCGCGCCGGCGGCGGCGCCATCGACATCTCTTTGAAGTCCGGGACAAACAAAATTCACGGCGATATGTATGACTACATTCGGCGCCCATTCCTCGACGCGCAAAGTTATCAATACGATTACAACCTCAGCCATGGCGCCACCGGACAAATTCCGAGCCGCCATAAACGCGACCAGTTCGGTTTGGAAACCGATGGCCCCGTTTATATACCCCATCTTTATAACGGCAGAGATAAGACATTCTTTACCATTCAATGGGAACAGGCTTACGAGACGCTCCCGGCTACCAGCGCCACCATCAATTCAATTCCCGATCCGCGGTGGCTCACTGGCGACTTCAGCACGGCGCAGTTTGAGTACACCCCCGCTTCAAACGCGACCGCCTATGGCAAGAGCCTGTGCGCCGGTGCGAGCAAGTGCCTTCAGCCGCTTATCATTTATGACCCTTCCTCTCCTGTTACGACGGTGGTGGATCCCATTGACGGTAAGACGAAGCGAGCCCACAGTCCGTTTCCGGGCAACATCATTCCCATGAACCGTCTGGATCCGACTGGTTTGGCGATCGCTCAGTTCTATTCGCAGCTCAAGCCGAACTACAACCCCGGTCCGGGCTACGCTCCCTTCCAGAACAACTTTTACTATTTGCCGGTCGAGTACGACATCACCCGGAATGGGCTGATCAAGATCGACCATAACTTCGGACCGAGAGACCGGGCAACTATTCGCTGGGAAGGATTCGAGCGCTACAGCGATAACCTCAACAGCGGCATTCCGGCGACGAATCTAGCCAACAATCAACTTTTCACGATCCAACCGAAAGACAACAACTACGCCATTGATGAGATCCACACTTTTTCACCCAACTTCATTATCGACAACAAAGTAACGTTGCTGAATGAGCTGCAAGGGACGCACTACGGGAGCAGGGACTCCAGCATCCTGTCTCAGTTAAAGCTCTCCCAGCATTACATGGACAATGCGTTCTTCCACGATGTCTTTCCGAGCGTTTCTTTCAACGACGAAATCGGCCTTGGTGGCACCCCTGCCAACAGCAACATCTCGCATAATCTGGCATACCAGCCGAGCATGACCCTCAGTCGCGGCCGCCATACCATTCGTGCGGGTGTGGACATGCGCTTGTTGCAGTATGCAAACCCAGGTAACGGCGCCACCAATCAATCATTTTCCTTTAAGACTGCTTCGAGCAATCTTTTCTCCCAGCACTATACCGCCGCGTCCACAGATGCCTCCGGCTTCAGTTCCGGTAGCGGGATTGCGGCGCTTGTCCTCGGAGATCCCACCGGAGCGGGTATCAAATATTCCATTTCGCCGTTCTACTCGCAGCACTACTACGCCTTCTGGGCGCAGGACGACTGGAAGGTTACGCCTAAGCTGACTCTCAATTTTGGAGTTCGCTACGATATTCTTACGGCACGCACCGAGCGGCACAACAAGCTCAACTACGCGTTTGATTTGAACGCTCCAAGTCCTATCCAGGTTCCGGGACTTCCGCTCACGGGCGGCATCCGGTTTGCCGGGGTGAACGGCGCGCCTCGCGGCGCCTATGCAACCAACCTGCTCAACATTCAACCGCGGTTCGGGGCCGCCTACGCTTTCAGCGACAGGACGTCCCTGCGCGCCGGCTTTGGCGAAATGTTCATCAACGATGAAGGGAACGACTCCAGCAACGGCTTCAGCTCCTCGGCGACTGGCTATACAAGTATGGTGACGGATGCCACTTCGGGCGTTGTTACCGACAATACCTACCCCTACGGCCACCTCAGCGATCCGTTCCCAGCTTATGTCCAGCCCACCGGTTCGAGCCTCGGACTCGCGACGACTCCCGGCTCCTCCGTCAACTTCAAGAACCCTCACTATCAGGTGCCCTCACTGTGGGAATACAGTGTTTCACTCCAGCAGCTCTTGAGCCGACGTGACGTGCTTGACATCAGCTACTCGGGGAGCCGGGCCTACAATCTCCTCGATAGCGTCGATTTCAATCATGTGTCGGCGGCGTGGAATGCGCGGTGCGACGTGGAAAGGACTGGAGTCGCCGGCTCCCGTCAGAACTGCGACTCCTCGACGATTGGTCCGGCCCAGGTCGCCAATCCGTTCAAAGGCGTGGCAGCGTTTGCAGGCACGTCGTACTATACCAGCGGGAATCTTTCCACCGGAGCGTTGACCCGTCCCTATCCGCAGTTCACCAGTGTGACGCAAGATAATTCGAACCTGGTTCACTCCTGGTACAACTCGCTACAGGTGGTCGCTTCCCACAACGTATCCAAGAGCCTTTCCGTCCATGCGGCCTATACCTGGTCGAAGACCATGAAAGCCGGCTCGGTGGTCGATATCATCAATGGCGTGTTCGGTCGTAACCTCTCCGCGAACGATACCCCGAACGTATTTACCTTCTCCTCCGTCTTTTATCTGCCAGTGGGACGTGGGAAGGCGTTACTGGGGAACACGAGTCGTCTGGTGGACGCGGTTGTCGGCGGGTGGGAAATCAGTCCTCTGTACGTGTTTACTTCAGGAAAGCCCTGGGGTCTTGGGGGCAATAACGGGGAGGGGCCAAACGGTCCGGGAAGTCAGATCGGGAATCTTGCGATTCATGCGCATGATCTTCCCGCGGATGCCCAACACTCCTTCAAACGCCTGCGAGGGGTCACCCCGTGTGTTGCGTATAAAGATACCGATACCGGGGCGCTTGTTTACGGTCCGGCGTACACCGCGGCGGGCTGCACCAGTCCCCTGGCGGTGCGAACGCCGAACAGCTATGCGGTCAATCACAATATCGAGTTCACAGGAGTGCGAGTGGCCGCAATCCACGAGTTCGACGCCAGTCTGTCGAAGCGGTTCTCCTGGAACGAAAAGCTGACTCTACAGACTCGTCTCGACGCCTTCAATCTCCTCAACCACCCCAACTGGAATAATGGCTTCAGCACCGATCCAACCAGCATCGACTTTGGTACGTTTGGAAAAGGGCCAAGCGGTCCCGGAACTCCGGTGCGTGATTTGCAGATATCTGGGAAGCTTATTTGGTAATACCAGGGCCAATCCGATGCTAACCCTCACCCAGCCGGTTGTTCCTGACATCCTGTCAGTTTGCGTCGGCTGGTTTCCATTGTTCATCGGAAGAATATGGGCCATAAAAGATGCATGTAACCGCTGCGATCCCACTCTGTATTGACGGCGGACGATATTAGAGCAAATCTCCTGTTACAGTGAGGCGAGAAAGTCGTTCAGTACCTTTTGGTGGAACGGCCATAGGTGCAGAAGTCTCGCTATACCCCTACAGTAGATTTGCTCAAGCTAGTCAGAAGTTGCACAGGTCATAGTTGACTACGTAGGGATTTGTACTTATATGGGAGGTTCTGATGTATTTGCCATCTCGGTGCGCTGTGTTTTTAGTCGTTCTTCTGGCCTCAGTAGCAAGGGGTTCTGAGACTCAAACTCAGTATCTCTCCGGCAAAGGCAAGGACGACCCAATCAAGTGGGAGTTCAAGGCCGACAATGGTCAGAACGCGAACAAGTGGGCCACCATCGGTGTGCCGTCCAACTGGGAGCTGCAAGGCTTTGGGATCTACACCTATGGCCGAGTCACACCCCCAGGCGGCTTCCCTCGCGTACACGGAATCTACAAGCGCACCTTTACCACGCCTGCGACGTGGCGAGGAAAGGCCATTTTCGTCGACTTTGAAGGCGTAATGACCGATGCCGAAGTAACCATCAACGGCCGATCGGCTGGCCCCATGCATCAGGGTGGCTACTACGCCTTCAAGTACAACATCACGAGCTTGCTCAAGCCCGCCGGGCAGAAGAACGAGATCCAGGTGGACGTCGATGATGAGTCCGCGAATGCATCCGTTAATCATGCGGAGCGTCGCGGCGACTTCTGGAACTACGGTGGTATCTTCCGACCGGTTTATCTCGAGGCCGTCCCAAAAACATTCATTGATCGCGTGGCTATCAGCGCCACCGCGGCGGGGGCGCTCGATGTGGATGTCGCGCTCTCGGACACACGCGCGGCAGCCGCCGGCGGCCCTGCCGACTCAGTCGAGATGCAGGTGCTCGATCTGAATGGCAAGCCCGTCGGCAATCCGGTGACAGTGAAGGACGTCGCCCTCAATGCAACCGCTCATCTCTCCGAAATGGTCCCTAATCCGCGACTCTGGACCGCTGAGACACCGAACCTCTACCAGCTCGAAGTGCGGCTGAAGTCGGGTGGTGCCGTCGTGCATAGCGTGCGTCAGAGGTTCGGGTTCCGCACCATTGAACTCCGCCCGGGGCAGGGTATGTTCGTCAACGGCCATCGCGTCTTCCTGAAGGGCACAGCCCGCCACTCGTTTTGGCCCGACTCTGGCCGGACCACATCCGAGCAGCTATCCAGAGACGACATCAACGTCATGAAAGATCTGAATGCCAACGCCGTGCGCTCCACCCACTATCCGCCGGACCGTCACTTCCTCGATGCCTGCGACGAACTCGGGCTGTACGTCCTCGATGAACTCACCGGCTGGCAAGCGAATTACGACACCGACATCGGAAAGAAGCTGGTGAAGGAGATGGTGGAGCATGACGTAAACCATCCGTCGATCCTCTTCTGGGACAACGGCAACGAAGGCGGGTTCAATTTCGACCTCGACGGCGAGTTCGCAAAGTACGACCCGGAGAAGCGCGTGGTACTCCATCCGTGGGCGGCATTTCCTCCGGGCATCGCCGATACCAAGCACTATCCCAACTATGAGACGTTAACTCAGAAGCTCGCCGCCGATCCCGTCTTTTTCCCCACCGAGATGCTGCACGGCCTCTATGACGGCGGAGCCGGCGCGGGAATGCAGGACTACTGGGACGCCATTCTCAAGAGCAAGGCCGGCGCCGGCGGATTCATCTGGGCTTTTTTGGATGAGGATGTGAAGCGCACCGACAAGGGCGGCATTCTCGACTCCCAGGGCAACATGGCCCCCGATGGCATCGTCGGCCCATATCGCGAACGCGAAGCGAGCTTCGACACTATCAAACAGCTTTGGTCGCCGATCATCGTGACGCCTTCCGACGCCTCGTCAGGTTCCTTCACCGTTACCAACCGCTACGCATTTCTCAACGCCGACCTATGCACCTTCGAGTGGCAGGTGATCGCCTTTCGGCAACCCGGCGATACCGCTTCGGGGTCGGTCGTGCTGGCAGCGCGGACCGATCATGGTCGCTCGCTCGCTCCGGGTGTGTCGGCAAGCTGGGACGGATGGGGACCGCCTACTGCCGGCCGCAGTGCAACGAAGGCACCCGATGCCACGCGACTTATCATCAAGGATTCGACGGGCCGCGTGATTCAGACCTACGTCTGGCCCACCGGCGATCTCGAGCGCCGTTTGGACCAGGCACGGGAGTCCGTCGCCAGCGCAAAGCCTGTCGCCGTCGAATCCGGCGACACACTCACCGCGACTGCCGGTGACCTGTCGTTACAGATAAGCAAGACTACTGGCCTGCTGGTCTCCGCTTCTCGGCAGGGCAAGGCCTTCTCGCTCGCCAACGGCCCGCGCGTAGTGGCGATGGGACCGAGGCCCGCTCCGCCACGCCGTCAAAGACCGACCGACCCGCCGCTCCCACCACCCCAGCCGCCAGTCCTTGCACCGGCGTCCAAGCTGACTTCATTGACCCATGAAGCCGACGGCAACGACCTGGTCATCTCCGCAGCATTCGACGGTCCGATGAAATCGCTCACCTACCGGCTCAAGCCTGACGGCTGGTTATCCATCGATTACGTTTACGCCATCACCGGCCCCCAGGAATACTTCGGCGTCGGCTTCGACTATCCCGAAACCGATGTCAAAGGTATGCGATTCCTTGGCGAAGGCCCCGCCCCGGTCTATAAGAATCGCCTCGCCGGCGGTACTCTCGACGTCTGGAACAGGCACTATAACAACACCATGGTCGGAGATCCCGACGACCTCAAGCCCGAAGAGCACTTCGACTATCCCATTTTCAAGGGCTTCTACTCAGGTGTGCGCTGGTTGCAACTCAATACCTCTGAAGGCCCGATAACCGCCATGGTGGACCAGCATCCCGACTCACCAATCTATGTGCAGATCTTTACTCCGAAGACCCCGCCCCCGAACCTGGCAGGGCAAACTGCCGTGCCGTTCCCGAATGCCGGAGTTTCCTTCCTGCATGCCATCCCAGCAGTCGGCAGCAAGTTTGGGAGCCCGCTATCGACGGGTCCCATGGGACAGTTGGCTATTGCCAAAGGGGAGTACAAGGGCCACATCAGCCTGTACTTTGGAAAGTTGCCGACACAGTAAAGCTTAGCCGCTTCGCATTCGGACTATGACGAACACATCCACGCTGCTGGCCACAGAGCAGAGCTGGCGCGAACCGGCGGCAGCGACGTAGAAGTTACGCCAATGACAACGACATCTTAGAGAATCCTAATCAATTTAAAGGAGCCGCGAGCTGATGAAACGAAATTTTCTCACGTTGATGTTGCTCCTCACTTCCACTGCTCTGCGCCTCGAAGCCCAGAAGCGGCCGGTGGACTACGTCAACCCATTCCTGGGAACAGCTCCGCTGACCAATCCGGCGGACATCGGATTCAAACCTCCCTGGCGAGTGTGGGCCGGACTTGTTTTTCCGGGAGCATCCGTGCCCAACGCCATGGTGCAGTTGAGTCCGATCACGAAATTCGGCAGCGGTGCGGGGTATGAATACGAGAATCCCCAGATCTACGCCTTTGCCCATACCAACAAGGGCCATTGGAATCTCTGCAATATTCCCATACTTCCGGTGAGCGGTGATGTGAATCCCGCCGACTTCGCCTCGACCTTCAGCCATAAGAAGGAGTCGGCCCATCCCGGCTATTACCAGGTGTATCTGGAGCGGTATGGCATCAATGCCGAACTGACCTCAACCTTGAGGACCGGATACCACCGCTATACCTATAGAGATAATGCACAGTCGAAGAAGCTGATCGTAAACCTCGCCGTCTCGAACGAACGGATCAAGGATTGGAAGTTTGAACAGGACGGAGACAACGCCTTCAAGGGCTTCCAGGTGGCGAGCGAGAAGGTCTTTTTCTATGCAGTGTCCAACTACAAGATTAAGCGCATTGAGATGCTGAAGGCCGAGAAGGCCGACCTGCCGGTCGTCGACTTCGTTGCAGGCAGCAAGCCGGTGGAGATCAAGCTCGGCCTATCCTTCGTCAGTATCGAGAACGCCAAGGAGAATCTCGAGAAGGAGATTGGGAATAAGAGTTTCGAGACGGTGAAGGCAGACGCCACCGCAACGTGGGAGAACCTGCTGTCCAAAATTCAGGTGTCGGGTGGAACGGAGCGGCAGAAAGAGCTTTTCTATTCCTGCCTTTATCGTTCGTTTCTATGGCCGGCGCTGAGAAGCGACGCTAATGGCGAATACACGGACGTGAAGGGAGCGGTCGTCAAGGCGGATTTTCAGTACTATACCCTGCCCTCCTTATGGGACGACTACCGGAACAAGCTAGTTCTGCTGGGCATGATCTCGCCGAACGTGACGGTCGACGTGATTCGATCGCTGATCGACCGCGGCGAAAAGATCGGCTTCATCCCTACCTTCTTCCATGGGGACCACGCCTCAGCATTTATAGCGGGCTCGTATCTGCGCGGACTGAGAGGGTATGACATTCAGAGCGCCTACAAGTTGCTGCTGCGAAATGCAACGGTAGAAGGAGGGACGCGGCCCTTCATCCGCGAGTATATGGACAAGGGATTCATCTCCGATCCGGATGTCGCCCATCCGGTGGTAGAGACGAAGGGCAAAGCCGGCGTCACCAAGACGCTGGAATATTCCTACGACGACTATTCCGTTGCGCTGCTGTCGAAAGAGCTGGGAGACGAGCCGAATTATGCCATGCTGATGAAGCGCTCGCAGAATTATAAGAACATGTTCGACCCATCGACCGAGTTGATGCGCGGCCGTCTGGATAACGGCGACTGGGTGAAGAACTTCAATCCGCAGTATCCCTACTACGAATACATGTACCGCGAAGCCAACGCGTGGCAATCGTCCTTTTTCGCACCGCACGATACGGAGGGACTGATTGGCCTCTACAAAAGCAAGGCGGATTTTGAGCAACACCTGGACTCGCTCTTTACGATCCCCTGGAACCCCGATTACATCGCTGAGAACATCAACTCCTTCATCGGGCAATACTGCCAGGGAAACCAGCCGGACCATGGCTTCGCTTACCTCTATTATTTTGTCGGCAAGCAGGAAAAGTCCCAGGCTATTTTGAATGCCATCATGAGCCGCTTCTATGGAATGGGCAAGGATGGACTTGCGCTGTCGGGAATGGATGATGCCGGGGAGATGTCGTCGTGGTATGTGTTCAATGCGATCGGTCTCTATCCCTATTCGCCCGCCGACCCCAGATACATCGTGTCTGTCCCGCTCTTTCAAAAGACAACCTTTAAGTTGAATGAAGGCAGGACGCTGACGATTCTAAAGAGGGGTTCAGGTGAACGTATCACCAGTATTACCTACGGCGGTCAGAAGATTGACGGCTACTTTGTCGACCACAACGATCTCGAAGCGGGTAAAGAATTGGTAATTGCGACAAAGTAGTTCGCACCGTTCGATCCGTTGAAAATCCTCAGGCTCGCTCACTCAATCCTGAACCGAAGTTGGAATGCAATGATTCGATCACTGAACACTGCTCTCCTGCGCGATTCGCTTGCGGTCCTTGTTATTGTAGTTGTCAGCGCGTCGGCGTTGGCACAGGCACTGCACTTTTCGTCCAGGGCAGTGCATCCACACCCGCAACTTGCGTCGCTGCCGACCGAGCTTCGTGCCAACGAGTTGCTCAAGGAGATGACGCTCGACCAGAAGTTCGACCAGCTTCCGCCCGGCGGAGCCACACGATGGCTCTCGCGCTACATCGATGCATCAACGGATGTGTGTCGCTTATTCCACGTGAGCATCTGCTTTTCACCCGAAAAGTCTTGGTATAAGAGGGGCGAGAATTTAACTACTACCAAACAGCCTACATCCTGGCTCGCACGGGGGCCGTGTGTTCGGGGACACCACCGGCGCTTCCCAGCAGGCGGCGTCAAATTTAATCCCACCTGAACTTTCAATTATCAGCCGCCCCGCCCGAGTCTCCTCGTGTCTCCGAACTCGCAGCCGCAGGCGGACTGAACTTCCGCACATCGAACACCCTCCACTCCTCGTCCGGAGGCTGCACAATCAGGATCAACCCCGCATGAACCTCCTGTTGGAAGTACGGAACATGAATCGTGTGCATGCCGGCGGTTAGTTCAATCGACCCTGTAGCCTTTTCCAGCGAATGCACGCCATCATCGTCGATGACCAACTCGTCGTCGATGTACATCTCGGCCCCATCATCGGAAAACATCTGGAAGTGGTACTTTCCGGTCGTCTGAATCCAGAACTTCCCGTGATAATCGATGCCGAACCATTCCCTCCGCGACGTGAGACCGGGTATACCTTCCGGCATTTGGTACGGCACCTTCAATGAGTCCGTATAAACCGCCCCCACCGGCTCCCCGGTCTCCAGATGATTCCAGTAATCTGGCAAACGCGATGTTCCATTCTTCAACTCATAGACGTCGCCGCACATCGCCCCGGCACTGGGTACGATCGATCCGAACGTCCCCGGATTCTCACCACTCAGCATCTTCGCGATATCGGCTTTCTTTGTGAGCACCTCCAAAGCATCGCCCTCCGTCTGCCGATCATCCTTACCTTGCATCACCGAGGCCAATCCGCTACCCACACTGGTGCGCGCTTTCTTATCAGGCGGCAGCGTCGTAACAACATCAGCCGAGCCCAGATTCCCCGTTTCCCGATCAAGCACCACGAAACGCACCATCGCCGTCCCATTCGCCCGCGGCAACTCCACCAGGTTCGGAAAACCCGTTGCCATCACCTGCGCATAGTCATCCGCACTCAGCACCCGCTCCACCGGCTTCTTCACAAACGTCAGCGCCTTGCCGCCGGCATCAAACGTACAAGCCCCATAGTCCAGCGCAACCTTCCTGCTCCCATTCGACATGGAAAGAAACGGCAGCGAGTCCGGCTGCACAACCACCGAGATCCGCAAAGGATCGCTATCCGCCGTCCGTATCAGATGCGCGTTCAGAGCAATCGACGACGGCACCTCTGGACGCCCTCCACAAGCAGCCTCCCGCAATGCATCACCCGCCGCCTTGTTGTCGCGCAGCTTAGGCTTTACCAGCGCGCTGCTGATGCCCACGTAGTATTCAGGATCGTAGGCGAGAGTCACATGAGGATGGCTGGTCGTGACGACAATCTCGTGCTTACCGCCCGTCCGCCCCCGCGAAGTCGGCTTGAAGGCAAGCCGATAGTGCCGCGTAAAACTCATCGCACATCCAGCGCTCGCCTTCACTACAAAGCCACCGGATGCCGTGCTCCCCGCGTCTTCCTCCATCGCCGGATCGACAGCGCGAAAGGCGACGATGTTGCGGAACAGCCTCTTCGGTGCCTTCCCAACCTCAAACACTTGAAACTCGTCCTTTTTCAAATCGCTAACCGGAACATTATGCGGCCCCAGCGCAACAACCTCGACGATCACCTCATGGATTGCTACGTGAATCGTATAGGTCTTCGCCGGTCCCTGCCCAGTACTTTCCATCTGCGGGAGATCTTGCGACACCTCATCCGCAGGCGCGGCGGTACCTTGAGCTCCAGCGTGGAACACCCCTGAAGCAATGACCAACGCCAGGCACACCACCCACCTGCACGCAACTCGAAACCACGTCGGTCCCATCAACTCAGAGGACATGAACGCAACCTCATCCAGTAATGTATACGCGATTTCGCCGCGTCTACCCGCTTATCAGGCCCGTTCCTAGACCCATTCCAAATTGCAGAAAGACAACTGTCTCACGGCCAAATGCATTGGCTAGTTGCGTGATCTACACAATGGGCAAATGTCAACCGCCCGAGAAGGCCGACATTTCCGAGTTTTAAACCATCTGATCGGTCGCGGTAGCGAGCGTCGTGTCCTTTGCGGCACGCGACCAGAAGACGCGCAGGTCAGTAACGTTGTGAAGCGCGAAGTTCGGTTGCGATGGAGCGGTGACGGCGAAGAAATCTGCACGTTGTACGTCCTCAAGCCAGAATGCCGGACGGGGATCGGCAATGGCGGGTGCAATCTCAACGTGCGACATCTCGAGATTCTTCAAATGGCGTATGAAGAAACCGTGGCAGGGTGTAGGGCCGAAGCCCGACAGCTCCGGGTAACCCTGTTCCTGCTCGGGCACCTGAATTGTGTGCCAGTCGGGCATAGGTCTGGGGCGTTCGGGATTGCCAACCTTTGGCAGGCCGCGATGGCCAAAGAAACAATTGGTCAGCTTCACGTCTTCAATCAGATTGGACGGCACGCCCGAGAAGATAGACGATGTGCCAGAGTTGGAGTTGGAACTGACGATGTCTGAGATCACAACCCGGCGCAACGTTCCGGGCCGCATCGTGTCGGCTGGGCCGCGATTGCGGCGGTTGAGACGCAGAAACAATGGTGCATCGAAGATATCGCGCATGGTGTTTCCGGTGATAGCAATGTCTTCGAGAAATGCGCCGTCGGAAGTCTCAAGCGCAATGCCTTTGGAACCCTCGATGACATTGCCGCTAATCGTGATATTGCGAAAGCCGCCGTTTGACTCTGTCCCACATTTGATGCGCCCTTGGCGAGGGTGTCCCTCATCCGCAAACTTCTTCCACGTACCGTCGATTACCGTCCCAAGTTCGTAGGTGCCAGTGACGAAGTTGTTAGCAATGGTCACGTTGTCGGTCGAGCGAACGTAGCCCAGCGCATAGCT
>DASRLB010000393.1:0-10451 GCA_035648695.1 Acidobacteriaceae bacterium | reverse complement strand
GTGCCACTGCTCGATGTAGCGTTTGCGGTGCAGTTCGTAGGGCGTGGAGAGGGTCTGCATCATTCCGGCGAGCGCGGAGTGGTGGCCGTCGCCGAGTGCGATGGCGATGGTGAACTCGCGGTTTTTGGCGACGTCGATCTCGCCCATGACGGCGAGGTTGCCGTTGAGCGCCTGGCCGAAGCTCCAGGTCATCTTCCCGTTGGTAAGTATGTCCTGAAAGCCGTCGCTGGAGCCGACGTAGCCGCAACTGGAGCGCGAGAATCCGCAGTCCGCCCCGAAGGCCAGCGAGACGTTGTTTCTCCAGGCGAGGATGCAGCGGCGGCCGGCCACGCTGATCGAGCGCGCCGAATTTCCTTCGCCGCCGCCGTCGAGGTGCGGGGCCAGCAGTGGGTAGCACTTCAGCTTGGCGAGCAAGGCTTCGTCGCCGTCGATTTTTACGTTCATCAGCACGACCGGGTGGTGTGGGTCGGTGACGAATTCCTTGGTGACGGTATAGCGGCCGCCGAGGTCGGTCGCGACGACTCGCACCGCCAGCGCGTCGTTGTCGATGTGGTGGAAATCGTACTCAAGGTCGCGCTTTTCTTCGTGGAAAAATGTCTCGCCGTCGGTGAAGAGCAGCTCCATGTCGCGCGTCTGCGGACGGTCGATGGTGGGGTAGTAGATCTCGTTCAGCGTGCCGTGCGAGATGGTGAACCAGATGCGGCTGGAGGCGGCGTAGGCGGTGGCGACCGCGTCTTTCTTGCTCGAAGTCCAGCGCGGCTCAAGGCCGGGGGCTCCGAAGGCCGGGCCATCGTCGTCCAGCCAGCGGTATGAATCGTTCAGTGCGCTCATGCACGCTATTAGAACTCAGACCGGGGGTGGTGTGCAGCCCGAAATTTTACGGTGTCCGGTCATCCGATATGCTGGTCGTGCATCCAATTAAGCGCGCGGACAATTTCGCCCACCGCAAAACCTTTGCACGAACAGGAGATCTATCGTGGCTTTTGAACTTCCTCCCCTTCCCTACGACTATGCCGCCCTCGAGCCCACTATCGACGAGGCGACCATGAAGCTGCACCACGACAAGCACCACCAGGCTTACGTCACGAATCTGAATGGCGCGGTGGAGAAGCATCCCGAACTCGGCAAAAAGACTCCCGAAGAATTGGTTGCCGATCTGGCCAGCGTTCCCGACGATGTGCGTACGGTGGTCCGCAACAATGGCGGCGGCCACGTCAACCACAGCATGTTCTGGACGATCATGCAGCCCGGCGGCGGCGGCGCGCCCAGCGGCAATATCGCTGCGCAGATCGATACGGACTTCGGCAGCTTTGAGGACTTCAAGAAGAAGTTCAACGAGGCGACGGCCAAGCAGTTTGGCTCCGGCTGGGGCTTCCTGGTATGGAAGGGCGGCAAGCTGGAGATCGTCACCAAGCCGAACCAGGATTCGCCGCTTTCGGATGGGCTGTATCCGATCCTCGGCAACGATGTTTGGGAACACGCCTACTACCTGAAGTATCAGAACAAGCGCCCCGACTATCTGGCGGCGTGGTGGAGCGTCGTGAACTGGGACGAGATCAACAAGCGGTTTGAGCAGGCGCAGAAGTAAGCCCTGCGAAACGCAATGCGAAACCCCACCTTGGCGGTGGGGTTTCGCGTTTGGCTTGCGGTAAAAACTCAGGCTTTGAAGCGGCGACGGACCAGCCCCGCGAACCCCAGCACGCTTGTGCCCAGCAGGGCGATGGATGAAGGTTCCGGCACCGCGGGCGTCGCATTCAGGTTGTCGAAAGCGTAGTTCGGGCCGGATCCATCCAGTTCGAAGAAGATGGCATCGATAGCCCCGTAAGCGGAAAGATCGACCGACCCCTCGTAGTTTCCGTCGGTGCCCAGCGTGGGAGACAAGAACAGCTCCGAGGGATCGGGATTCCCCAGCAAACCGAACAGGACGTCGAGCGGCCCCGAACCATCCGTCGCGTAATCGAACGTGACGCCCGAAACCGGCGACGAGAAAGTAACGAACGTTCCACCTTCCTGGGGATCTCCCCCGCTGGCCGGAGCACAAATTCCGGTAGCCACCGCGTTGCCCGAAATCGATGCAAAATTGTTTCCCAAAGAATCGCAAACCGTGTCCGCTCCCCCGACCCCGATGCCCAGCGGGCCGCTGTAATCGACAAAGTTGGTAGAGCCCGCCGTATCGGAATTGAAGTTGAACGTGTACGACGTGGCCGACGCGGAAACCGCGCCACACAGTAGCAAAGGCGCGCAAAGCAACAGCGGAAGAGACTTTCTGAGGGTCGACATGTCGAGAGTCTATACACATTCAACAGCAATAGATACAGAAACGAAAAGAAAGGTGCAGGCCGTTCTTGCAATTCCCGGACACGCCACAAGCGTCCGCTTCGCCATCGCACAGGCATAAACTGTTCCCATGACCTGGGAGCCCCTCCTCAGCGCCGCCTTGCTCCTCAGCCTCACCCTCCCGGCGTTCGCGCAATCGCCTCGCACCCCGGAACAGGTTGCGGCCGAACTCCAGGCGCGGGCGGATGCGCGCACTACGGTCAAGGCCCCGGAAGTGACCGAGAGCGCGGTCAGTTTTGCCACCGCCGATGGACTTGCGCTTCCGGGCACGCTCACCTTGCCGCCCGTGCCTCCGCCCGATCCAAAACACCCTGAAAAGCCTGTGCCGCGGCCGCCGATTGCCGTGCTTGTGCAAGGCTCGGGGGTGCAGGACCGCGACGCCACCATCGGCGGCAATAAGTTCTTTCAGCAATTGGCCTGGGGACTGGCGGCGCGCGGGGTTGCTACGCTGCGCTACGATCGCCGGCCCAAAGTCGATATCGCCAACTTCTACCGGCACGCCGATCTGGACCATGAGGTCGTGCTCGATGCCGCGTCGGCGCTGGCCTTTGTGCAGACGCTGCCCAGCGTCGATCCGGCGCGCGTGTTTCTTGTCGGGCACTCGCTGGGCGCGCAGCTTGCGCCGGATACGGTTGCGCTGCGGCTGTCGCAGCGGCGGGGATCGGTAGCGGGGATGGTGCTGCTGTCCGGCGTCGCCCGGCCGATCGACCAGGCGATCGATGAGCAGGTGCGTACGTTCGGTAAAAATCAGGGTGCCTCGCCCGAGCAGATCGCTTCGATTGCCAAAATGTGGAGCGACGTCTGGACGCAGGCCCGCGACCCGAAGGTGCCGGACGATCGCCGCATCGGCGTGGGAGCTTCGCTGCCGGCTTCGTATTGGCGCGACTGGCTGCGGCGCGACCCGGTGGCGACGATGCACACGCTCTCGGTCCCCACGCTGGTGACCCGCGGGACAAAGGATGTGAACTCCACCCACGCGGACTTTGACTTGCTGAAGGCGGCGGCTGCGGCCCGTGGCAGCGATGCGCGGGAGTTTGCCGGACTGAACCATCTGTATATGCCGATCGAGGGCGAATCCGACGGCGCCGATGTGCTGAAGCCCGGCAAGGTGTCGGCTGAGTTTCTGGATTATGTGGCCGGCTGGCTCAACCGGACCGGCGCGCCGAGCCCCGCGGCCGGGGGTTCGGCGCCGTAGCGTGCGATGAGAATGAACCGAGGCGCGTAATGGCAGACGAGTTCAACAAATTTCCCGACCCCTCGCATGAGCTTCCGCCACCAACGGAGGCGCGTGAGCAGGCCGAGTATCGGCCGCCTGAAGGCGGCAAGCTGGGTGCGGGTTTTGAGCGCGTCCCCCAGCCGAAGAATCGCAAGGTGCCGTACCTCCTTGCGGGCGGCGCCGTCCTGCTCTTGCTGGTGATTTTCGCGCTCGGCTGGCTGCCGCTCCACGCCCGCAATAAGGAGATCGGGCAAGATGCCGCGGAGCGCGCCAAGGCCGATCCGGTAGTTGAAACGGCGGTGGTGAAACGCGGCCGGGCGGGCGGCGTGTGGGTGGTCCCGGTGAACGCTATCGCCATGCGCAACGGCCAGACTGTCGTCTTCACGGTCGCGGGCAATCGGGTGAATATGGTCCCCGTCACGCTTGGCCGCCACGATGGGCCGACGATCGAGGTGGTGTCGGGCCTGCGCGACGGCGACATGGTTGTCACGAATGTGACCGATGAGGTCTACGAAGGGGCGACGGTAAGGGCCCATCCGGCCCCCAGCCCGCAGACGGGCGATAATGACTTGTCGAATGGCCAGAGATCGAAGTCTGGCGCGAACACTGGGAGTAGGCCCTGATGTGCGCGGTCCACTGAAATCGCCGCGAGGAGCAACTGGTTGAAGGCGCATTGAGCTTGATCGCGCTCTCAGGGATTTGAACCACATTCCGCTTGAAGATGCGATCGGTGGCAAGCTGCCGTAGCGTTCGGAGTGTATGCTTGAATCGCGTCAATTGCTAAGGTTAGGAGAGGTCGCCATGACACATTAGCTCGCCAAGGAGAGAGCACATGTGTCGCGTTCCTACCGAAAGCCTTATGCGGCAGTTACAGGAATTCCGCGTTCTCACGACGATAAGAAGGCCGCTGCTCGCGGCGTGCGTCGCAAGCAGAACCAGTGGCTGAGTTGTCTCGGCGATTACGATCGGTCCCTCATTCCGCACCGCCTCGAATGTACTTGGAACAATACGTGGTGCTGGGCGCGCGACGGTCGTCAATCGTTGATTTTCCCCAACACCCGAAGCGGGGATCGCAACCAATTTATGCGCCGCTATTGGTTGGACATACAGCGCAAATGAGCTATAACGGATTCCTCGTGGATGTAGAACCTCTCTCGCGGGCCAGGGCTGAAGCCCATTCTCTCGGTGGGCCTTTGCCGCGGGCTTAAAGCCCGCTGCTACTCCAGCACGGCACGTACAAGGAGTTCTATTGCCATCCCGGCATTCGCTTTAGTTGCGCGGAGGCTGCATCCACCGCGTTGTCGCGAACGCGGGCGACCAGCATGGCTTCCACTGATTGTGCTGCTCGATATCGGGGGGCGTCTCAGGTGGCTCAGGGTCGCCGTAGGTCTCGGGGATTTTGACCGGTTGCTCATACTCGGTCCCGGGAGAATCGGTCGACAGATAGTCGGTATGGCCGTAGTTCCACGACACGGGAAGCATTGGATCGACGACGATGTTCGCCGCGACAGGGTCGGCGGCGCCGACACGGCCGAGCGCCGCTTTCACATTCGGATCTCCGCGTTCGAGCAGGCCGCCGAGCAGGTTCCCCGCCGGATACGCCATCTGCAGCACATGGTCTTCCATCGAGTGGACCGCCGTGATGCGCGCCGCCTTGCCCGCGGCATCCGCGAACTCGTGCAGCAAGGTATCGTCTTCGACCGCGGCGGCCAGCAGGATGAGTTCGCGCACCTTGGCATCGCCGGCGAGGCTTGCGATCGCCTCCAGCACCACGCGCGCTCCCAGCGAATGCGAAATGAAGGTTAGCGAAGCGGCTGCGCCGAAGTTGGCCTGAACGAATTCGCCGACCAACTGGCCGCTCTTCTGCGCCTCGCTTCCTTCCCACACGTAGTCGATGAAGATCGGCAGAATGCAGTCGCCCGGCCACAGGATGCCGATGAAGACGGAATTGTCTCCGGCGTGAAAGCGCGCCTTCCATTGGTTCAGGCTCTGGGTCCCGTGCGACCGGTTCACGTTGTACCCATGCGCCATCAGGATGACGTCGCGGCCGCGAATCGCGGCAAACAAGTCGCTGAAATCGTCGAAAAACTTCGTCCCGTCGCCCACCTTCAGGGTGCCGACGGGGCCGCCATGCCCATGCGCGCGGAGATCGAGAAACCAGTCCATGGCTACTTCTTCACCGCCTGCACAGCGCCCGACGCGCTGGTCAGTGCCGTCGTAAGGTCCTTTGCAATGGGAGCCAGCGGCGTGGCCAGAAGGCCCACGACGATCGCCAACAGAATGTTGTGCTCATTGACCGTGCGGCCCAGGTTCGGGCCAATCAGGCCCAGCGCCGCCGACGCGATCAGGGTGAGAAGGACAGCGACGCCGCCGGCCACGATTTTCGCCGTTGTACGGTATTGCTGGTCGGCCTTTTGATAGGCGCGATCGATGGTCGTCGAAAGCAGGACATCGAACCGGCCGTACACGTTCATGTCTTCCGGCGTCATCACGGCGCCGGTCGCCAGCTTCTCCGCGACGGTCTTCAGAGCATCTCCATCGACGCCGGTGATGGCCGCGAGGTCGGCGGCGGTCTCAGGATTCATCCGCAGCTTGAAGAACGTCTTGGCCGCGCTTTTCTGGTCGGCGATCGCCACGCCGTTGATCCAGTTGGCATGGAGCGACTCCGTGATTGCCGACTGCGTGAGCGCCGACCCGCGCGGCACCGTCCCATGCGCCGATGGCGCAAGCAGCTCCACCAGCCGCCTGATAAAGCGAAAGCCGGAGCTGGGAAGAAGTCCCGGCAGCACCTTGATCGCGTCCACCACGCCGAACGCGGCCGTTCCAAGGGCGCCGACCGCGGTGATCGCGGCGACGAGCTGTGTCATATTCATGTATTGCAATTTGGCGGTTGCCTGTATGGTATTCGCGTCCACGGAACTTTCCTCCAGCCTCTTTGCGAAATCAGCGATGGTGCGGGGGCCCGTGTACGGCGAGCAATGCAGGTGGTCGTTAGTTAGCAGCAGCTTAGGAGGCTCATCCCCCGCTGTCAACAGGTTTCTTGCGCGCGACAAAAATCCCCTTCCGAAGAAGGGGATTCTGCTTTACCTGTTGCGTAGTACGCGCCCTTATTCGACGGTCTGATACTTCTTGGGCCGGCGGTTGAACTGGAGCACCCTTTTGCGCATCCGCAGGCTCTTCGGGGTAACCTCGACCAGTTCATCATCCGCGATAAACTCGATCGCCTGCTCCAGCGTCAGCACCTTGAACGGCACCAGGCGGACGGCATCGTCCGAGCCGGAAGCGCGCATGTTGGTCAGCTTCTTTTCACGGACGCAGTTCACGTCGAGGTCGTTGTCGCGCGAGTGCTCGCCGATGACCATGCCCTCGTAGACTTCCACGCCGTCACCGAGGAACAGCACGCCGCGTTCCTGGATTCCATCGAGCGCGTACAGCGTCGTGACGCCCTGGCGGTCGGAGATCAGAGCGCCCGACGGCCGCTGCGGAATCTCGCCGGTGTACGGAATGTAGGGGCCGGCGATGGAGTTCATCACGATGGTCCCGCGGGTCTCGGTGAGCATTTCGTTGCGCAGCCCGATGAGGCCGCGTGAAGGCACCTTGAACTCCATCCTTACGCGCCCCGATCCGTGGTTGGCCATCTTGCTCATCTCGCCTTTTCTGGGGCCGAGCTTCTCGATCACGGTGCCGACAAACGCCTCCGGCACATCGATCGACAGCAACTCGGAGGGCTCCATCAGCTCATCGTTGATGCGCTTGGTGACGATCTCTGGTCGCGACACCATCATCTCGAAGCCTTCGCGGCGCATCATTTCGATCAGCACGGAAAGCTGCAACTCGCCGCGGCCGAGCACCTTGAAGTTGTCCGGTGTGCCCGTGTCTTCGACGCGGATGGAGACGTTCGTCAGCAGCTCTTTTTCGAGGCGCTCCTTGATATTGCGCGAGGTGACGAGCTTGCCTTCGCGGCCCGCGAACGGACCGTTGTTGACGGAGAACACGATGGCAATCGTCGGCTCGTCGATAGTGATGAGCGGCAGCGGTTTGGGGTCTTCGAGCGCGCAGAAGCTCTCGCCGATGGTGATGCCGGGGATGCCGGCGACGGCGATGATGTCGCCCACTTCGGTCTCGGTGGTATCTGTGCGCTTGAGGCCGTTGAAGGTGAAGAGCTTGGTCACCTTGACCACTTGTAGCGTGCCGTCCACCTTCGACAGGTTCACTTCCTGGCCGATGCGCAGCGTGCCGTTGAAGACGCGCGCGATGGCGAGGCGGCCGAGGTAGTCGGAGTAGTCGAGGTTGGTGACGAGGATTTGCAGGTCGCCGTCGGAAGTGCCGGTGGCCGCGGGGATCGTCTTGAAGATAAGCTCGAAGAGAGGCTGCAGGTCGGTGCCGGGGACGTTGATGTCCATGGTCGCGGTGCCGAGTTTGCCGTTGGTGTAGATGACGGGGAATTCGAGTATCGACTCATCGGCGTCGAGGTCGATGAAGAGGTCGTAGACCTCGTTCAGCACTTCCTGCGGACGCGCGTCGGGGCGGTCGATCTTGTTGATGACGACGATGGGCGTCAGCTTGGCTTCGAGCGCCTTCGACAGCACATAGCGCGTCTGCGGCAGCGGGCCTTCGGAGGCATCGACCAGCAGGAGGATGCCGTCGACCATCTTCAGCGCGCGCTCGACTTCGCCGCCAAAGTCGGCGTGGCCGGGCGTGTCGACGATGTTGATCTTCGAGTCGTGGTACTGGATGGCGGTATTTTTCGAGAGGATGGTGATGCCGCGTTCGCGCTCGAGGTCGTTGGAGTCCATGACGCGTTCGGTGACGGCTTCGTTGGCGCGGAAGGTGCCGGACTGGCGCAGCATGGCGTCCACCAGCGTGGTCTTGCCGTGGTCGACGTGGGCGATGATGGCGATGTTGCGAATGGCTTGGGCAGTACCTGTGTTACTCACTGAAGAGGGGTTTCCTATCTGGACGGGCCCATAGGCGCTGGAGTTGTCTGTGGGATAAATCCGCGAAAAGCGCGTCACTCTCAGTTTACCGCACCGGGGCGGAATTTGGCTGTAAGACGCATTGCGGCGGCGGTCTGGTCCGAATCGAGTCGGAGCTTCCTTTCCACTTTGAATCGCGGGTGGCGGACAAGATGGCCGGCGACATGTCGAATCGATGTGGCAGGAATTCTGCCCACTGAGCAGCGCAGCTAACGAATGCCTATCACCATCGAGTCCGGGCCGACGAGGTGCTCGACGCGCGTCTCACGGAAGCCGGCTTCCCGGAGCCAGCCCTGGCAGTCGGCGCCGCTGTAGTCGAAGCCCGCGGGTGTTTCGATCAGCATGTTGAGGCTCATCATCAGCCCGAAGGCGTTTTTGGAGCGGTCGTCGTCGATGATGCCTTCGTAGATGATGACGGCGCCGCCCTCGGGCAGGGCTTCGTACGCCTTGCGGATCAGCATGCGCTTGTCGTCGAGGCCCCAGTCGTGCAGGATGTGGCCCATCAGGATGACGTCGGCCCTGGGCAGCGGCTGGTCGAGAAAGCTGCCCGCGGCGAAACTTACGCGGCCGGAAACTCCGTTCTGCTCGACGTACTCTTCAAAAATCGGCGCAACTACCGGCAGGTCGAAACCGACGCCCGACAGATGCGGATTGGCCAGCGCGATTTGCACCGCAAGGTCGCCCTGCGCGGGGCCGACGTCGGTGAACGTTTTGTAATCAGCCCACGGAAACTTCGCGGCGATGACCATATTCGCGCCGTGGCTGAGGCCCGTCATCGCCTGCAGAAAGTTCTTGAGGCGCGCCGGGTCGGAGTAGAGGGCCTCGAAAAATGCCGCGCCCCCGCTGCGGGCTTCGTTCTGCGGCAGGCCCGTGCGCAGGGCTTCGGTGAGGTGGTTCCAGAAGCCGTAGAGGCGCTGGTTCGCCATTTCCAGGATGCCCCCGATGTAAGCGGGCTTGTGTTTATCGAGGAAGGCGTCCGTGGCCGCGGTGTTGGAATATTCTCCGTTCGCGCGCAGCAGAAATCCGAGCGCGACGAGGGTGTCGAGAAAATCGCGCGCCGCGCGCGGATGCAGGCCCTGCCTTTCCTGCAAACTCTCCAGCGCTTGTGGACCTTTAGCGAGGTCGGTGAAGATCTCCATCTCGACTGCGCTGAGAAGAACTTTGGAGGGCCAGAATCCGAGGCCTACCTGAAGAATGGACTCCGGCGTTACTAGTTCACTCATCGCGTCTTTACCCTCGTGTGAATTTTGGATTTTCGATTGGCGATCATGGTAAATCATGACGCCGACCGTGTAGGAACAAGGCACGCAAACACAAAAAGCCCCGAGCCGAGGCCCGGGCCTTTTTGTGTTCACAATGCGATTTACCAGGTGCGGCAGCCGCCCGATGCGGGCATCATCGGTTGACCGACGTGGCAGCCGAACGCCTTGCCGAACTGGTCGAAGTTCTGCACGGTGCCCTTGACGCGCCATTCGCCGGTGGAGTGCGGGTTGGTCTTCGCCTGGTTGATGGCAGCCTCCGGCGTCATCGAGCCGCACCAGATCTGCGCAAAGCCGAGGAAGAACCGCTGGTCCGCCGTGTAGCCGTCGCGCTTGCCATCGACGTAACCCGGCTCCGCCTTCGCCACGCCCTCGTCGGCGACGGTCTTCATCAACGCTTGGTACGCTATGCGGATGCCGGCGTTATCGGCGGAGTTCTCGCCCAGCGTCAGGTGGCCGTTCAGGTCCTGCCCCGGAGCCACCTCGAAGCCGTCATACTCCTTCGCGTAGCACTCGCTGCGCGCCTTGAACTTCTTCAGGTCGTCCGCGGCAAACCAGTTGCGCTGGTTGCCGTTGGCATCGTACTGCGATCCCTGGTCGTCGAAGCCGTGCGTCATCTCGTGGCCGATCACCACGCCGATACCGCCGTAGTTCACCGGGGCG
>DASRLB010000392.1:0-6185 GCA_035648695.1 Acidobacteriaceae bacterium | reverse complement strand
GTTCTCGCGTGGGCGAGGGTGCGCCGACGGCGGCGGGTGGTTGGGATCGGGGCGGCGTTGCTGGTTTGCTGTGGGTGGGGGCCGGCGGCGCGGGGGCAGTCGATCAAGACGATGAGCCTGGAGGAACTGGGCAACATCGAGGTGACGACGCAGAGCAAAGAGCCGGAACAGGTTTGGCGGACCCCGGCGGCGATTTCCGTGTTGACGCAGGAGGACATACGGCGGCTGGGCGCCACCAATATTCCGGAGTTGATTCGGATGCTGCCGGGGGTATTTGTCGGAACGGTGAACTCGAACCAGTGGGCAGTGGGGGTGCGCGGGTTTACCAGCAATTTTTCAAAGTCTCTGCTGGTCCTGATCGACGGACGCAGCGTGTATACGCCTCTGTTTGGCGGGGTTTACTGGCAGGTGCAGGACCTGGTGCTGGAGGACATCGACCGGATCGAGGTAATACGGGGGCCGGGTGGAACGGTTTGGGGAGAGAACGCGGTCAACGGCGTCATCAACATCATTACCAAGAAGAGCGACGCGACGCGCGGCGCGCTGTCGTCTACGATTGCCGGGAACCTGGAACTCTACAACGGGGAGGCGCGGTGGGGCGGGAATGCCGGCAAGGACTTTGCGTACCGGATTTTCGGGAAGGGATTTCTGCGCGGGCCGGAGAGCCATCCGGACGGCGACAACTACGACGCATGGCACATGATGCGCGGCGGCTTTCGCACCGACTGGACCGGCGGCAAGGACCAAACGCTGACCGTGCAGGGGGATATTTATCGGGGAACGACGCCGCGGCGGGTGGGGACGGCCGATACGGAAGACCCGGTGTCCGGCGGCGATGTGCTGGGCCGGTGGTCGCGCGACTTTCAGAATGGCTCCAACTTCTATGTGCAGGGTTACGTCGACAGGACCAATCGCGAAGGGCTGGTTGGGGGAATTCGGCAGGTTACATTCAACCTGGATGGCGTGGTGAAGGTACAGGCCGGCTCTCGGAACACGCTGGTTGGCGGCGTGAACTACAGAAGCAATCCGACGCAATTTACGCAGCACGAGGCGGGCGTAAATTTTCTGCCGAACGATCAGAACTACCTGCTCTACAGCCTGTACGCGCAGGATGAGATCAAGGTTGTGCCGAAGCGGCTTTCGCTCATACTGGGACTGAAGGAAGAGCACAATCCTTTTACCGGGTGGGAAGTGCAGCCTTCGGGGCGACTGCTTTTTCGCGCCAGCGAACACCGGACGGTGTGGGCTTCGATCAGCCGGGCGGTGCGGATTCCCTCGCAACTGGAGGAAGACTTCCGGTTGACGGCGCCGATCACACCGACGCTGGAACTGCTGGTGGGTGGAAACAAGCATTTTGAGCCGGAGACGCTGCTGGGGTACGAAGCTGGCTATCGGCAACTGATTACGAGCAATTTCTATATCGATGTGGCGGGTTTCTTTAACGAGTACAAACAGCTGCAGGGTTTGCTGCCGGCGGTGATCGAGAACGATCCGGTGGTGAATGAATCGGCGTATACGATCCTGTATGGAAATACGGTGCAGGGGAGCACGCGCGGGATTGAGATTGCTCCGGACTGGAAGGTGACTTCGCGGTGGCGGCTGGGCGGGGCCTATTCGCTGCTGCGGTATAACCTGATGTCGCGGCCGGGGTTCAGCGATCCGGCGAGCGTGTCGGGGTATAAGGGCTCGACGCCGCTGAATATGATTGCCGTGCAGTCGCGGATCGATCTGGGGAAGGCGTTCGAGTTCGACCAGAGCCTGCGGCACTACGGCTCGCTGCCGGCGCAGACGGTGGCCCAATATACGACCGCGGACCTTCGGCTGGGCTGGCATCGGGGCGGCATCGATTTGTCGGTGAACGGGCGGGATTTGATGGACGAAGGGCATCAGGAGTTCGGCTCGGGGGACGGGCAGGTCCCGACGCTGGGCATTCGGCGGAGCGTGTTTGGGAAGCTGGTATGGACGTCGAAGCGATAGGACGGGTGGAGAGCGCGCGGCGGAGATCTACTTTCCGGAGCGCGGTTTGTCTTGTTGCGACTGCGATGCTGTTGCCGGCCGGTTTGCAGGCGCAGAAGCCGACGGACTATGACGTCAAGGCGGCTTATCTTTTCAATTTTGGAAAGTTCCTGCGGCAGCCGGACACGCCGCGTCAGAGCTTCGACATCTGCGTTCTGGGACATGACGACTTTGGCGGCGCGCTGGACAAGCTGACCGCGAATGAACAACTGAACGGCTTGCCCGAACATACGATTCATGTGAATAGCGCGGTTGCGGCGCGGCGGTGCGCGATCGTGTTTATCAGCGGGTCGGAAGCCGACCGGCTGAAGGAGGACTTGGTCGACCTGGCGGGATATCCCGTGCTGACGGTCAGCGATGTGCCGCATTTCGTGGAGCGCGGCGGGATGATCGAGTTCGAGACGCAAGCCAGGCATGTGCGGTTTTCGGTGGGGCTCGATGCGGTGACCAAAGCGGGCCTGGGGTTGAGTTCGGAGTTGTTGAAGGTGGCGCTGGCAGTGAGCGGCGGGCCGCAATGGAGGGCCCAATGATGCGGCCCTTCGGGAAAGTGAATTCGATTTCGGCGCGGCTCAAGCTGATGAATGTGTTTGTCAGCGGAAGCGCGCTGCTGCTGGCGTTCGCGTCGTTCCTGGCGTACGACACGGTGGCCTTCGAGCGGGACTTGCTGCATACGCAGCAGACCGAGGCGCAGTTGATCGGCGCGAATACCGTGGCTGCGCTGGACTTCGACGACAAACAGAGCGCGACGGCGACGCTGTCGGCGTTGAAGGAGTCGCCGGAGGTGGTTTCGGCAGTAGTGGTGGGCCGGGATGGCCTGCCCTTTGCGAGCTATCAGCGGGACGCCGGGGCGCCTCCGATGCAGATCGAGCCGATGCCGAAGGGCGCCGACGACGCGCATTGGAAGGAAGGAAACGAACTGCTGTATGGGAGCGCGATCCTGCAACAGGGAGAACGGGTGGGGACGATCTATATCCTGGCGAAGCCGCAGCCGCTGGGCCAACGGACGCGGCACTATGCGATGATCGCGGCGCTGGTGCTGCTGCTGTGCATGATGATCGCCCTGCTTCTGACCTCGACGTTCCGCAGCATGTTGACCGAGCCGTTGATCGGGCTGGCGCGGACCGCGCAGATCGTGCGCGACGAGAAGGACTACACGGTGCGGGCCAAGGCGCCGGAGCGGGACGATGAGCTGGCACTGCTGGTGAAGTCGTTCAACGAAATGCTGGACGACATTCAGGAGCGCGACAAGGAGCTCGAGAAGGGCCGCGCTGTGCTCGAAGAACGCGTGCAGCAGAGGACGTCGGAGCTGAGTGCGGCGAACCGCGAGTTGGAGGCGTTTGCCTATACGGTGGCGCACGATCTGCGCGGGCCGCTGGATACGATCGGCAACATAGGGTTCCTGCTGAAGGACACCTATAGCGAATGCCTGGACGAAGAGGGCCGCGGCTTTCTGGAGCAGCTACTGCTCGGGACGCGGAAGATGTCGGTGCTGATCCACGATCTCCTGAACCTATCGCGTTCGAGCCGGCAGGAGTTTCGGCGGGAGATGATCGACCTGAGCGCGATGGCGCGGTCGATCGTCGAGGGTTTGGAAAAAGCGGAGCCGGAACGCAAAGTGGAGGTGACGATCGCGCCGGGGGCGTCGGTGCTGGCGGACTCCGGGTTGATGTGCGTGGTGATGGAAAACCTGCTGGGCAATGGGTGGAAATATACGTCGAAGCTGCCGCGCGCGATGATCGAGTTTGGCTCCGGTGAAATGAGTGGGGAGACGGTCTTCTTTGTGCGCGACAACGGCGCGGGGTTCGATCCGATGTATGCGGACCGGCTGTTTCAGCCTTTTCAGCGGCTGCATGTGCAGAGCGATTTTCCGGGGACCGGGGTCGGGCTGGCAACGGTGCAGAGGGTCATCAGCCGGCATGGAGGGAAGATCTGGGCGGAGAGTTCGGTGGGGAAGGGCGCGACGTTCTACTTTACGGTGCCTTATCTGACGACGCAGGTGTTGCAGCGGCGGTCGATGGCGTAGGGTTGTGGGTTTTCAGTTGCCAGTTGCCGGTGAGGTTTCGCCGGCAAGGGGGAATTCGACGCGGAAGCAGGTCTTTATGCCGTTGGGGAGGTCGCCGCTGCGGACGGAGATCGTCCCGCCGCTTTTCTCGACCAGCTCGCGCGTGACCCATAGGCCGATGCCGGTCCCGACGTCCGGTTTGGTGCTGAAGAAGGGCTCGAAGATGCGGCGGATGTCGGCGTCCGAGATGCCGTGCCCGTTGTCCTCGATCTGGATGACGGCCGTGCTGTTTTCCTGGCGGACCTTGATGGAGAGGACGGCGCCGGAGTCGGGGAGCGCGTCGGCGGCGTTGGAGATGATGTTGGTGACGATCTGGCGGAACTCGTGCGGGGCGATGTGGATCAGGAGGCCGCCCTGGCAGGAGCGGGCGACCTGTATGCGTTTGAGCTCGAAGCGATGGCGGAAGATCGACAGGACTTCGTCGATGGTCGTTGACGGGTCGATGTTGCTGGAACTGGCGGTGTTGCGGACGAAGCCGAGAGTGAGGCGGGTGATGTCGGCGAGGCGGGCAAGCTCGGCCTCCGCGGAGGCGAGGTAGGCCTGGCTGTCGTCGCTGTGCGAGAGGCTGGTGCGGGCGAGATAGAGAAGGTTGGTGACCGCTTCGAGCGGGTTGTTGATCTCGTGCGCGACGGTGGACGCGAGGCGACCCATGGCGGCGAGTTTTTCCGAGCGCAGCAGAGCGTTCTCGGCGAGCTTGCGCTCGGAGACGTCGAAGGTCACGCCGCGCCAGATGGCGACCCCCGGGGCGACGGGAGCGCCGCGGGCCTCGTTCCAGTGGACGTCGCCGTTGGGGAACAGGACACGGTACTCAATGTGGAACGGGCCTTTTTTTTCGATGGCTTCAGCCATGGCGGCGCTGTAGCGGGCCTGGTCGTCGGGGTGCACGAGCGGGACCAGGGAAGGCATGGCCTCGAGCTGGTCGAAGGGGATGCCGAAGACCTCGAAGCCGCCGCGCTGCCAGCGGGGCTTGTCGCCCGGTTCGTAGCGCCAGGAGGCGCAGCGGCTGCCCTGCTGCGAGAGGATGAGCTCCCCGGTGCGGTCTTGCAGCGCCGTGAGGGCGCGGCGGCGGCTGCTGTTCATCACGGCGACGAAGATGCCGATGACCATGAGCACGCCGCAGCGGAGGGCGGTGACCCAGAAGGGCTCATGCAGGCCCGCGGCGTCGATGACCAAGTAGTAGCTGGAGACGATGGAGAACAGGACCGCGACTACGGCGGGCCAGAGGCCTCCGATCATCGCAACGAAGATGATGCAAAGCACATGCAGAGCGAAGGGCGTGTGGTGCAGGAAGCCAATGCGGTCCGTGACGATCGAGGACAGGACCGGGAGAACGACCGCGAGGAGGTTGATCGCGAGGCGGTCGGATCGGCGATCGAGGCGGTGCAATCCAAGGATCTTCAACCGCTTTCCTCCTTTGAGAAGCTGGTCCAGTTGGGGGACGGAAACGTTCTGCTCCTACGATACTTCAGGAGACGAGATCGGATTGCGCGGGCGTTACGCTGGACCGCAGACGGGCACCCCCCTCCCCCTCCCTCCTTTTCTATTGCCCGGGAGTAAGTGCTTTAGAATGCTGGGTTCCAGGGCGCGGTGTCTCCCCAAATATTTCATTCTAAATGACTTCGGTGCAAAATATGCCTACGTAAGGAGTTAGGGGCCGGGTTGGCGGTTGCGGGGTTAATTTTCAGCTTCCAGTTCCAGCTAGCGGTTGCCAGTCGCCAGGTGCGGGTTGTGGCCTTTCTGTTCGGGTGCGAGGGTTGAGGAGCGATGGTTTTGGAGAGCTTAGAGCTCAGAGCTATTGAGCGTAGAGATCCAGGGCGCGGTTGGCGTCTGAATGGTCCTGTTCAGTTTTGAGTTGTGAGTTTTGAGTGCTGATTTAATTGTACAGAGTTGAGCGGTAATTCATGCACGTTTTCTAGAATTAGTTTTGCCAGTGTTCATGCGGGGTTTGGGAGTTTTGCACAGGCTGGGGGGCTTGACACGATTTTGGATGTGGCCGCCCGGGCGCTCTGCCGCAGCCAGTCCTGGCTGGGCCAACTTCTATCGCAGGATGCGCGCCCGACTCGGCGCACCCAAGGCGAGGCGGACGAGGCGGGGGTGGGTGGGGAAG
>DASRLB010000391.1:0-3936 GCA_035648695.1 Acidobacteriaceae bacterium | reverse complement strand
GCGGCGACGAACGCGGCCAGGAGTGAAATCTGCTTTTCGTTCATCCAGGTCTATCCCCCGCATCCGGTACAGGCGCTTGGTGAGTTCGGTTGCAGCGGCCAGCCTTTCGGACATGCTCTTTCCGCTCCAATAAAGGCGCTGCTCCATCCGCGCATGTTCGTGCGTAAGCTTTCGCGGAGCCAGTGCGTCAGTCACAGCTGAGTCGTCGCGCATGGACGCCTTCGAGTTCAATGGAACATACATCCGCTCTCCCTATGCCCGCAACCACCCATACAGCGGAAACCGCTCCGCCAGCTCGCCCACCTGCCCGCGAATCTTCGCCAGCCGCGCCGCATCCGCACGATGCTCCAGCGCCTCCGCGATCCATGCCGCGATCGTCCGCATCTCGTCCTCGCCCATGCCGCGCGTCGTCAGAGCGGGAGTGCCCAGCCGAATGCCGCTTGGCTTCATCGGCGGGTTCGTGTCGAACGGGATCGCATTCTTGTTGACCGTAATCCCAGCCTCGCCTAGCGCATGCTCCGCCTCCGACCCGAGTATCCCCTTCGCAAACACATCCACCAGGATCAAATGCGTGTCCGTACCCCCCGAAATGATGCGATAGCCCTCCGCCTGCATCGCCTCTCCCAGGGCCTTCGCGTTGGCAATCGTCTGCTTCGCATAGGCGGCGAACTCCGGCTGCAACGCCTCGCCAAACGCGACCGCCTTCGCCGCGATCACATGCATCAACGGCCCGCCCTGCTGGCCCGGAAACACGCTGCGGTCGATCCCCGCCGCGAGCTCCTGCGTACACAGAATCAACCCCGCCCGCGGCCCGCGCAAAGTCTTGTGTGTAGTCGACGTAACGACGTGCGCGTGCGGCACCGGAGACGGATGCGCCCCGCCCGCAACCAGCCCCGCAAAGTGCGCCATATCCACCAGAAAATACGCCCCGACCTTGTCCGCGATCTGCCGCATCCGCGCAAAATCGAACTGCCGCGGATACGCCGAACCGCCGCCGATAATCATCTTCGGCTTCACTTCGACAGCCTGCTCTTCAAGCTGGTCGTAGTCGATGGTCTCAGTGTCCTGCCGAACTTTATACCCCGCAACGTTATACAGCTTGCCGGAAAAATTCAGCTTGTGCCCATGCGTCAAATGCCCGCCGTGCGCCAGGTCGAGCCCCAAAATCGTATCGCCCGGCTGAATCAGCGTCATATACGCCGACGCATTCGCCTGCGAGCCGGAGTGCGGCTGCACATTCGCGTGTTCCGCGCCAAACAGCCGCTTCACGCGCTCCCGCGCCAGGTTCTCCACCACGTCTGCATACTCGCAGCCGCCGTAATACCGTTTGCCGGGATAGCCCTCGGCGTACTTGTTGGTGAACACCGTGCCCGCGGCTTCCAGCACCGCGCGCGAAACAAAGTTTTCCGACGCAATCATTTCGAGGCCTTCGTGCTGGCGCACCACCTCGTTTTCAATCTGTTCGGCGATTTCAGGGTCGGAGACGGAGAGGGGCGCATTCAGATCGATCGGCATATCCTGATTTTACGATGCCCGCCTGTTAACCTCCCACTAAGGTTGTAGACGGCGTCCCACTTCTCTACTCGCAACGTCGACCGCGGAGGGATAGTTTCAAAGACTGTGGACGTGTGAACCTTAACACAGCCTGGTGCATCACAAACAGAAGGAGTCCCGTGGCTCGCCGCGTTCTACAATTCCCCGTTCGCAACGCCTTCGCGCCCCGCGCGCAGGACGCCCTCGCACGCGATACCCAGGACAACGCCCACCGCATCGTCCAGCAGATGGAAGACGAACTCGCCCGCAAGGCCGACCGTCTGAACGCCAACAACAAGGCGGAGTTGGAACGGGCCCGCTCCTACGGTGTCGTCATGATGCCCCACGCTTCGCGCACCGGAAAATTCCTCAAGCGCTTCCAGGCCCTTCGCTCCAGTCTCGGCGCATTCGCTTCCCACCTCCTCAGCCGTCCGAAGCCGCAATAACCGGCTTTCCCCTGTCATTCCATTCCACATACGCCGCCGGCATCTGGTGATCGTGCGTAAAAAGCACCAGCCAGCGCTCCGGGATCGCCCGCGCATAAAATCGCCTGCGCTCGGCAATGCACCGCAGCGGATCGAGGTCGTACCCCATCACCCACGCCGGGTCCAGGTGATGGTGCGTCGGAATCAGGTCGCCGATATAGCAGGCATGCTCGCCGCCCGACTCGATATGCACCGCCAGCATGTTCGCCGTGTGCCCCGGAAATCGTTCGACCGTAATCCCCGGCACAATCTCCTTCGCCGTCTGGATCGGTGCCGGCCGGCATCCTGACGGCGTCGCGAGTTCCGGATCATCCAGCAAATACCTGCCGACGCCTCCCGGATCCAGCAGCGTCAACTGCCCGCTCGCAATCAGCGGGTCATAATTCGGCGACAGATAACTCACGCGGTCGCGTTCCAGTTGCAGCCGTCCATGCGCCAGTTCGCCCGCCGCCGCAAAGTAGCGCGCATGCGGAAACGTCGGCGTCACCGACCCGTCCTCATGCAGCGTCGTATTCCAGCCGCAGTGGTCGAAGTGCAGGTGCGTGTTGATCACATGCGTCACTTCTTCGACGCCGACCCCCGCCGCCGCCAGCGACGCGGGCAGCAGTTCCTGGTTGCCGTGAATCTCACGCATTTTTTCCGGTTGCTTGTTCCCGATCCCCGTCTCGATCACCACGACGTGCTCGCCGGTCCGCACCACCGTCGTATTCAGGCCCAGCAGGATGCGGTTCTCCGCATCGGGCCGCGAGCGTCTGGCCCACAGCGTTTTGGGCACGACGCCAAACATAGCCCCGCCGTCCAGCAGGTACGTCCCGTCGCTGCAGAACGTCAGCTCGAAGTCTCCGAGCACACGTCTGCCGCGCACCAAATTATCGTCTTCAGGTATGGCTGCGGGATGCATGTACTAAAGCAAAGCCTACGCGTCGGCGACTTCCGCGGCAACCAGCTCCGCTCCCGGCGCGCCGCCAGGCTCGCCCATCGCCTCCGCGATCATCTCCACCGTCGCCGCCGAAGATTCCGCCGGAGCCGCATCGCCATGCATCGGCATCACTTCGCCGAAGTTCGCGGCGGCCAACGCCTCGGCCGCGACCGCAATCTGGCCCGCGGGAGAGTCCATCGTCGCCACCGCGGCAACCGCCGACGGCACGCGCTTCAGTTGGAAACATTGGCGGCAAAGCACCGGACGCCCCTGCGTCGGCTTGAACGGCACCGTCGTCTCAATGCCGCAAGCGGAACACTGCGTGCGGGTCTCGGTGCGGGACAAAGGCAGTGCTGAAGCCGCGTTAGCGCCACTCGCCTTGCCCATATCGGCCCGTTTGGCCTTGCATAGTTTGCAGCGTTTGGGATCGTTCTTGAACTGCTTGTCGAAGAAAAACAGTTGCTCGCCGGCAGTAAAAACGAATTCAGTGCCGCAGTCGGAACATTTTAGGAGTCTATCAGCGAAGTCCATTGAGCCCTCTCCCACAGTGCGGGATAAGGATGAAACGTCAAGCGGTATCTTCATAGTCTCGACTTCCGCATAGCGTATTCAAGCCTGTACTGCTACTACAGAACAAACGGGCCCGGTTTTCTGTGTGAGCACCCTTTATACAGGGTTGCTTCATATCGTGCGCGAAGGAGAGGGCTTAACACCCTCTCCTCCGCTAATTATTATTTCCAAATCGCGAAGCTCAACAGGAGCTAGTCCTGCTCCTTGCGGATCTTCTTGCGATTGCGCTTGCGTGCCAACGCTTCCTTCACGCGCTTCTTTTCGCCCGGTTTCAGGTAGAAAGAGTGGCGCTTGACCTCCTTGATAATGTCTTCGGTCTGCACCTTGCGTTTAAACCGGCGCAGCGCATTTTCAAGGGGTTCGCCTTCTTGCACTCGAACCTCTGCCAAGATTGATACACCTCCAAACCTTCCCAGTACGGGTGACTTA
>DASRLB010000390.1:0-11207 GCA_035648695.1 Acidobacteriaceae bacterium | reverse complement strand
TACGTCGGCAGCCACAGCATGTAGAGCCACCACACCGGATCGACGCAGAAGCGCGCCAGCAGTATCCCCCACGTCTGCCGCAGCGAAAGCAGCGTCCGCAGCGACGCCGGTTTTACATCCTCGACCGTGACATCGGGCTGGTCCTCGCGAATGAGCAGACGCTCCTCGACCGACAGCCGCGGATGCTGAAACAGCGGCCGATAGATCGCCAGCCACGCCGCGAGCCAGACGAACCCCAGTGCACCGATGATGAGGAACGTCTTCCGCCAGCCGAAGTGTGGCTCCAGAAATCCGGCAACCAGCAGCGGAGCGATCACCGCGCCCATCGACGCGCCGCCGTTGAAGATCGCCATCCCCACCGCGCGCTCGCGCTGCGGAAACCATTCGGCGATCACCTTGGCCGCGCCGGGCCAGTTGCCCGCTTCGCCCAGGCCAAGGAAAAACGAGCACACGGCGAAGCTGATGGCGCCGGTCATAAACGAGTGCGCCATCGCCGCGATGCACCACACGACGATCGAAACGCTGAAGCCGATGCGCGCGCCGAACCGGTCGTAGAGCCGCCCGCTGACGCTCTGGCTGATGGTGTACGCCAGCAGCAGCAGGCTCGAAATGTAGCCGTACTGCGTGGTCGTAATGTGGATGTCGGGACCGAAGCGCGTGACCAGCAGGCCGATCGACGAGCGGTCGATGTAGTTGATGCAGGTGACCAGAAAAATGAGCCCGAGGATGATCCAGCGCAGCCCGGGAATGGGGCTTGCGCCGGCCGGTCTGACGCGGGCTATAGAAATCTCTTTCGCGGGCATGTTCCGGTGTGTTACCTTCTCTGGGTGCTAACGATAACACATCGCGCCGCCGCCACGTTTGCCCTCGCCGCTCTCGTCACCCTGGCAGCCGCCGCGCAGGCTGCCAACGAGTCCCTCGGCCCCGCCGATTCGCACGGCAAAGTAAAGGGCACGCCGCTGCTCGCGGAGATGAAATCGCTGCACTCCAGCGTCCGTCCCGAACTCGCCGGGGTGCATCCCCGCGTCTACTTCACAGCCTCCGAACTCGATGCCCTCCGCACCAAACTCCACGGCCCAGCCGCGGCCGAGTGGCGCGCCGACCTCGCCCACCTCCGCGTCTTTGCCGGCGGTCCTCCGCCGCCTCCCGCCGAAGCGCGCCGCGCCCAGAACGACGTCGCCTTCGCCATCGCCGAGGGCGCGTTCGCCTTTCAGATGGAACGCAACTCCGCGCAAGCCCCCAAAATCCTCGCGGCCACAAAACGCTACATGGACGCGGCCGTCAGCTACGACGTCTGGGGATACGCCTTTTCGAAGCCCAACACCGACCTCGCCGCCGCCCATCTGCTCTACGGCATGGGCGTCGCCTACGACCTGCTCTACAACGACCTCGCTCCTGCGGACCGCGATCGCTATCGCGCGTGTATAGCCCGCCACGGCCACCTGATGTACGCCTACTTCGCGCCCAAGCCGGGTCGCGCGTACGCCTACTCGCAGAACCATACCTTCATTCCGATGGCGGGCCTCGCGGTCGCGGCCTACGCCGTCTACGGAGAGGTCCCGGAAGCGACGCAGTGGGCTGCACTCTCTCGCGCAATCTACAGCCGCGTGCTCGAAACGTATTCGCGCGACGGCTACTACTACGAGGGCTACGAGTATTGGATTTTCGCGACGCCGTGGCTCATTCACTACCTCGACGCACAGAAACACGCCACCGGCGAAGACCTCTTCAACCAGCCCGGCCTGCGCCTCGCGCACCTGTACGCCGCGTACGCGCTGCTGCCGGGCGGGCAGTCGATGTTCGACTTCGGCGATGTCTTCGACGGCCCCATCACCCGCGCCAAACAGGGTGAGGACTACGAACGTTCGCACCCCGGTGGGCACTTCGAGTCGAACTACAACATGCTCTACGATCTGGCGCGCGAGTTCCACTCCTCCGAAATTCAGGGCGTAGCCGACTGGATGAAATCCCTCGGCCACACCGGCCAGGAGCCGTGGTGGACGCTCGTCTGGCACGACCCCGCGCTCGCCTCGCAGCCCATCACCGCGGTGCCGCCGTGGCATCGTTTCCCCGACCACGACGTCGCCTTCTGGCGCTCATCGTGGAACGCCGATGCCACAGCCGTCGCCTTCAAATGCGGTCCGCCCGAAGGCCACCACACCCTGGCTGAAGTGACGAAGTATCCCGACTTCCACACCGAGCAGGGCCACGTCCATCCCGACGTCGCCAGCTTCATTCTCTTCGCGCACGGCCAGTACCTGACGGGCGACTCCGGCTACGCGGGCGTGCCGAAAACCGTCGAGCACAACACGCTGCTGGTCGACGGAAAAGGGCAGGGCAACGAAGGCGGCCACGACGCCTGGGCGGGCATGGACCCGGCGCAGCTCGACCACATCCGCATCACCTCAGCCAGCTTCACGAAGACTGGCTTCGACATCACCGGCGAAGCCGCTGCTGCCTACGCTCCCGCACTCGGCCTAACGCGATTCACCCGCCACATCCAACTCACCAAGCCAGGCGTCCTCGAAGTCTCCGACACAATCGAAACCTCCGCGCCGCACCACTTCTCCGAAGTCCTCCACACCGACTCTACTTTCACTACCGCATTTTCAACGATGCATGCAACGACGGTCGGTGCCGCAACTCTCCTCATCACCGACAACCCTTCCGCTCCGTCCACCGCCGTCACCGAGAGCAACATCGTCATGGGACCGGGCCGGCCGGGCTCGGTCGATAAAGGGACCCCTGAACCGCGCGGCGAACGCCTCGTCATTACCACCGATCAACCCACCAGTACCCTGAACTTCATCTGGCACCTAACCTTCTAGTTCAACTCTGCGTGAACTCCGCGCACACGGCGAACTTTGCGTTTGCCGTTGCTCTCACGAGGTCCCAATGCGCCACGTCCTTCTTGCCATCGCCCTGTTGTCCCCCGCTCTCTCCGCCCAAACCTGGCTCGACCCCGCCACCTGGTCCCACGTCCCCGAGCCCGTCGCCACCAAAGACATCGCCTACTTCGCCCCCACCGACCCCGGGTACGATCCAAAGTCCCAAATCCTCGACGTCTACCAGAACGCCGCGACGCCCGCGGGCGAGAAGGCGCCGGTGCTGGTCTACATTCATGGCGGGGCCTGGAACCACGGTGCTCGCCCCGCAAGCTGGCACGGCTTCCGCGCCTGGCTGGCCGCCGGGTTCTCCGTCGTCAACGTTGAGTACCGCCTCGTAGACGCCGCACCCGCCCCGGCCGCTGTGCAGGACGTCCGCTGCGTCCTTTCGTGGGTCGAGCGCAACGCCGCACAGTACAACTTCGACGCCGACCGCGTGGTCACTTACGGCACGTCCGCGGGAGGCCATCTGGCCCTCCTCGCCGCCGTTCTCCCCGCCAAAAACGACATCGACCTGCCGCAGTGCAAGTCGCAGCCGCACATCGCGGCGGTGCTCGATTTCTACGGCCCTTACCACCTCGAACCCACCGAGCCCGGCGCCTTCACGAGCCGCTCCACCGCTCGCTGGATGGGCCCCGACCCCCAGCCCAGCCTCGCGGCGATGGAGCACGCCATGTCGCCCTCGACTTACGTCCGCGCGGGCATGGCCCCGGTCTTCATCGCGCAGGGCGACGCCGACCCGACCGTCCCCTACGCCGCCTCGGTCACGCTGCAAAAGGACCTCGAAAAGCTCGGCGTCAAGAACGCCTTCGACACCATTCCCGGCGGCGGCCACGGCGGCTGGCCGGCCGACCAGAACCAGCGCGTTCAACTCGACTCGCTGAAATTTCTACAGTCCGTTGGAGCCATCCGCTAAACGCCGCTCTGTGCGCCATCGGACGCAAGTGCAGCCCATGTCCTCGCGGCAGCCGTTCGCATCCTATCCAGAGATATGGACCCACGGCCCCAACCTGCGACCCGCGAGCCCATTTCCGCAGACCCGCTGAAGCTGCTCGTGGACACAGGCCTGATGCTCGCCCGCGAACGTAGCGTGGATACAATCGTCCAGGCCGCCCTCGATGCAGGCGGCAAACTTTGCAACGCCCAGTGGGGAGCATTCTTCTACACCGTGGCCGCTGCCGACGGCGCACCCTGCCCGCTGTGCAAAGTCACCGGAACGGCGGCTGAAGACCCGGCGAATTTCCCCCTGTCCAAAATCGACCGCCGCCTGATCGAAATCCTCTTCGGCGATGGCACCGTCCGTTGCGCGGACATTTCCGGCGATGCCCACTTCGGTCCCGGCAGCCCCTACGCTCCTCTTACCTCCGGCCCCAATCCGGCGCGCAGCTATTTCGCGGTCCCCGTCCACAGCGCCTCGGGCGAGCTGCTGGGCGGCCTGCTCTACGGCCACCCCGAACCGCACGTATTCGAACCGGGATGCCAGCCGCTGGTCGAAACCCTCGCCGCCCAGGCCGCCGTCGCCATCGACAACGCTTTGCTGCAGGAACGCCTCACCCGGCAGGCGACCGAGGTCGGCGCCACCCACAAGTTGCAGCGCGATAAGGCCGAGGCCGATCGCCGCCTGCGCCAGGCGCTGGACGCCGCGCAGCTTGGCACCTGGGAATGGGACCGCGCCACCGACCTCATCGATCTCGACGAGCGTGCCGGCCAGTTGTTCGACTTCGACCCCAAAATTCCCATCACCCGCTCCGCCCTGCGCGACCGCATTCTCGTTGAAGAAGACCACGGCATCACCACTTCCAACCTGCAACGCGCCGTCGAAACCGGCACGCTGTACAACGCCGAGTACCGCATCCACACTACCGACGGTTCGGTGTGCTGGCTATGCGCCAACGGCATGCCCACCTTCGCTCCCGACTCCACCGAAGTCATCGGTATGATCGGCACCATTCAGGACATCTCCCTCCGCAAGACCCAGGAAAGCGCCCTCCGCCAGTCGGAAAAGCTTGCCGCCACGGGCCGCCTCGCCGCCACCATTGCGCATGAGATCAACAACCCGCTGGAAGCGGTCACCAACCTCATCTACCTCGTCAAGACCGACCCCACGGTCCCGCCGGTAGCCCAGCACCTGCTCGAAACAGCCGACCAGGAACTCGCGCGTGTCGCGCAAATCGCGCAGCAGACGCTAGGTTTCTACCGCGACACCACTCGCCCCGTCGATATCAACCTGCAGGATTTGTTCGAGACGGTCTTCTCCCTCTTTCAGCGCAAGTTGACCTATAAAAAGATCGAGTTCGCTCTCGACCTCGAACCCGGTCTCCACGTCCATGGCCTGCAGGGCGAGTTGCGCCAGGTCTTCTCGAACCTCGTCGTCAACGCCATCGATGCCTCGCTGCACGGCCGCATCACCGTCCGCGGACGTCGCCGTACGGTCGACGGAGTCCCCGGCGTTTCGATACTGGTGTGCGACCAGGGCTCCGGCATTCCGCCGGGCATTCGCCAACGCCTGTTCTCGCCCTTCTTCACTACCAAACAGTCGGTCGGCACCGGGCTCGGCCTGTGGGTCACGCGCGGGATACTCGAAAAGCAGGGCGGCAGCATACGCTTTCGCAGCAACTCAACCGGTCCGACAGGTACTATCTTCCGTGTATTTCTCCGCGCCGCTCCCGAAAATCTGCTCCCAGAAACGCCAGACCCGAAGCTTCTCCAGTAGACTAGCCTCTGGAAATTCGATCGTCTGTCCGTTCGCTGCGTCAGCCGCTCCATCTTTCGCCTCAGGATATTTACGTGCAGTAAGTGGTTCTTTGGACGTACACTTACGGAACACCTCAGGCAGCACCCAAGGGCCCGGCATGACTCCAGTTTTGTTTAGCAGCGAACCGCCTAAGAATATTCTTCCTCTTTCAGACGCCGCGGACGCCGATGCCCGCCGTTGCGGCGCGGCCCCTCGCATCCTCGTAGTCGACGACGAAGTCCTCATCGCCGACACCATCGTTCAAATCCTCAACCGCAACGGCTTCATGGCCGAGGCGGCCTACAGCGGCGAGCAGGCCATCGAAATGGCCGCGCGCTCCTGCCCCGAACTGGTGCTTTCCGACGTCCTGATGCCGCGAATCGACGGCGTTGAAGCGGCCATCGAGATATCGAAGCTCTGCCCCGACACCCGCATCGTTCTCTTCTCCGGACAGGCCGCCACCCTCGAAATCCTCTCCCGGGCGAAAGAGCGCGGCTACAACTTCGAACTCCTCCCCAAGCCCATCCATCCGACGCAACTCATCAAGCACCTGCGCAGCTAGACAGACTCGAAGTGCCACAACCCCGGGGTGACCCATCTTCGCGACTGTTTCATCGTCGCTAAGGTGGGCATCGCGCGACGCGCGACCGCTTTCTTTAATGCCTCCACACTTGTCACTTTTTCGTCATCGAATCTTTAACCGCCTCGGAACGTCATATCCTGTAGACCGATGCCACACTCACTCCCCATCGCCATCTACTATGAGCAGCCGAACTGGTTCAAGCCTCTCTTCGCGGAGCTTGACCGCCGCGGCACGCCTTACGTCAAGATATTCGCGCCCGACCACTTCTACTCGCCCGAAGATCATCCCGAAGAAAAATATTCACTGGTCTTCAACCGCATGTCGCCGAGCGCCTGGAACCGCGATCACGGCGACCAGATCTTCTACACTCTCGGCTTCCTCGAGCACCTCGAAGCCCGCGGCGTCAAAGTCATCAACGGCTTCAAAGCGTTTTCATCGGAGTTGAGCAAAGCCGGCCAGCTCACGCTCATGGACAAGCTCGGCATCAGCTACCCGAAGGCACGCGTCATCCACCGGGCGTCGCAAGCTGAAGCAGCCGCCGAAGGCCTGCGCTGGCCGATCGTCGTCAAGCCGAACATCGGCGGCTCGGGCGCTGGCGTCAAGCGCTTCGACGGCCTATCGCAGCTAAGGACCGCAATGGCAGCGGAGGCGAACTCAGAAGACGGGCTCCGCCTCGGCCTCGATTCGACGGCGCTGGTGCAGGAGTTCATCCCCGCGCAGGACGCCCACATTGTCCGCGTCGAAGTGCTCAACGGAAAATACCTCTACGCCATCAAGGTCCACATCACGGGCGAGACCTTCGACCTCTGCCCCGCCGACATCTGCCGGACGACAACCGGGACCGACCTGAACCGTGGAGCCTGCGCCATCGACGCCCCCAAAACCGGCATCACGGTCGAAGCCTACACCCCACCCGCGGAAGCCATTCGCGATGTCGAGACGATCATGCAGCACTCCGGCATCGACATCGGCGGCGTCGAATACATCACCGACAGCCGCGACGGCCAGCGCTACTACTACGACACCAACGCCCTCAGCAACTTCGTCGCCGACGGCCCCAACGTTATCGGTTTCGACCCGTTCGCCAAGCTGGTCGACTGGCTCGAAGTCGAAGCGGGCATCACGGCCAACGTTTAGGAGTTGTTTCGAGCGAACAGCGAGACTACATTCTTTCTATGGGCTCCAAAACGTTCGACGGAGTCCGCTTTTCAGCCTTTTCGGACGATCACTTGCCGCGTCATGTTCACGGATATACCGAAGGGGTGACAGTTATAGTGGACCTGCTCGAAGGCGGAGAAGTCGCATTGTCGGATAGACTGAGGCCGACAAAACCGCTGAATCCAAAGCGGAGCATAGTGAGCAAGGTCCTTCGCATCGCAGGCCGCAATGTTGATGAGTTGAACGCTCTTTGGGAGAAAACGCATGGCACACGGTGATGTCCTGACGACTGATGAACAGATTGACGCGGCAATCGAACGCTCGAAGCATCTTCCGGAATTGCCAACGGCGATCGCCGCCGAATATGACTCAAGGCTCGAATTAATCGTGTTGCGCATCGACGATGGTAGGCGGCTCGTGATTCCGCGCGAACAAATGCAGGGCCTTGAAAACGCGACGGAAGCGCAGCTTAGCGATATCCAGATTTTCGGCGGAACCGACGTAGCCTGGCCACAACTGGACGTCGATCATTATCTTCCCTCGCTACTTGAGGGACGTTATGGCTCAGAGAAGTGGATGCGCTCTCTCGAACGGAAGCAAGTTGCGGCGTAATGCGCTTCGTTTATGACTCCCTTCTCGGCTTCGACCCCTTCGCCAAGCTGGCCGACTGGCTTGAAGTCGAATCGGAAATCACGGCGGCGGTTTAAGTTGTTACGCATCATTCGCAGGACTACATTGTTACTGTGGGCTCGAAACGATTTGACGGAGTCCGCTTCTTTGCTTACACCGATGACCACCTGCCGCCGCATGTTCATGGGTTCTACGCCGAGGTAGAAGTATTGATCGATCTCCTCATCGCCGAGCGCGCAGTCCGTCTTTCCGACAGGGATGACAATCCTTGGTCCCAGAATGCCAAGCGTTCAGATGTTAATCACGTCCGGCGCGTGGCTCGTAAACACTTCGACGAGCTCGTTACGCTTTGGGAGGTAGCACAGCCATGAAGGAAGTTCGGGATTTAACGACCGATGAGGAGCTCGATATTGCTCTGGAACGGGCAAAGCTAGCGCCACCCAGGCCATTGGCCCTATCGGCCGAGTACAACCACGATCTTGATTTGGTGATGATTCGTGTGGACAACGGTCGCCGCTTGGTCATCCCGCGCGAAGAACTCCAAGGTCTCGAAAACGCCACTCCAGAGCAACTCTCCGACATCGAAATCTTCGCGGGTGTAAGCATCGGCTGGCCTCAGCTCGACGTCGACCACTACCTTCCCTATCTGCTCGAAGGCAAGTACAGCAGCGAGCGTTGGAAGCAAGCCCGCCAGCGGCAGGAAGTCGCTGCCTGACTCGGAGAACCCTTTGACCGCAAAGCGCATCGCGAAGGGAGTTTTGGGCACATTCCTGATTCTCGCTCTGTTCGACTTTTGGTTCGTCATCGCAAGCGGTTACGATTACAGCGATCTGGCGGGCACCTATGACTTTAAAGACAGCAACGAAGCTGCAACGCTCTACCTGAAATCCGATCACACCTTCCAAGAAGAGATCACGCATTCAGGACGGGTAGATCATGCGCAGGGAACTTGGGACCGATCTGGCATGGCAGGTGTCGAGTTCTCCGCAGGTTTTATCAAAGTGCCCGGCGCGAAGACATATGCTGAAGAATTCCCAGACCATCTATACGGAAACCCCGAAGACCATCAGTATTTCGGTCGCTTCGAGAAAATCCTCGGCATCTATCCGACACTGCATATGAACGCAAATCCGCCAGGCCCCACATTCCACAAACGGCTCTTCAGCTAGCTTGCAGGACTGCTATTTCAAAGGATGCTACTCACTTATGCGCTACGGTTTCTGGCTCCCAGTCTTCGGCGGTTGGCTTCGCAATGTCGAAGACGAACAAATGCCTCCCACCTGGGACTACGTCCGCGATCTCACGATCAAGGCCGAAGCTCTCGGCTACGACTGCACCCTGATCGCCGAGCTCAACCTCAACGACATCAAGGGCGTCGAGTCCGACTCGCTCGACGCCTGGACCACAACCGCCGCGCTCGCCGCGGTGACGTCAAAAATTGAGCTAATGGCGGCGGTCCGTCCCAACTACCACAACCCCGCGCTGCTCGCGAAACAGGCCGCCAACATCGACCGCATCAGCGGCGGCCGCCTCACGCTCAACGTCGTCAGTTCGTGGTGGGCCGACGAAGCTAAAAAATACGGCGCCCCCTTCGACGTCCACGACGACCGCTACGCCCGCACATCCGAGTGGCTCGACGTGCTCAGCAATTGCTGGTCGCAGCAGCACACCACGCACGAAGGCCGCTTCTACAAGATCGACGACAACATCCTCTCGCCCAAGCCCGCGCCCCAACGCACCTACTCCGGAGCGCCCACAAGTTTGGGTGACCCATCTTCGGCGATGGCTTCATCATCGCCTAAGGTGGGCCCGCCACAACGTCCCACGCTCTACGCCGGCGGCGAATCCGAGACCGCCAAGAACCTCATCGCCGCAAAATGCGATGCCTACCTCATGCACGGAGACGACCCCACCACCATCGCCGCCAAGGTCGCCGACATGCGCGAACGCCGCGAAAAGGCCGGCCTCCCGCCGATGACCTTCGGCGTCACCGGCTACACCATCGTCCGCGACTCCGAAGCCGAGGCCAACGCCGAAATCGACCGCATCACCGCGCAACCCGACCCCGAAAAATCCCCCGCCGGTTTTGCCAACTACCAGCAATGGATCACCGGCTCCCAGCTCGAAAAGAAAATCTCCCTCCGCGACTACTCCGTCTCCAACCGTGGCCTGCAGTCGGGCATGGTCGGCACACCCGAGCAAGTCCGCCAGCGCATCGCCGACTTCGAAGGCGCGGGCTGCTCCCTCGTCCTGCTGCAATCCTCTCCGCAGCATACGGAGATGGAACGCTTTGCCAAACAAGTCATGCAGCGCGCCTAGCCCGGGTGCCGGGGTGGCCCATTCATGCGCTCGCACTTGGCGCATGAGTGGGGAACCTCAACAGCCCGGCAGCGGGCTACGAGCTCGCACGGATTCTCCGGGCCTCCATTCGTTCGCACTTGCAACATGACCACTCACAGTCGTACTCTTCTCCCCATGAAGATGGACCGCCGCCGCTTCCTCGTCACCACCGCCGCCACCGCCGTCAGCATCCGCAGCCTCGCGCAAAAGCCGGTCTCGGCCGCAGCCACCCTCACGCTGCATCCCGACAAGCCCGGCCCCCCCATCCCCGCCAACTTCGTCGGCCTCAGCTACGAAACGCAGCAACTCACCGACCCCGACTTCTTCTCCGCCGCAAATTCCGGCCTGGTCAACCAGTTCCGCGCCCTCGCGCCCCACGGGGTCCTGCGCATCGGCGGCAACACCTCCGACGTCGGCTGGTGGAAACCCACACCCACATCGAAGCAGCCGCCGCTTCCCGCCAAGGTCGTCATCGTCCCGCTTCGCGCCGACGAGCGCCCGTTTCAGGAACTCGCCTACTCCGTCACGCCCGAAGCCGTCCGCAACCTTCGCGCCTTTCTCGACGCCACCGGCTGGACCTGCCTCTACGGCATCAACCTCGGCACCAGCACGCCCGCGCGCGCCGCCGAGGAAGCTGCCTTCGTCGCAAAAACCCTCGGCCCCAAACTCGAATACTTCCAAGTCGGCAACGAACCCGATGGCTTCGCCCACCGCTTCCGCGACAAAACGAAGTGGACCGCGGACGCTTACCTCGACGAGTGGCTGGCCTCCGCCAATGCCATCCGCGCCGTCGTCCCCACTGCCCGTTTCGGCCTGCCCGACATCGCCGCCAATGCGGCCTGGATGGAAACCATCGCCGCCCGCCTCTCCACCACAC
>DASRLB010000389.1:0-7257 GCA_035648695.1 Acidobacteriaceae bacterium | reverse complement strand
GTGCATCGGGTTGAAACCCTGTCCCGAAGTCCGTATGGCCTTCTCGATCGCCCCGACCAGCGAAATCTCCCACGGCTGGACCAATATCAGGTTGGCCTCGGGTGTCGTCACCTGCGCGACCTGTGCGACCGGCGTATCCGTACCGTAGTAGTCGACCTTCACCTGGTCCAGCATGTGGACCGACGCGCGCCCCGTGCGCACGCTGACCAGGTTGGCGCGGAAGTCGTCGACCGTCTTGTTCATGCGCGTTTTCAACTGGTCGTACAAGCCCTTCAGCGCTTCCATATTTGCCATTGCCGATGCCATAGTGCGTTCTCCTCGTAGAAAATATTACAGGCATGAGATGCCGCTGCGTCGCCCGTCGTCCGGCCGACGCGACCGAAACCCCGGTCGCAAGGCCGATATTCCATCCGCTAATCGCCTGGTTCCGCTCGCCGCCGCCAATTTTTCAGGAAATTTTCGCCTCCAATCGCCCTCCGGCTTAATCAAGATGGCGCGTCAGCCGTCAAACTCCTACGTCAGCATTAGCCGTTGGCCTTTGGGTCGCCTATAATCAAGGTTCCCCCTTCGGAAGCGCAGGGCCGAACGATTTGAGAGCAGTGAGGGTGTGGTTATCTTTACCGGAATGCGAAAGAGCGACAGCTCTCTGAACTGTCTACACAGCACGACCCAGCCTGTGCGCACGCGCTCAAGCCGTTTCGGCATCCTCTCAGCCGCCATTATGGCGCTGCTGGCGACCGTTGCCATCCCCTCGCTTCACGCACAGGTGCAGGCCCGGCCGGCATTCTCGGCGCCGGCCACGCCCCAGGTCCTCTGCCAGCCGGTCGTCATCGGCAACCGCCGCATCCCCAAGGATTCGGTCATCGCCCGCCTCTACTCGCGCCAGGGCGATGCCTACGATCCCGCCGTCGTCGAGCGCGACTTCAACTCCCTGTGGAACACCGGCTACTTCGACGATGTCCGCATCGAGAAGGTCGATACCCCCGCCTGCGTTCAACTCAACGTCTACGTCCGCGAGCGCCCCACCATCCGCGAGATCCTCTACAAGGGCCTCAACGCGGTCTCGGAGTCCGACGTCCTCGAGCGCTTCAAGAAGGCCAAGGTCGGCCTCTCGGTCGAGAGCCAGTTCGACGAGACCAAGGTCAAGCGCGCTGAAGTCGTTCTCCAGGAACTGCTCGCCGAGCACGGCCACCAGTTCGCCGCCATCCATACGGAAGTAAAGATGCAGCCCCCGGCGTCCGTCTCGCTCACCTTCGTCATCAAGGAAGGCCCGACGGTCAAGGTCGGCAAGATCAAGTTCGTGGGCAACCACGCTCTTTCCGACCGCGAGCTGGTCGCGGCCATGAAGAACCTCAAGCCGATCGGCATCCCGCACTCCATCATCTTTGAGAACCTGTTCGCCAAGACCTTCGACGCCAGCAAGCTCGACGAAGATTCCGAGCGCGTGCGTTACGCCTACCGCGACAAGGGTTATTACCAGGCCCAGACCGGCGAGCCGCAGACCACCATCCGCAACGCCGGCGGCATCAACCCGTTCACCTTCCACCCCTCCACCGGCAAGCGCGTCGACATCATCATCCCCGTCGACGAAGGCGATCGCTATCGCCTCGGCACGATTACCTTCAGCGGCAACAAAGCCTATCCCAACAACAAGGCCCTGCGCGCGCAATTCGCCCTCAAGGATGGCGAGTGGTTCAACAGCACCCTCTTCAGCAAGGGCCTCGAAGCCCTGCGCAAGGCATATAGCGGTGGCGGCTATATCAACATGGTCGGCAACCCTGTCCCCAAGGTCGATGAAGCCAACAAGACCATCTCCTTCAACATCGAGATCGACGAAGGCAAGCAGTATTACATCTCCCGCATCGAGTTCACCGGCAACACCATCACCCGCGACAAGGTCATCCGCCGCGAGCTGCTGGTCGAAGAAGGCCAGGTCTACAACAGCCAGCTGGTCGACCTCTCACTGCTCCGCCTGAACCAGCTCAACTACTTTGAAACCCTGAAGGCCGCCGACGACGTCGAGACGCGCCAGAACGCCGACGCCGGCACGGTCGACCTGCTGCTCAAGCTGCGTGAAAAGGGCAAGAACTCCATCGGGCTCAACGGCGGCCTCTCCGGCTTGTCGGGCTCGTTCATCGGCCTCAATTACGAGACAAACAACTTCCTCGGCCTCGGCGAAACCCTCAGCGTCACCGCCAACATCGGCGACCTGGCGCGCAACCTCAGCCTCGGCTTCACCGAGCCCTACCTGCGCAACAAGCCGGTCTCGCTCGGCGTGCAGGTTTTCAGCAGCAAGACGGACTTCAACCCGGCCAAGAGCTACGCCGCTACCGGCGCCGCTTCCAGCAACCTGACCAACGCCCAGCAGTCGCTGCTCACCAACTACAACCAGTCTTCGACCGGCCTTACCGTAAGCAGTTCCACCGCGCTGCGCAAGCTCTTCCGGCGCTCCGGCGTGGCCCGCGTGGGCCTTTCCTACTCGCTCTCGAAGTCTGGGATTACGACCTTCAACGACAACACGCGCAACGTGTTCCAGTCGCTGGCCTTCCGCTCCGGCATCGCCGGCCAGAACCAGCTCGAAGGCATCATCTCCTCGGTCATCACGCCGAGCTTCACCTTCTCGACCCTCGACCGCGCGGTCGGCCCGCACAACGGCAAGGACTTCAGCATCGCCGTCCAGCTTGCCGGCGCGGGCGGCAATACCAAGTTCTATGCCCCCTCGATGGCCTTCCGCCAGTACTTCCCGATGAAGGGTCTCAAGGTCAACCGCGAAGGCCACAACGTCCTCGGCTATCGCCTCCAGCTTTTGAACATTGCCGGCTTCGGCGGCGAAGTCGCTCCTCCCTTCCAGCGCACCTACGGCGGCGGCGAAAACGATGTGCGCGGCTTCGACATCCGCTCCTCCGCGCCCTACGCCTTCCTGCCTAACCGGGTGAACTTCAACCTCGTCAACCCCGACGGCTCGCAGGTCCCGCGCGATCCCACCAACTCCACCCTCGGCTTCGTGCAAATCCCGCTGCCCATCTATCGCCTGGCCTCCATCGGCGGCGATACCAGCTTCACCGCCAACGTCGAGTACCGCATCCCCATCGTCAGCCAGGTCACCTTCGCCTTCTTCACCGACTTCGGCATGGTCTTCCACACCGAGCCATCGCAGTTGCGCCAGAGCGTGCTTGGCCAGTCGATCCTCAACGCGCCGCTGTACGGCTGCCCGGTCCAGACCGGCGGCGCCTGCTCGGGCGGCAAGGAAGTCGACTTCCCGCTGCTGCTCAAGACGGTGCCTGGAACCAACTACGTTCCGCGCATGTCCAACGGCGCGGAGTTGCAGGTCATCCTGCCGATCGTGAATGCGCCTTTCCGCATTTACTACGCCTACAACTCGCTCCGTCTGTTCAAGGACCTTCCCCAGGAACTGGCTGTCTCGCCGGCTGAATTCAAGTCGTTCTTCCCCAACACCGGCGCGGGCCAGTACAGCTACCAGCAGGCGCTCCAGTTCTACGGCGCGGACTACATCCTGCGCGAGCCGCGCAAGACCTTCCGCCTGACCGTCAGCACCACGTTCTAGAGCAAATTAGCTGTCGGTGTGGACTATTCGATCCCGGGTGCGGAACTGGCACAGTCCGCGTTGTTGTTTGAGCACCCCGAAGACCGGTTCGACGACAGCTTTTCGGCGCCCATAAGCGAGCCGCCCGTCCTCGCTTTGGAGCTTGCGGCGCATCCGACGGTGAACCGCAGCGCAGGCCTTGCCGCGGCAGCGCACACCCAGGTTGAGGCTGCGCGCAAGGTTCGAGTCGGGCACATACGCCTCCAGGTTTTGGGCTTCCATTTGTTTCAGGTTCTCGATGGAAAAGAACCCGCTGTCGGCCAGTATCTGGACCGGAGGCGTCCTTCGCTATAGGTTTGCCATACTGTCACTGAATCTCCCTCTATTAGCTTCAGCCGCGCCTTTTTGCTTTCGTTTATTTGGAGGCCACCCCTTGTACCCGGCTATCGCTCGATACAGCGCATGCCATTGTTGATCTGCCGCGATGAGGAGGTGGAGATGTCTCCCTGTGCCGGGCCTCCCCCTCCCCTCCCCCCCGGGTACTTTTTAGGGCAAAGTATTCAAAGGATGGTGGTTAGGTCTGGACTTGTGGAAGTCCGAAGATGCACCATTTTTGGGCATGCCACTTTTTTTCGAGGAGATCGGCTGTCCGCGACGGTGGCTTTAGACTAATTGGAGCGGCTTTTTACGCCGCGATGATGAAGCTCTCGCCCGATCCTGTCAAAGGTGTTGCGCGCACAACTTGGACGGCGAAGTTGAACCATGAGAACGATTGTGGCGTCTCAAGATGGGAATCAGCGGTGGGTTGTGAGGACCAAAGCTGCATAGGACGCCGAAACCGACATCTCAGAAGCGAGATGTCGCGCACCCGCTTCTGAGGAGGGTTGGACAGATGTGGGCCACCCGCCCAAACCTTCGATGGATCCGTCCTTCATAGGCGGAAAGTTATTACCTGTGGGGAACCATACAGAGACAGGTGCCCGGGACAAGTCGCGGAAGGCGTAGGTTATCGAGGTCTCGGTTGCCACGCCTGCGATGTAGGTTAGCGACCGTCTCAGTCTTGTAGTCGGCCTGGGCCGTCAAAAGTATCTCTCTTCCGCCAGAGGCGTTCTCGACGTTCCCATACCACTTCGGAGTTGGAAATCTTTCGGAAGGCAGATAATACTGGTCGAGAGATCGCCATGTTGCCGTTCTCGTTCGTGTAGACGTGTTCACTACCGAATCGTCTCTCAATCTCGAACGCTGCGGTGTCTTGCTCCAAAAAGCCGACACGTTGGACTTCGGCTAGCAGCCAGTCTGCTACATCACTTGACGTCGGCGTTGGCATTAGGTGCGTTCTCAACCACTCGTTTTAGCGAGTCTGCATGAAAGTGCCCAGATTCTAGCTTCTTACCGCCGAACCATTGGCAGGTATAAGTGTCGGCCTCCGGTGTTAGTCCAGGAGAATATCGACCCTTCACTGTCATGTTCGGTCCGCCCGACTTTAGCACAACTACATCACCAGCTACGTACTTTTCAGACATCGCCATCTCCTCTAATTTACGTCTTATAATTCCTCTGTTGTTCCCGAACCCCCACGTCCCCACTCGATCTCGATATTTTTCGCGACCTCTCGCTTTTCACGGTAGTCGGCAACAGGGTCGGAAAGGTCGGTCAGGAAACCCGTCAGATCGCCATTCTGCAAGAAGAAATAGAACGTTGAGTCCACCACCTGTAATAGCTTTTGGCTCTGATCGTAGTCAATGATGGGAGGAGAGATGCTCTTCGCCGCTTGCATCGCAGCCAAGCTATGGAGCAGATTGCTCATATCACTCGCTCGCACATCACTGGGCCGATGGTGTATAGCCTGAATGCGTTCGTGAATAGTCGACCGTCGCATACCACCATTCAAACCCTCAAATCCGGATTCGCAGATCACACGCACAAGATAGTAGGGAAGAAACAGCGGTGTGCTGTCGCCGCGACCACCTCCACTGGTGTTTCCTGTTGCGATCGATTCCAACGCACGCTCATGGCGTGAGGCGTAATCTCCCGCCTTAAGAGTCTTCGCCGTAGCGAACTTGTCCATAGACTCGACGAGGGTGGTCACTTCCGCAGTCTCCGTGATCCCTGACGCAATGCAAGTCTGCTTTAGCAGCTCTTGAAAGACCCCGATGCTGCTAAATGAGGCAGCCATACACGCGATGAGCACTTCGTGTCCGAGGACGATGTTTAGCTCGCCTTCGCCTTTGCGGGCCACCCTGATGAAATCGTCTTGAAGCCACGGTTCCACTGGAACCTCGTGAACTCTGTCTAGTAGGTCACCATTGAACTGGGAAAGCCGATTCTTCTCCCGCCAAACACCAAGAATCACGAAGCGCACACCCAACTCTTGGTAGGTTCGTAAGTCAAATGCCAGTTGTTGCTGCTTGGCGTCATTTAGGTAATGAAAGTTCTCTAAAACAATGGTTCGATTGTCTCCAACTTCTTTGAGAAGTTGAGATACATCCTGCGGAAGGGACAGGTTAAATGGAATCTCCTTATACGTTACATTCTCAGTGGTGCCCTTTTTCGCAGTCGCTTCCGCAGATGCTTCTGCGCCGCCAAATATCGGCAGAAGGGCCTTGAAGCTCAGCTTCCCGGTAGTTCCCAGTTCTGAGGTCTTGCCCGCCGCCGTACCTTCAACGATCTGGACTCCGGCTGAACGCAAGATGGTACGGTAGACGTCCTCTACCTCGATGCGTGGGGTGAGTTGAACGACAATATTCTTTTCGTATGGCAGGTAACGCCGAACGAGGGCTGTCTTGCCTTGCTTCGACGCACCGTAAACGACAACCTGTTTGTCTGCTGCGATGGCCGCGATGAAGCTGTCATCGACAGCTGGTCTCTCAACATAGGAGAGTACCGGCTCTTTAGCCACTCCGAAGACTTCCTCAACTTTTGCCATGGCATCGATTCTAGGCGAGCGAAGCCGGCTTGTGGGCACACGGCTGCCGATTTTCCGTTTCAGCAGCAGCTGGCTACCCGTGGGCTACCCGAAAACGACGAAATGACATGACATATCGACCGCTTGCTTGTCCAAACCCACCCCTCCGCCCCGTTACCCGTTACCGTGCCGTTAGGCGAAATCCGTTACCCGTAAGCGGGCATCCCGGGGTATAACGATTTAGCGCGGGTTAACGCACGATAGCGATACCGAGCGTCAAAACCCGCGTAGTTGCTGGGTTTCGGCTCGGGAACGGCCTGTTTATAAGGGGTTTTGAGAGGTATGGCGGAAGAGGAGGGATTCGAACCCCCGATACCCTTTCAGGTACGCCAGTTTTCAAGACTGGAGCCATCAACCACTCGGCCACTCTTCCTCCCTGAAGTCTAATTTGTTCGGCTGCTCCGAGGCAAAGCTCGCCCCCTCGGCGAGTCGCTGCGATACTCTGAAGCATCTGAAGTTTGTACCGTGCAGGAATTTACACAGCCCAAGGCCCATGGCTACGCAGACCGGCATCCCCAACCCGAGCGTTCGACCGCCTTCCGACAGCTTCCGCCCGTCCGCGCGTTCGTTCGACAGCACGCTCCGCAGCGCCCGCTCGACGGTGGCATTCCGCGAGACGGTCACCCTCGCGCTCGACAGCTTCTGTGCCAGCAAGACGCGCTTTCTGCTCACCATGCTGGGCATGGTCATCGGCTCCGCATCCATTATTTTGGTCGCGACGCTGGGCCTTACGGGCCGCCAGTTCGCG
>DASRLB010000388.1:0-8415 GCA_035648695.1 Acidobacteriaceae bacterium | reverse complement strand
CGAAGAGATACTGCATACCGGCATCGAGATTGCCGACGCGCTGGTCTCGGCGCATACGCGCGGCATCATCCATCGCGACATCAAGCCGGCGAACATCTTTCTGGTCGACAAGCCGTACGGCGGCTGGCAGGTGAAGGTGCTGGACTTCGGCTTGGCAAAGATCGACCTCGGCGACGGTGTCGACCCGCTGCTGGAAATGACGGCGCATGGCACCACTGTCGGCACCGTGGCGTATATGTCGCCGGAGCAGGCGCGCGGTGAAATTCTGGATGCGCGGTCGGACTTGTTCGCCGTGGGCATCGTGCTGTATGAGATGGCGACAGGAGTCGTTCCCTTCCAGGGCAAAACCAGTGCGACCATTTTCGTGCAGCTATTGAACGACCCGCCGGCACCGGTCCGCGACGTAAATCCCGGCGTCCCCATCGAGTTCGAGCGGACCATCCTCAAACTCCTGGCGAAGGACCGCGCGGAGCGGTTCCAGTCGTCGGCGGAACTGCTGGAGGAGCTGCATCGGATCGTCCTGCCGAACCAGCCGGCCGCGCAGCACCGGCGGTTCGGCAGCCCGCCGCCTTCGACCATCGGCGAGGCAACGTCGAGCGCCGTATTGCGTGCCTTTGCATTGGACGAGAAGGTGCGGACGAGCGACAGCTCTTCCGGCGGGGTGCGGCGGTCGTCGCGGGAAACTTCGATCATTCGTCCGGTGCGCCGCGAGCCGCTGCCTCCGAGCGAATTCCCGGCGACGCCGACACACTGGACGCGGCCATCGCAACTCGGTGGCGTTGCCGCGGCTGGAGATTCGTCGAGCATGGAGGCCCCTGCGGTACAGGGACTCTCGTCTGCTGAGATCTCCGCGGCGAAGGCGAGGGTGGTGGAGGAGCCGCCTGCGATTTTCAGCTACACCGAACCGGAAGACGAAGTCGCGGCGGCCAGTCCCCCGATTGAGGAATCGACGACTCCCCGCTGGCTGCCGTGGGCAATTGCCGGCGCGATCGTTCCGTTGCTCGCCGGGGTTTTGATGTGGCGGATGGGAGCCAGTACGCCGATCGGAGCAGGATCGGCGAAGCTTATGCTGGCTTCCGTCGCGAACCACAGCGGCGACAATGCGCTCGACGGCGTTGTGCTGGAAGGCCTGCGGCTGGACCTTGCACAGTCGCCGCACCTGGCGCTGACGGGGAGCCCATCGGAGGCGACCGGCCTGCGCAGCGCCGATCCGGTGACGCTGGCGGATGCTCGCAAGATTGCGGCGGCGGCCGGCGCGAGTAGTTTTCTGTTTGGCGATGTCGGCCGGCGAGGTGGAGCGTACGTTGTGAGCGCCGATGTCTACGACGTTGCGTCGGGCAAAACGATGTTGCGGGCGGAGCAGGCCTCCGGCAGCCGCGAACGGATTGCAGACGCCATCGACCGTCTGGCTGCGCAAATCCGGCTTGGGCTTGGGGAAAAGAGCGAGACTTTCGCACGCACGTCTTTGCCGCTGGCGCGCGACGCCACGGCGAACGTCGAGGCCCTCCGGGCGTACGTTGCGGGTCTCGGCGCTGCTACGGGCGGCCGTCCGATGGATGCTCTGCCGGCGTTGCAACATGCGACGGAGCTGGACCCGAAGTTTACGCAGGCGTGGGTCCGCCTCGCCGATTTGTATCGCGAAGCGGGAGCGGAAGTGGCCGCTGCCGACGCATCGAGACATGCAAGAGACGCTTCCGCCGGGGCCGGCGAACGGACTCGACTGCTCGCCGAAGCGAGTTATGACCTCAATGCCACGGGCGATTATCCGCAAGCGTTGAAGGTGTTGGAGCAGGTGGGCGCGAGCTATCCGCTGGATGCGTCGATCGGCGCGCGGCGCGCGCTGCTGCTGCGTCTGGAAGGCAAGTTTTCCGACGCGATCATCGTGGCGCAGAACGCGCTTGCGCGCAATCCGTACGATCGTCAGGCCTCGGGCCAGGCCGAAAATGCAATGCTTGCACTGGACCGCGGCGATGCGGCGGCGGACATGGACGCACAGGCCGGACGGCGTGGGCAGAGGCATCCGGCGATTGCCGTGCTGCTGCCGTTTCTGAACGATGCGGGAGCGAATCAGCCGGCGCCACTGGCGTTGCAGAACGGCGATGTCGACCAGTATCGGGCCCAGTTTTATCGCGCTCAATTGCTGGATGCTACAGGCCAGATGACTGCCGGGTTCAACCTCTGGCTTGCGACGGCAAACACAGCAAGAATAACGCCGGCGCTGGTATCGACGGCCGCTTACGCAGTGGCGCAAGCGGCGCTGAACCGCGCTCTTACCTCGGACTGCGAGACAGCGACGGCGCTGGCTAGGGAAGCTTCGTCGCTGCCGCGCGGACGCAGTGCGATCTTCGCCATCGGGATGGCGCGCGGCTTGTGCGGCGACGGGGCGGGCGCGCGCGATGCGGTGGATACGCTGACGCTGGCGTACCCGCAGTCGTTCGCGGTAAAGAACTATTACCTTGCAGAGCTGATGGCTGTCGACCAGATTCACTCCGGAGACACCGGCGCAGCGTTGGTTACGCTACAGCCTGCGAAGCCGTTCGACCTTATCTCGCTGACGCCCTACGAACGTGGCTTGACGCGCGCGGCGGCCGGGCAATGGCCGCTGGCGATTGCCGACTTTCAGTTCGTGCTGCTGCATCGCGGCGCGGTAACGCTGACCGATGCACCGATGTATCCGATGGCTCAACTCGGTCTGGCGCGCGCGTATGCCGCAAGCGGCGACAAGGTCAATAGTGCTGCTGCTTACCGCACGTTTCTGGAAATGTGGAAGGCGGCCGATGCGAACGATCCGCTGGTCGTGGAAGCGCGGAAGCACGTACGCTAACTGGATTGGCCCAGTCGTCGCTGCCATTCTGCAATTGCTGCTGTCTCCGACGCCGGGAAAGTAAGGTGACCGACCTTGCGTCCGGCGCGCGGGACCTTGCCGTAGTCGTGGCGAAACAACATTGGGAAAGCTGCTGTTTCCGGCTCGGGAGGCATGGCACCGATGCAGTTCAGCATCACCGTAGGACGGCTGAGCGTGCTGCCGAGGTCGAGGTCGAGGATGGCGCGGAGGCAGTTTCCGAACTGCGAAGTGTCGGAGCCTTCGATGGTCCAGTGGCCCGAGTTGTGGACCCGTGGCGCCATCTCGTTGGCGATAAGACGGTCGCCCTCGACGAAGAACTCGACTGCAAGGACGCCGATGTAGTCGAGGGCTTCGAGAAGCGTGCGGAGGTACGCTTCGGCCTGGGATTGCAGAGACGGGTTGTCGAAGGGAGCGATGGAGGTGCGGAGTATGCCGTCGCGATGGATGTTTTCGGTGAGCGGGTAGAAGACGATGTGGCCGCGCCGGTTGCGGGCGGCAATGAGCGAGACTTCGCGGTCGAAACGCACCATGCCTTCGAGGATGCACGGAGCGCCGCCGGTGTGGGCCCAGGCGGCGGAGGCTTCGTCGACGTGCGTGAGGCGGACCTGGCCGCGGCCGTCGTAGCCGAGACGCCGCGTCTTGAGTATGGAAGGCGCGCCGATGGTGTCGAGGGCGTTGTGGAGATCGCGCAGGCTGTCGACGCTGCCGTATGGAGCGGTCGCAATCCCCCGGATGCGGAGGTACTCCTTCTCAAGCAGACGGTCCTGCGCGATGGCGATGGCCTGGGCGTTGGGGTAGAGGGTGAGGCTGGATAGCACGGCGGCTTCAATGTTCTCGCTTTCGATCGTGACGGCGTCGACCTGGGCGGCGAAGTCGCGAACGGCGCTCGGATCTTCGAGGTCGACTGTGTGGACCTCGGCGACTTGAGAAGCGCAATCGCCGCGCCTGCCCGCGCAGATGACTTGGACGTCGAGGTTGCGAGCGGCCTCGGCAAGCATAAGCGCGAGTTGTCCTGTGCCGAGGATTCCAATGCGTGGGCGGGTCATAGGCGAGGGTCGGGATTGTTCAGGACTTGCCTGGTTTGTGTGGCGCGGAACTTTTCGAGCCTGGAGGCCAGGGCCTGGTCCTCAAGAGCAAGGATCGCGACGGCAAACAGTCCCGCGTTCCGGGCGCCGGGCTCGCCGATGGCGAAGGTCGCGACGGGGATTCCAACGGGCATTTGCGCGATGGAGAGCAGGGAATCGAGGCCGTTGAGCGCCTTGGATTTCACCGGCACACCGAGCACCGGAAGGCGCGTTTGCGCGGCAACCATGCCGGGCAGATGCGCAGCGCCGCCCGCACCCGCGATGATGATGCGCAGCCCGCGGCCCGCTGCGGACGCAGCGTAGGCAGCCATCTTCGCGGGAGTGCGATGCGCGGAGACGACCTCGGTTTCGTGGGCAATGCCAAATTCGTCGAGGACGCTTGCGGTCTCCTGCATGGTCTGCCAGTCGGATTTCGAGCCCATGATGATGCTGACCAGGATGATTTTTCGTTTCGCCATCACGCTCTCCAACTTTGCAGGACTTCGACGAACGCGGCTTGCTCAAGCGCCTGCACGCGATCTTTTAGTGTTTCCACCGTATCATCCGGCAGCACCGCGCATCTTTTTTGCAGAACGATGGGGCCGCCGTCTACTTCTTCCGTGACCTGATGGATGGTGCAGCCGGTTTCGCTGACGCCAGCAGCGAGGACGGCTTCGTGAACGCCGCGGTTCATCAGGCCGCCGAAGGCGGGAAGCAGAGACGGGTGGACGTTGAGGAGGCGACCGCTCCACGCCGCGACGAACGCGGCGGAGACAATGCGCATATAGCCGATCATAAGCACGAGTTGGACACCGGCCTGCTGAAACGCCGCGCTAACACGCGCGTCAAAGACTTCGCGGCTGAGTCCTTTGGGATCGATGAAGACTGCGGGGATGTTGTGGGTGGTTGCGCGTTCGAGGATGGGCGCGGTGGCTCGGTCGGAGATCACGAGTGCGATGTCGACAACGAGTGAGCCATCTGCAATTGCGCCGAGAATCCCTTGCAGCGCGGTGCCGCGCGTGGAACCGAGGATGCCGACTTTGAGGCTCATGCGGTCCTCAGCGAGTTCATGTGCTCGACGCGGCGAGCTATTGCGGCGGGCGTTCCGATGTCGGCGCGATGAAAGAAACGTCCGGGAACCTGCGCGGCGACTTGTTCGCAAAGGCTTTCCGCTTCGGAGATCGTTTGTGCGATTGCGACGATGCCGAGAGTGCGTGAACCAGCTGCGACTAACTGTTCATCCTTCATGTCGACGGAGCCGAGGTAGAGCGTGACGCCGGCCGGTAGTTCGCGGGGAAGCATGACGGCATCGCCGACACGCGCGCTTTCGGGGTAGCCTTCGGGGACAACGTACTTGCAGACGCTTGCGTGCGGAGCGAAGGCGACGGTAAGGTTGGCGAGAGTTTGATCGACGATGGCGCGGCAGATTTGAACGAAGTCTGTTTCGAGAAGCGTCAGCAGATTCAGGCACTCGGGATCGCCGAAACGGGCGTTGTATTCGATCAGCTTTACGCCGCTGGCTGTGGCCATGAATCCGCCGTAGAGGATGCCCTGGTAGGGCGCGCCGCATTCTTTTGCGAGTGCTGTTGCGACCAGGGTGTTGATCTCTTGCGCGGCGCCAATGTCGTCAGCGGTAATGAATGGAAGCCTGTGACCGGCGTTGGTGTAGGAGCCCATGCCACCGGTGTTTGGGCCCTTGTCGCCGTCGTAGGCGCGCTTATGGTCCTGCGCCGGAGGCATGTGGCGGAGAGTGTTTCCGTCGCAAAAGCTGAGCAGCGAGAACTCCTCGCCTTCGAGTTTTTCTTCGACGACGAAGGGGTGGCCGTGGTCTACGAGTTCGCGGCAGAAGGCGAGGCTGTCCTCGAGCGATAGCAGGTGGTCGCCGCAGACCTTTACACCTTTGCCGCCAGCGAGACCGTCGTCCTTGATGACGTGCTGACTGGGAAAGCGCGAGAGAACTTCTTCCACGCCTTCCATCGAAGTGAAACGCTGGAAGAAAGGGTTGCCGGGGACGTTGTATCTCTCCAGCAAATTGCGGGTGAAGCCTTTGCTGGATTCGATCCGCGCGAGTTCCTTGGTGGGGCCGACGACGGGAATATCCGCGGCCCAGAGTGCGTCTGCGACTCCTGCCGCAAGTGGAGCTTCGGGGCCGATGATTGCCAGTGTCGGTTGCTGTGTTGCGGCGAAAGAAAGGATTGCCGCTGCATCGGTCACGCTGCCGGTGGCATAGGCGATGCAGAGATTTTGAATTCCGGGATTGCGCGCCGAGCCGAAGCAGCATAACTCCGGCTGCTGCGGCGAACGTGCGAGGGCCGCCGCGATGGCGTGCTCGCGCGCGCCGGAGCCGATGATCAGAATGCGCTCCTTCATCCGGCAAGAGCCTCCGTGACCGTCGCTTCGAGCGGGCGCATGTCGGGCACGAACGACTTGCCGGTGATGGATTCGAAGAGCTGGATGTAGCGCGAGGCGAGCTCGGCGATGAGTTGGTCGGGCGGTGTTGGCAGCACGGCGTCCTTGTAAGGATCGCAGCGCTCGCGGAACCAGAGGCGGAAGAATTCCTTGTCGATCATGTCCGGTTCGAGGCCGGCGGCGAGGCGCGAGGCGTAGCTGTCGGCGATCCAGTAGCGGCTCGAATCGGGTGTGTGGACCTCGTCGATGAGGACGATTTCGCCGTCGGGAGCGACGCCGAATTCGTACTTTGTGTCGACGAGAATCAAGCCGCGCTCGGCGGCGATCTGTTGGCCGAATGCGAAGAGGGCGAGGGCCTTCGTCGAAGTGAACTCCCATTCTTCAGGCGTCAGCCATTTTTCCGCGACAATTTCCTGCGGCGTGATGGGGCGGTCGTGGAGCGATTCCTTCGTGGTGGGCGTAATGATATTTTCGTTCAATTTTTCGTTCTTCCACATACCGTCGGGAAGCGTTTGCCCGCCGAACTGACGCGCTCCCGCTTTGTATTGCGTCCAGATGGCGGTGTCGGTAGAGCCGGTCATGTAGCCGCGGACGACGAATTCAATCGGCAGCACGCGGCATTTGCGGGCCAGCAGAGCATTGGCGTGGGGGCTGCTAATGACGTGGTTGCCGACGATGTGCGCGGTCTTCGCGAACCAGTGCAGCGAGGTCTGGTTGAGGACTTGTCCCTTGAATGGGATCGCACCGAGCATGCGATCGAAGCCGCTCTGCCGATCCGTAGTGATGAGAAGCAGGCGGCCGTCGCCGAGGTCGTAGGTATCGCGTACCTTGCCGGGGTATTTCGCGGGCAAGGGAAAGTTGGTTGCCGTGAGGCAGTGAGGGATGGTGTCGATGAGAGTCTGGCGGTCCATCAGAGACCTCCGAAGCGAACGTCGGTGGAGTCGGCTTCAACGCGCCCAAGCTCCCAGACGCGGAGGGTGGGGAAGGCACTGACGGCCGCAGATAAATCGTCAGTCAGGCCGGGCGGTGCGACGATGACGAGGCCGACGCCCATGTTGAACGTGCGGTACATTTCGACCTCGGATACATTGGCGATAATGTGCATCATCTGGAAGATGGGTTGCGGCTTCCATGTCGCGCGGTCGATGAGCGCGCCGAGACCGTCGGGCAGGATGCGCGGGACGTTTTCGACCAGGCCGCCGCCGGTGATGTGCGCCATGCCTTTGACCGGGATTCCTGCGTCGAGAATGGAGCGGATCGGCGCGACGTAATTTGTGTGTGGCGCGAGCAGGACGTCGGCCATGGTCTTGCCGCCGAGTTCTTCCGGCTTGGCGTAGATGGAGTGGCGTCCAATGTCGAAGAGCAGCTTACGTGCAAGCGAAAAGCCGTTGGTGTGCAGGCCGGAAGAATTGATGCCGTACAGGACATCACCTGAAACGGTGCTTTCCCCAGTGAGTAGCTGGCTGCGATCGACGACGCCGGTGACGAAGCCGACCACATCGAGGTCGCCCTTGGCGTAGACGGCGGGCATCTCCGCGGTTTCGCCGCCGACCAGCGCGATGCCGGCTTCGAGGCAGGCTTCGCTCATGCCGCGAACAAGGGCTTCGACGATGGCGGGGTTGGTCTTGTGGAAGCCGAGGTAGTCGAGGAAGGTGAGGGGGCGCGCGCCCATGACGGCGATGTCGCCGGCGACGGCGGCGACCAGGTCGCGGCCGAGGTCTTCGTAGCGGCCGGCCATGACGGTTACTTTCGTCTTGGTGCCGACGCCGTCGGTGCTCTGCACCATGACCGGATCGGACATGCCCGCTATGGCGTCGCGCAGGCTGAAGAGCGTGCCGAAGGAGCCGACGCCGGTCAACACCGCGGCAGAGTGCGTGCGCGCCGTGTGCGACTTGATGCGCTGGACCGCCTCGTTGCCGGCCTCAATGTCTACACCCGCGGATTTGTAATCGACGGCCATTCTCCTGCCTATCCTACCCACTTGCGGGCGTTGTCGAACATACGTTGCCACGGGCTGTGTTCGAGCTCGCGAGTCCAGGAGTGTTGCAGGCCGAGGAACATTCTTTCCGGGTGCGGCATGACGATCAGCGAGCGTCC
>DASRLB010000387.1:0-6067 GCA_035648695.1 Acidobacteriaceae bacterium | reverse complement strand
ATATTGAGGAGTATTCGTAGTTATGGTTAATCTACCCCCTGCCGTAGGCGAGTTTGCCGGTACTTTCGTCCTGATTGTGCTGGGTAACGGCGTTGTTGCCGGTGCTTTGCTGAATAAGTCCAAGGCCCAGAATGCGGGCTGGATTTCGATCACTGCCGGATGGGGGCTGGCAGTGTTTGCAGGTGTCGCTGTTGCTGCTGCGCTGGGTGATTCCGATGCGCATCTGAATCCTGCATTCACGCTCGGCTCCGTGCTGATGACGGGGCAGCCTATGCGGTTGCTCACTTATATTCCGGCGCAATTGCTGGGAGCCTTCTTCGGCGCCATCGCGGTGTGGCTGCATTACAAACCGCACTGGCAGGCAACCCCGGATAGCGATACGAAACTGGCTTGTTTCTCTACTTCGCCTGCGATTCGCAGCCCGCTGTGGAATTTCTTTAGTGAAGTTGTCGGGACGTTCATTCTTGTCCTTGTAGCTACTGCGCTGTTTTCGAAGCGCGTATCGCCGGGCGGCCTCGCACCGGGCCTGGGGCCCGTGCTGGTCGGAGCGTTGGTGTGGTCCATCGGACTATCGCTGGGCGGGTCTACGGGTTATGCGATCAATCCCGCCCGCGATCTTGGCCCCAGAATCGCGCACGCTCTACTGCCCCTCGCTCCAAAGCGCGATTCGGATTGGGGATATGCCTGGGTGCCGGTTCTGGGGCCGCTCGCCGGAGCCGCCTTAGCCGCCGGCGTCGTTATTGTTTCAGGAATGATCTAGGTCGGCATTATTTTTATCGGAGGGTAATTGTGGCGCTTCTCGTCAACGGCGAATATATCGCGGACCGCGAATTCATTGAAGAATTTCAGCGGCTTCACGGCGAAGCTTCAGGTGAGCAGACGCCGGTAGAGTTACTGCGGCACACCGCCGAGGAGCTTGTCATTCAGCGCACGCTGCTGCGCCAGATGGCGGTGCATGCTGGTTTTAGCGTGTCCAGCGAAGAAGTGGAAATCGAGCGGCGGCGTCGTTGGGGAAGCTCGAATAATAGTATTTGTGGGGCGAGCATTATTGCCGCGCTTGAGGCCGACTTACTTCTCGCCAAAATGAGCGCGCAACTGACAAAGCATGTTCCTCGGCCGTCACGGGCGGAAGTGGAACGGTTTTATAAGTCGAATCTGGCGGAATTCTACCGGCCGGAACGCGTGCAGGTTTCCCATATTGTCAAGAACGTCGAAGAACCGAGCGCCAATGTTGCAGCGCAGGAAGTTATTGCAAAAGCCGAACAGGAGCTTGCCGCTGGGAAGCCATTTGCAAAGGTCGCCGAGCTTTACTCGGACTGCAAGGGGTCGGGCGGAGGTATCGGATGGATTTCGCGCGGAGAGATGGTGGAAGAGTTTGAGGAAGTCGCATTCGCATTGAAGAAGGGTGAGCGCAGCCCGATATTTCGGTCGGTCTTTGGCTGGCACATCGCAACCGTCACGGGAAGGAAGGCAGCGGGCGCGACGCCGCTCGAAGAAATTCGGATGGAACTGGCGCGCGGAATGTATGAAGCGCGGCGCTATGACGCGATCACTGCGGCGGTCGCGGACGTCGCAAGACGTTCGAGCATCGTTCCGGCCCCTGAAGACGAGCGCGGCCCGGTGCTTGCAGAGGAGGTAGAGCGTTGAAGCCTCCGGCGCCGTGCTGCATCCCCAGCAAACAGCGGGCCGAGTCGTTGGCGGCGTCGCGAATTGCCGCGCAGGGCAGAGAGCGGATATTCCGCGGCTCGATTGCGGAAATGCAGTTACTGGCTGGCGGAGAGTTTTTAATGGGCACCGATTTTTCCGGTGGCTTTCCCGCGGATGGCGAAGGGCCGGTGCGAAAGGTGCGGCTGAATAGTTTTTATATCGATATTTATCCGGTGCGCAATCGGGAATTCGCCCGCTTTGTGGAAGCCACGAACTATGTAACCGAGTCGGAACAGTTTGGCTGGTCATTTGTTTTTGAAGGGGATTTGCCGGAGAGCGCGGATAGGGAACTACAAGCTGTCTCTGGCGCTGAATGGTGGAAGAAAATTGAGGGTGCGGACTGGAGACATCCGGAAGGGCCACGCAGCAACGTCAATGCCCGCGCGGATTATCCGGTAGTTCAAGTCTCCTGGAACGATGCGGCGGCCTATGCGAGATGGGCCGGGAAACGTCTACCCACGGAAGCTGAATGGGAGTATGCGGCGCGTGGCGGGCTGGAGCAGAAACTCTATCCATGGGGAGACGATCTGACCCCCGATGGAAGACATCTTTGCAATATATGGCAGGGACGATTCCCGCAGGAAAATACTCTTGAGGATGGGTTCGCGAGTGTTTGCCCGGTCGATGCGTTTCCGCCGAATGGCTTTGGGCTATATTCGATGACCGGAAATACATGGGAGTGGTGCAACGATTGGTTCGACGCCAGGTTCCATGAGTTCGCTACGAGAAATAATCCCGCAGGCCCGCCAACCGGGACGGGACGGGTAGTTAAGGGTGGTTCCTATTTGTGCCATCGTTCGTACTGTAACCGGTACCGTGTGGCCGCTCGCAGTTCCAATACGCCGGACAGCGCGACGACAAATATGTCGTTCCGCTGTGTTCGCGATGTAGAGGGTGGATAGCTCAGATCTCTGGCTTTTGCACTTTCTTTTTGTGCTTCAACCGCGGCGCGGCGGTCGACTGTCGAACGATCAGCTTTGTTTCGACGATTTTTTCGCGCGGCTGTGGACTTGAACCGCCAATAGCCGCCAGCAGCATGGTAAGAGCCTCAGCCGCAATTTCAGAGCGGGGAATGCGCACCGTGGTGAGCGAGGGATGCATAAGGCTCACCATCTCAATGTCATCGAACCCAACGAGCGAAAAGTCGCGCGGCACTTCGAGACCGGCTTCGTGAATTGTTTTGAGTGCGCCCAGCGCGGTGAGGTCGTTGGAACAAAGGATGGCGGTTGGGCGGTCCTTCAGGGCCAACAGTATTTTCATCGCGGCCATGCCGCCATCGACGCGGTGGTTTCCTTCGAGCAGACACGACGGCGCCACGTTCATTTTGTTGCGCGCGAGTTCGGCGAGGACCAGATCGCGCCGTTTGTTGGCGGACCAAAGCGATGCCGGACCGCCGATGAAGGCAATCTCGGAGTGGCCCAGATCTACCAGGTGTTGCACGGCCTTGCGGATGCCGCTGCGGTGGTCCACGCGCACCGTATTGAAATCGCTGCCTTCGATGCGATGTTGCAATGTGACGGTTGGGATTTTCTGCTTCTTCAGCATGGCGAGCGCGGGCTCGTGCATTTCCGACGTCATCAGAGCGATGCCGTCGACTCGGCGCTGCATCATGCGATGGAGAGCGTGCTCGAGGCGCACGGGATCGTAGTTCGTATTCGCGAAGATCACTTCGTAGGACTGTTCGGCGGATAGCCGTTCAAAGCTGCTGATGAGCTCCGGGAAAAACGGGTTCGTAATGTCGGAGATGATGACGCCGAGAAGATTGGTGCGGCCTGAACTGAGGCTGCGGGCGCTGCCGTTGGGGATGTAGCCGAGTTCTTCGATCACCTTGCGGACCCGCGCCGCCGTCTTCTCGCGGACCAGCGGTGAATTGTTCAGGGTGCGCGAAACGGTTGCTGTGGACACGCGCGCTTTTCGCGCGATAAGTGCGATATTCATTTGGTTCCGCTCCCGAATGAACTAGCGGACCCGATTGGGACCCGTATGCTCGCTGCCATGCTACTCCTCGCTCTCCGAGCTTTCGGTGCTACCTGCGACACGTCTCAAACAACTATACTTATCCGGCTGCCGTCCCCGTCACTCACATCAACTTTTACGCACTCAGAATAAGACAGGCTACCTCATGAGCGTTCGTGTTCCATCTATTGTCATCGGTTGCATTCTGGCTAGTGTTTCGGCGGTTGCTATCGCGCAAAGTCCGGCGCACCATGCACTGCGAGTGCAAGATGGGAAGTTTCAACTGGATGGCAAGCCGTTCCAGATCATTTCCGGTGAAATGCATTATCCACGAATCCCGCGCGCCTATTGGCGAGACCGCCTTCGGATGGCGAAGGCCATGGGGCTGAATTCGATCACTGCGTATGTGTTCTGGAACTTCCACGAGCCGACGGAGGGGAGTTACGATTTCTCCGGGAACCATGACGTTGCGGAGTTTGTCCGCGAGGCGCAGCAGGAAGGACTGTATGTGATTCTGCGGCCCGGGCCTTATGTTTGTGCAGAGTGGGAGTTGGGCGGATATCCCGCGTGGATGCTGAAGGGCCACGGCACGCTTCGCAGCAGCGATCCGAAGCACATGGCGGAGGTTCGGAAGTGGTTGCAGCGGCTGGGGAAAGAACTGGCGCCGTTGCAGGCGGCCAACGGTGGTCCTATTATCGCTGTACAGGTGGAGAACGAGTATGGCTCGTTCGATAGCGACCACGAATACATGCGGCAGATGCGGCAGGCGCTGATCGATGCCGGTTTCGATAACACTCTCTTTTATACGGCCGACGGTTACAAGGAGTTTGCCAAAGGAACGATTGCCGGCACTTCGGCGGTGGTGAACTTCGCTCCGGGCGATGCGCAACAAGCTTTCGAGGAGCTGCACAAGTTCCAACCGCAAGGCCCGTTTATGGCGGGCGAATATTGGGATGGATGGTTCGACCACTGGGGCCAGAAACACGCCAGCACGAACGCGAAACAACAGGCTGACGAGATCGAGTGGATGCTGAAGAGCGGATATTCCATCTCGATTTACATGTTCCACGGCGGGACCAGTTTTGGCTGGATGAACGGTGCGAACACAAGAGGGAATGGCGCCGCGTATGAGCCCGACGTGACGAGTTACGACTATGACGCCGCGCTGAGCGAGTCGGGTCAGACGACGCCTAAATACTTCATGTTTCGCGATGCGATTGCGCGCGCGACCGGGCGTACACCGCCGCCTGTGCCGCCGCAGCCTAAGGCCGCGGAGACTCCGGTTGCCAGGTTTGCGGAAGCTGTGTCACTTTGGAAGGTGCTTCCGAAGCCGGTGCATAGTGAGGTTCCGCTGACGATGGAAGACCTCAGGCAGCCGTACGGGTACGTGCTCTACAGGACGACGATCGCCCAGCCTGCAAAGGGTGAATTGACGTTCGACAAGCTGCATGATTTTGCGGAGATATTTCTTGACGGAAAGCTCGTAGGAACGGTGGACAGAAGACTGCAACAGCACAGCCTTCAACTTGATGTGACGCGGCCGGGGACGCGGCTCGACATTCTGGTGGAAAATACCGGAAGGGTGAATTTTACGAAGGCCATTCGCGGCGAGTTCGCGGGCATTGTCGGCAATGTGCAGCTTGCGGGTACGGTGCTGAAGGGGTGGGATAGTTACTCGCTGCCCATGGACAACGTCGAGAAACTGCCCTTCAGCGCGGCGCCGTGTACCGGGCCATGTTTTTACCGGGCGAGCTTGCCGATGAGCGCGACGACCGACACGTTTCTCGATACGCACGACCTGCACAAGGGAGAACTGTGGGTGAATGGGCGCTCGCTCGGGCGGTTCTGGGACATCGGGCCGCAACGCACGCTCTACCTGCCTGCGCCGTTTGCGAAGCGCGGTGCGAATAGCATTGTGGTGTTCGATCTAGACGGCAGTCCCGGCCACTCCATCCGCGGCCTTGCGAAGCCCATCCTCGACGCGCCGGTGACGGGAGAAGCTGAAAAGCCGGGGATGTAGCGCCTGCACTTGCGCATCGCGCCTCACCTGTCAAATAATGCGCTGATCTTGTCAGACAGCATTGCCGCGTCGCGAATAGCTGAAGGACGGGTCATGGGAGCGCAAAAAGTCATGAAATGTTCGCCGTTGATTCTGCTGTTCGTCATGCTTTCAACCACCGCGTTCGCGGCGCAGGACCCGGCGAATACAGCCCCGACGAAAGAGCCGGGGCTGCTGTTCTATCTTTCTGCCGACCACGGTTTTCATGCGGACTATGCTGCCGGCAAGCCCGACCCGAATTTTCTGAAGGATGTGAAGATCGTTCCCGGCGGCGTGAAGGGCTCGTACCTTCAGTGCGGGAACGATCAGCTGCTCTCGTACTGGGCGCCGGGAAATATTTATTCG
>DASRLB010000386.1:0-8635 GCA_035648695.1 Acidobacteriaceae bacterium | reverse complement strand
ACGATCGTCACGCCGGTCAGCCCCATGCTCTACGGCCTGATGACCGAGGAGATCAACCACTCCTACGACGGCGGCCTCTATGCGGAGATGGTCGACAACCGCACCTTCCGCGCGCACTGGGACGGCGTGGGCGGATGGGGCCTGGTGCGCAACGGCAACGCGCGCGCCTCCTACGGCCTGGATAAAACCAGCGGCCCCAGCGCCGCGCTCCCTACCAGCCTCAAGCTGACGGTCGACGCGGCGTCCGCAGGCAGTGAAGCCGGTGTCAGCAACAACGGCTACTGGGGCATGGCGGTGCGTCCGCACACAAAATACAGCGGCTCGTTCTACGCCAAAGTCGGCGACACCAATCCCGGCCCGCTCACCGCCGCGCTCATCGGCAACGACACCGGCAGAGTCCTCGCCTCCACCACCGTTGAACTGAAGCGCGGCGACTGGTCGCGCTACGATTACACTCTCACCACCGGCGAACTCAAGCCCTCCGCTGCGAACCATCTGCAACTCACCGTGGCGAAACCCGGCACACTCTCGCTGCAACTGGTTTCGCTCTTTCCGCCGACGTACAAGGACCGCGCAAACGGCAATCGCGCCGACCTCATGGACCGCATGGCAGCCATGCATCCAAAGTTCCTGCGCCTGCCCGGCGGCAACTATCTGGAAGGCGACCAGATCGCCGATCGCTACGACTTCAAGAAGACCATCGGCCCGCTCGTCGACCGTCCCGGCCATCAGGCGCCGTGGACTTACTGGTCGACCGACGGCCTTGGCCTGCTCGAATTTCTCGAATGGACCGAAGACCTGAAGATCGAACCGGTGCTCGCGGTGTATGCCGGCTACTCGCTCAAGGGCGTTCATATCAATCCCGGCAAAGACCTCGAACCCTACGTCCAGGACGCGCTCGACGAAGTCGAATACGTCACTGGCAGCGTCGACACCAAATGGGGAGCCGAGCGCGCCAAAGACGGCCACCCCGCGCCCTTCCCGCTGCACTACATCGAAATCGGCAACGAAGACTGGTTCGACAGGTCCGGCAGCTACCCTGCACGTTTCGAGCAGTTCGCGCTCGCGCTGCGCAAAAAATATCCGCAGTACAAACTCATCATCACATCCCCCGACAAGATCAAAAACCCCGCGGCACAGCCCGACCTCGTCGACGACCATTACTACAAGTCGCCGGCGGAAATGTTCGACCTCGTCCACCACTACGACGACGCGCCCCGCAACGGCCCCAAGGTGTTCGTCGGCGAGTGGGCAACGCGCTCCGGGTCGCCCACGCCCAACTTCGGCGACGCCCTCGGCGACGCCGCATGGATGACCTCGATGGAACGCAACTCGGACCTGATCGAAATCTCCAGCTACGCTCCGATGCTGGTCAACGTCAACCCCGGCGCGATGCAGTGGCCCACCGACCTCATCGGCTTCGATGCGCTCACGACCTACGCTTCGCCAAGTTATTACGCGCAAGCGCTCTTCGCCGGGCATGTCGGCGACGGCACCGCGAAGTCCACACTCACCGGCGCGGGCGACCGCTTTTTTTACTCCGCGACTGTCTCCTCCGGCACACATACGCTGCATCTGAAGCTGGTCAACGCTTCCAACGTTGCCCAGCCGCTAACCATCGAAGGTCTGCAGGCGGGTATTGCGAAGATGACCACCCTCCACGCAGCCAGTTACCAGGCCACCAATTCCATTACTTCACCCGACGCAATCCATCCGGTCACGTCAACCCTTCAACTCACCCACGCCCACAGCGTTCCCGCATTCACTATCGAGATCATCGACATCCCCATCAAGTAGCGCCCACTCAAAACTCATCACTCATAACTGAAAGCTGAACAGTACCGATCTTCCTCTTCGCTCAATACCTCATAGCTCCAAGCTGACCAAGACCCGGTCCCCGCACCTACACTGCGGGGACCACAAACATCTCCACAAACTCATCCACCGGCAGCGCCTCAAGCTGCGCCTGTTCCGTCGTCGCACCAAGAATTTTCGTCTGCGCTTCTGCCGACAACCGCCGCGCCAGGTTGGTCTTGAACTTTTCCATCAGCAGCGGAATTCCGTCACCTCGCCGCAGCCGGTGACCGATTGGAAACTCCACCACAACCTCCGGCAGATATGTCCCGTCGTTCAACTCGACCGTCAGCGCATTGGCGATCGAGCGCTTCTCAGGATCGTGATAGTCCGCCGTAAACTGTGTATCTTCCGTGCAAAGAATCTTCGCGCGCAACCCGTCGATGCGTGCATCGTTCGCCACGCTATCTTCGTAGTCTTCCGCGGTCAGCCGCCCAAAGATCAGCGGCACTGCGACCATGTACTGAATGCAATGATCGCGGTCCGCGGGATTATTTAGCGGCCCCTGCTTGTCGATAATCCGGATACAAGCCTCATGCGTGCGAATCGTCACGCGCTTGATGTCTGTCGCTGTGAGTCCCTTTGCCGCAAGTTGCGCATGCAACGTCACCGCCGCTTCCACCGCGGTCTGCGAATGGAACTCCGCGGGAAACGAAATTTTGAACAGCACATTCTCCATCACATAGCTGCCGTAAGGCCGCTGAAACTCAAACGGCTTGCCCTTGAAGCTGACGTCGTAAAAGCCCCACGTCTTCGCGCTCAGCACGCTCGGATAGCCCATCTCGCCGGTCTGTGCGATCAGCGCCAGCCGCACCGCGCGGCTCGTCGCATCACCCGCGGCCCAGCTCTTCCGCGACCCCGTATTCGGCGCATGACGATACGTCCGCAGCGCCTGCCCATCCACCCACGCCAGGCTCACAGCATTCAACGTCTGCTCGCGCGTGAGGCCGAGCATTTGCGACACAACGGCAGTGGAAGCGACCTTCACCAGCACCACATGGTCCAGCCCAACTTTATTGAACGAATTCTCCAGCGCCAAGCAGCCCTGAATCTCATGCGCCTTGATCATCGCGGTCAGCACATCGCGCATTGTGACCTTCGCACCATTCCGCGCCATCCAATCGGCCACTGCCAGAATCCCACCAAGGTTATCGCTGGGATGCCCCCACTCCGCCGCCAGCCACGTATCGTTGTAGTCCAGCCATCGAATAATCGTGCCGATATTGAACGCCGCCGCCACCGGATCAAGCTCAAAGCCCGTCCCCGGAACCCGCGCGCCTTTCGTCATCGTCAGCCCCGGCACCAACGGTCCAAGCAGCTTCGTACAAGCCGGAAAATCCAGCGCCTGCAAACCGCAGCCCAGCGTATCGAGCAGGCAATACCGCGCCGTCTCATAGGCAAGCGCACTATTCACTTCGTAATTCAAGACATAGTCGACGATGTCGACAATCACCTGATCGAACTCAGGACGGACGTTACTGATGTGTGCGGACATTGTTCCTTTGTCATTACCAGGCTAGGCGACATGCAGCTCAAGCCGCTTACCGAGCGCGCTGAGGGCCTTGGCTGTTGTGTCGATTTTGGTGTTGTGACGCCAGTCCAGCATGCGGTTCACTTCCTGCCGCGGTATGCCAAGCCGATTCGCCAAATCGACGGGCCGCACCTGCTGTCGAACCATCTCATTGTGGAGAAGAATTTTTGCAGCGACACTGGGAGGCAGCTCGATCAACTTGTGGCTCGGCTTGGCCGGCGACGGTAACGGAATCGCCCTGCCGTCTTCAAAGTAGAAGTCGAGCGCCGTTTCGAACGCATCGAGAGCCTGGCGGCGAGCGTCCGCCGCGTCGTCTCCCTGCGTAATGGCTTCAGGGACGTCGGGGAACGTAACTACGATCGCTCCATCGCTGCGTCTGAATCGGGCCGGATAACGCATGGTTCTCCTCCGCAGGCTACTTGAGACGTAGCTGCTTTTTAATAGCATTGACGGTCCCGGTAGCTAGTTCCCTGCTGGGATGCATCGGCAGGATGGTACTTCTGCCATTCAGTGAAACCTTCAGGTGAGAGCCCTTTTGCTCACCGAACCGCGCCCCAAGCTTCGCAAGCCACCGCCTCATCTCCGCACTTGTCATAGCCTACTCCACTGTAAGCAAATTTGCTTACCCTCTCAGCATGTGGCCCTCTGGCACGAACTACCCACGCTCCTCAATCGGCATAAACGCCACATCCTCCGGCCCGGTGTAATTCGCACTCGGCCGGATGATCTTTCCATCCACCCTCTGCTCCATCACGTGCGCGGCCCAGCCGCTCGTCCGGGCGATTGCGAAAATCGGCGTAAACATCGCCGTCGGAATCCCCATGACGTGATAGCTCACCGCGGAAAACCAGTCGAGATTTGGGAACATCCGCTTGATCTCCCACATCACCGACTCCAGCCGTTCGGCCACGTCATACATTGCGGTGTCGCCCGCGGCTCGCGACAAATCCTCCGCGACCTTCTTGATCACGACATTGCGTGGATCGCCCGTCGTATACACGGGATGCCCAAATCCGATAATCACTTCCTTCGCGGCTACACGCGCCCTTATGTCCTCTTCCGCGGCCGAGGGCGACGCATACCGCTGCTGAATCTCCAGCGCAACCTCGTTCGCCCCGCCGTGCTTCGGCCCCTTCAGCGCACCAATCGCGCCGGCAATCGCCGAGTACATATCGGACCCCGTGCCGGCAATTACCCGTGCCGTAAACGTCGACGCATTGAACTCATGCTCGGCATACAAAATCAGCGACACCTGCATCGCCTGCACCCACTCCGCCGATTGCGGCGCTCCATGCAGCAGCGTAAGAAAGTGTCCGGCGATCGAGTCGTCCGCGGTCTCCACTTTGATCCGCGTACCATCCTTCGCAAAATGGTGCCAGTAGAGCAGCATCGACCCCAGCGACGCCATCAACCTGTCGGCGATATATAGCGCGCTCTCCGCCGTATGGGGCTGCGGCTCGGGCTCCATCGTCGCCAGCACGGACACGCCAACGCGCAGCACGTCCATCGGATGCGCGCTTGCCGGCAACTGCTCCAGCGCCACCTTTACACCCTGCGGCAAGCCCCGCAGCCCGCGCAGCCGCTGCTTGTACGCGGTCAACTCCGCGCGCGTCGGCAGCTTGCCGTAGAGCAGCAAATACGCCACTTCTTCAAACTCACACTTCGCTGCAAGCTCCAAAATGTCGTAGCCGCGATAGTGCAAATCATTGCCATTGCGCCCGACTGTACACAGCGCCGTATTCCCCGCCGGGACGCCACTCAGCGCCACGGACTTCTTCGGCTTGAACCCACTCGTCGCCATTACTGCCGCATCACTCATACATTCCCCTTCGCGAAACTTCGCTTACTTCGCGGCCTTTGCGTCAGAGTTTTTGTCTTTCGCAAAGAGCGCATCCAGCTTCTCTTCAAACGCGTGATACCCGAGATAGTCATACAGTTCCGCGCGCGTCTGCATCGTGTCGAGCACGTTCTTCTGCGTGCCATCCTCGCGAACGCGCTGGTACACATGCAGCGCCGCCGCGTTCAGCGCGCGAAACGCCGACAGCGGGTAGAGCGCAATCGAAACATCCGCGCTCCGCAACTCATCCAGCGTAAACAGCGGCGTCGCCCCAAACTCCGTAATGTTCGCGAGCACCGGGACCTTCGCCCGCTCCGCAAATGCACGATATTGAGCAAGCTCCGTCACGGCCTCGGGAAACACCATGTCCGCGCCCGCCTCGACAGACGCCGACGCGCGATCCAACGCCGCATTCAAACCCTCATTCGCCAGCGCATCCGTTCGCGCCATCACCACGAACGAAGCGTCCGTTCGAGCATCAACGGCAGCCTTGATCCGGTCCACCATCTCTTCGCTCGAAACGATCGCCTTCCCCGGCCGATGCCCGCACCGCTTGGCCTGCACCTGGTCTTCGATATGGCATCCGCCCGCGCCCGCCTTTATCAGGGCCCTTACACTCCGCGCCAGATTGAACGCACCGCCGAACCCCGTATCGATATCCACCAGCAGCGGCAGCGAACACACATCCGTAATCCGCCGCACATCTACCAGCACGTCTTCCAATCCAGATATGCCGAGATCGGGCATGCCCAGCGACCCCGCCGCCACGCCTCCGCCCGAAACATACAGCGCACGATACCCCACACGCTCCGCCATGCGCGCGTGATACGCATTGATCGCGCCGATCACCTGTAGCGGATGCTCTTCCGCCACAGCGGCGCGCAGTCTCTCGCCCGCAGTTTTATTCCCCGTCATTTCCACTGTCTCGCTCATCCGATTCCATCGCCAAACGCAAAACAGAATCGTAGCAGTTTCGGCACACGCCGCGCCCTACGGCGTCGCCGGACACATGCAATCGCGAAATCCCGCCGCGGTATTTTGCCGCATCGAGCACACGTACTGCGGCCACACCAGCCGAATCCCCAAAGACCTCAGCCCTCCGCCGGGCATGAAATTCGACTCGTACTCCTGGCTCTCCGGCGCCTCGCCCTGCTTATCCGCGCCAAACTTTTCCATCAGCCGCGCCACTTCCTCGGGCGTAAATCCGGTGCTGTGGTACGCGGTGGAATAGCGGTAGCCCTCGCTCCACTTCGCCGCGATTCCGGTCTTGTTGTCCGCGGAAAACACGCGGTAGTCCTTCATCGTCGCCGTCTTCGGATCGATGTCTGCCAGCGTGAACGTCGGGTTGTTGCCATTGATCGGGCTGATCGAAGGCACCAGCTTCGCCGCCACCCACGCGGGTTTTATCGCAGCATCTGCGTCTGGAGTGGCTGTCGCATTTCCAACCTGGAGCAGCCGCATCTCGTCCATGTGCGTATGCGCAAAAATTACGAGGCGAATTTCCGCGGCAAAATCCGTCAGCACATCGACCAGCTTTTCATCATGCAAAAACATCACCGGGGCCTGGCCTTTGCACACGTCGCGCTTGCTCGAAAGCGTTGTATAGAAATTCACGCCGGGCGGAATGTGGGCCATCACCCAAACCTGCTCGTTGCGCGCATGCGCCTCCGCAAGTTCGGTGCGCAGCCATTCCAGTTGCGCCGCCGCGGCCCCAGGGTCGCGCTTGCCATCGCATCCCACATGGCTCACCGCAAGGAAGATATCCTGCAATACGATCAGCCGGCCGCGGACGATCGGCTTGGGCAGCGCCACGCTGTAATCGCCGCCAACCGGAAACGATTGCAGCAAATCTTTCCGCGCAACGGGCGACTCGAGGTCATCGCTAAAACTCTGCGCCGCACTCTTCAGAAAATCGCTGTTCGGACTATCGCGATAGTCTCCGCACCCGGAATCATTATTTCCCAGCGCCATATAGATCGGGATCGACGGAAACGTGCGGCGCAACTGTTTCGCAACATAGTCGAGGGTCTTCGCTGCGAACGCGCTTTGCTCCTCGGCTGAGGGTTTGTGCGCGAGCGTCTGAAAGCGGCACTCAAACGCATGAGCCAGCAGGTCGCCCGAAACGGTGACAAACAGCGGATGCGGCGAGTGCGAATGCGCGGCAGCCAGGCTCGATTCCAACAGCACCCACGGCGTATCCATCCCGCGCGTCCCGCATCCCCTCGCAAGCTTCGTCGCATCCGCAAGCTGCGTCGGAGAATCCGGCTCGGCAAGAATTTTCGACCACTCAGCCACCGGCGCAGCCCGCAGCTTGTCGAACTTCGCCGGATCGTGAAACGGATCGAAGTGAATATCGCTCAGCATCACGACAGGCACACTCTCCGCCTTATGCGTCTGCGCATCGCCAACGCCCGCGCCTACCCACAACATTCCGCACGCCAGCAGCGGACCCAGCATTCGATGGCAACGAAGCAGCGACATACGTGAAGCCCTCCAACAAGTCGTTGCAGCCAGTGTATCCGCCGCGCCGCGCAATCCCCGCTGTGCAATCTAAGATGAAACGCATGGACCGCATTCCCTTCGACTGCCTGCGCGAAACCATCCAGTGCGCGCTTACCAATCTCGGCCTCACCGGCGAGCGCGCCGCCCTCTCCGCGCGCCTCACCGCCGAGACCGACCTCGACGGCATCGCCACCCACGGCGTTGCGCGCCTGCCGCGTTTCGCCGAGATGGTGCGCCTTGGACGCATAGATCCCGTCGCCATGCCACACTGCACCGCCAGCTTCGGCGCAATCGAACGCTGGAGCGGGCGTCTCGGCCCCGGAAACCTGGCTGCCCATGCGGCCATGGCGCGCGCAATGGAACTCGCGCGGCAACACGGCCTGGGCGGCGTCGCGCTCGCCGACACCACCCACTGGCAGCGCGCGGGCACCTACGGCTGGCAGGCCACCGACGCCGGATTCGCCGCCATCTGCTGGTCGAACACCCTGCCCAACATGCCGGCCTGGGGCGCCAAAACGCCCGCCGTCGGCAACAATCCGCTGGTCATCGCGATCCCCCGCGCCACCGGGCCCATCGTGCTCGATATGGCGATGTCGCAGTTCTCTTACGGCTCCCTCGCCGCCTATCGCGAGCGCAACCAGCCGCTTCCCGTCCCCGGCGGCTTCGACATCGACGGCAACCTCACCACCGACGCCGCCGCCATCGAAGCCTCACAGCGCGCCCTCCCTATCGGCTTCTGGAAAGGCTCCGGCCTGGCCTTCACGCTCGACGTCCTCGGCGCGATGCTCGCCGGCGGAAACGCCACCCACAACTTCGCCCCCGACCCCCTTCGCGAAGTAGGCCAATCCCAAATCTTCCTCGCCGTCTCTCCGGAAGCACTTGCAACCCACAACGCGCTCGGCTCCATAGCC
>DASRLB010000385.1:0-3215 GCA_035648695.1 Acidobacteriaceae bacterium | reverse complement strand
CCGGCTACGGTGGAGATGGTCCCGGTGGAGTCGACCTTGCGGATGCGGTTGTTGTCGCGGTCCGTTATATAGAGGGCACCGTCCAGGCCGATCGCAACACTCCACGGAGCGTTAAGCTCGGCGGTCGTCGCCAGAATGCCGTCGCCGTTATAGCCGCCCTTGTTGGGGCCGAGGCCGGCGACGGTGCCGATGTTGCCGTTGACGGCGTCGACACGGCGCACGACATTGTTGCCGGTATCGCCGATGTAGAGGTTTCCGCCGGCGTCGAACGCGATGCCCGAGGGTTCGCACAGGTTTGCCGCGTTCGCGGGGCCCGAATCGCCGGTGTAGCCGCACACGCCGCCAACACCCGCGACCGTGGTAATGACCTGAGAAACGGCGTCGACCCGGCGCACGACGTGGTTGGCGCTGTCCACAAAAAAGAGATTGCCCGCGCCGTCGAGCTGCAAGCCTACCGGCTGGTTGATCGATGCTTTGGTTGCGAGTCCACCATCGCCGGCGAAACCCGGAATCCCGTTGCCGGCCACGGTCGAAATCAGCCCGGTGACGGCATCGACACGGCGCACGCGGTTGTTCGTGGTGTCCGACAGATAAATATTGCCTGCCGCGTCCACTACGACGCCTTCGGGCAGGAAGATCGCCGCTCCATTGGCGGGAACGCCATCTGTCTTGTAGATCCAGGTGTCGGAGCCGGCCAGCGTATCCATCTGGCCGGGCTGCAACACGCCCAGGCCGCCTTGTCCGACGCCCGTGAGCAGTGTGCTCCCGAGCACCGTTCCGTCAATGGCTTTCAGTACGACGGCCCCGAGACGGCGGCCGGGGGCCTTCGGCTGAAAGACCACGGAGACCGTGCAGCTTTGCCCCGGCAGGTAGCCGAGGCCCGGGGCGCAGGTGCCACCGGCGGCGAGGCTGAAGTCCAGGCCTGCAATGCCCTGCGTCACCGCCTGCGGGGCCGCGGCCGTACCGTTACCGGTAATGGCTACGGAGACGGTCAATGGCGAGCTCGACTGTCCTACGGTCATCGCTCCCGGAAATGGGATGGGAGTTTGTGCTGTGGAAATGTGTCCAAGCGCAGCAAGCAGAGCGAAGCATACAAGCAACTTAGCCACAACGTGCGGAATCATGCGAAAAGCATACGCGCATTGCTGTAAACGTGGGGTAACTGATGAGTGACGGTAATGGGCCCGATTAATCACGTAATCTCCAGGAGTCGACCTCCGGCACGTTGACGTGACTTGTTCTCAGTGTCGACTTTCACGACAATAAGCCTGAAAATCCATTAGGGTAATGCCCCGCTCGGGGCAGCGCAGGTTCCAAAAGGGGAAGAACGGAGTGGCCCAAAAGCCGAATCGGGAAAGCTCCGGCGGGCTGGTTACCGCGGCAAATAGCCAGGTTTTCCACACATTACCCATCCGCGCTTGGTACCGTGACCTCTGGCCTCGGAAGAACCAAAATAGTTACGGACAAATGGTGGTCTGAAAGCAACTGAACCCGCACCCAAAAGGAAATGGCCCCGAGCGGGGCCACCTATCCAACTAATTTTCGCTTTCGTCCGGCGGCTTATCGCGCAGTTTGTCGAGCCGCGCGATCTGGTCCGGCTGCATTTCCTGGCGGATCTGCAACAGCATCTGTGTGTTCACTTTTTCCAGCGCGGCGCGCGCCTGGTTCACGGCGTCGATCTGCGCAAAGAGGCGGGCCTTGTCGGGCTGGGACAGGTTCATCAGCGCCTCCAGCTTCGATTGCTCCATTTGCAGGTTGTTGTATCTCTCCAGCAGCGCCGGCTTGTTCTTGTTGAAGGTCGCGTCCATCTTGCGCTGCTGATTTTTACTCAGCCCAATGCTCAGGGCGAAGTTTCGGTCGTCCCACCAGCGTCCCGGAGGCCCCAGCGGCGTATGCGTGCTGGGGCGCGGAACGTCCGCAGCCCTGCCTGCTGGAGCAGGCGCGCCGGTTCTGCCACCAGAAGGAAATCCACCCGCACTTCCCTGTCCTGCGGGAAACCCTGCGCTTGAGTTCATTCCCTGGTGCGACGCACCTTCGGGGCCAGCCTCACGAGGCCTTCTCTGGGCGTACAGATGCCCGGCCACGCACACGGCGAGCGCGGAGCACAGGGCGCTCTTGAGCAGTCCAGTCTTCATTCACTCCTCAATCCGGAAACAGCCTTGGGCCGGGCGCGCCGGCCAGTCTCCAACCCGTACCCCCGCAAAGCCGACGAGTCGTTGTCCCCAATCGCCATATTCACCGACCGCATCAGTTGATTGTCCTCGGCGATCTGGGCGTCGGAATCGTCGGGACCATCGACCGCCGCCGCCTCGGACGCCGCAGCCGGTTGCCGGTCATGGTGTATCACTATCGGCAGTCCAGCGGCAAGCAATACCGCGGCCGCCACCGCCCATCCCGCCGGCGCCAACCATGATCGTCCAGATTGAGGCCGAGCCTTTGCACGCAGGCTCACCGCCGGCTGGGTCTCGCTCCAACCGAAGGCCGCCCTGCTGAAATCCTCCATCGATGCCGCAAACCGCGCCAATTCCTCGCGACACTGCGAACATTCGCGAAGATGCGCTTCGCTTTCGGGGTCCGGGGCCACGACCGCGCATCCCGCGACGCACTCCGCGAATTGCTCGTCTGTCAGGTGGCCCGAAGGGATGCTGCTCATGCTTTATCTCCTAAACTTGCGCGGATCGCCGTGATGCCGCGGTACAAATGGGTCTTCACCGTGTTGACGGGCATTCCCGTCGTGCTGGCGATCTCCTCGATGTTGAGGCCCTCGAAAAATCGCAGCAGAAATACCCGCCGCTGGTTGACCGAAAGCAGTTCGAGCGCCGTCTTCACCTGCTCCGTCCGCTCCTGTACTAGCAGCCTGGTCTCCGGAGAGCTTTCATTCGACGGCAGGAACGAAGCCATCTCCGTAATGTCCAGAGAAGTGGCTTGGGCCTTGCGCCAGAACTGGAATTTCTTGAGCCGCAACTGGTCGCGAATCAGGTTGTTGGCTATGCCGATCAGCCATGTGCTGACCGCGCACTCGCCGCGAAACGATTCGCGCCCTTTGTAGGCCTTCAGGAAACAGTCCTGCGTGATCGTCTGCGCGAGGTCGACGTCTCCAATGGAGAACGTCACGTATCGCAGCACTCTCGGCCAGTACACCGCAACGAGTGAGTCGATATCGTCCAGCTCGGAGATGGCATTCACCTGGCGTCTCAGGTGAATGATAGATGCAG
>DASRLB010000384.1:0-6678 GCA_035648695.1 Acidobacteriaceae bacterium | reverse complement strand
AAGGCTGTGGAATCGGCGGCTCACCACCCCGATACTGGACAGGTGGCAGAGCGGTTGAATGCACCAGTCTCGAAAACTGGCGTACCCGCAAGGGTATCGAGAGTTCGAATCTCTCCCTGTCCGCTTTTTCGAGCCGCCGTCGTGAATTGACGGCGGCTTTCTTGTGGGTGCGTAGGGGTTCGTCGAAGTTGATCGAATTGTTGGAGAGGTGGCCGAGCGGTTGAAGGCGCACGCCTGGAAAGCGTGTATGCGTGAAAGCGTATCGAGGGTTCGAATCCCTCTCTCTCCGTGGTAAGGCGTTATACAGTAATGTCTTACGAAGGATACAAACTAAAAAGGGCACAGCATCGGAATGACGTTGTGCCCTTTTTGTGCCCCTCAAGCAGTCAGCCGATGCTGAAATCGCTCACGGTAGGTGTGCTCCGTGGCGTGAGCGCCTTCGCGCGCTCACCGCTTCGCTTCCATGCTTCGAGCGCAGTCCGCTCGGCGGCAGCCCATCGCTCGTCTGCGGTGTTGAGGTCGCGAGTAGGCTCCGCGAGGAACGCCTGGAGCATGGCACTTGCGAGCCATTCCTGCGGTGGGATCTTGTCCGCCATAATACGCACCTTCTTAAAGGGAAGCCCCGAAAATACCTCCCCTGTCCAGGAACTGCCTAGCAGAGCTCCAACGTTCACCGCACGTTGACAACGGCGGCGAGCACCGCTGCCGGATCACTTTGCTGATAGATCGCGAGCGTCTTTGTCGACTTCCATCCGCCAGCGTTCGCGACATCGATGTCGCTCAGGTGTTTCCGCTCGCTCGCCCACAGACGCCGGTACGGGTGGAACGTGCCGCCGGTGAGCTTGGACACTTCCGCCAGTTGTTCCGCGTGAATGAGCCAGCGTGCAGCCAGGACGCGCGACATCGGCGCCGTGTCGCTGTTCGGACCATGGAAGAGCGGCACGTCACCTACTCGGGGATTCTTGGCCAGATAGGCCTCGAGTTCAGCCCGCACGGCCGGTGCAATCGGTGTGATGTGGAGCACGCCTTGTTTGTCGCTCTCGTCGCTCCACCGGATGGCACCGTGCGGCATGTGATCGGCAAGCCGTTCGTCCATGCCGGCGGTAGCGAGGGCGCGGGCTATACGATCCGACGACAATAGGATGTCCGACGCTCGCAGCGAGAGGATGGCGCTCTCCCGCCGGCCGGTGTAACGCGCGAGCGAGAGGATCACGCGGAGCCGTCCAACGGGATCCACTTCGTCTACCTTGGCGAGTGTCCGCACGTAGCGATCGTCCGAGGCGATCGGCCGACGCACATTCTTCTCGCGTGGCCATTGGCAATCATGGAGCGGATTATGATCGAGCAACCGCTTGCCGGTAGACAGCTTGTGCTTCGTCGCCCAGTTGAACACGCTCGACAGCCAACGGAAATCGGAATCGAGGGCGCCATCGCGCAGCGGCTGTCGGGGATCTGCCAATACTCCCCTTCGCTTGGCCGGCGCCACACGTCGCGCGCGGCGATCACTGCAATACGTATCGACGTACGATTGAGAGATTTGCGCGACTGGCAGCGCTTCACCCCAGGCATCGATGAAAAGACGTGCCCGCGTCTCAGCACCGCGCTTCCACTGACCTTCGAGCGTTCGGCCTTTGTGCTGGGCATAGACTCGGAAGAGTTGAGACAGTGTGAGCGTATTTGCTTCGACGCCGAGCAAGAGCTGTGCAGCGATGGATTTCGCGAGCTCGTGCGCATTCTGTTCCGCGGTTGAACGATCCGACGTCTCCGCGCTGATACGCCGTCGTTGCTTGTCGGGCATGCGCACATCGAACCAGTAGCGATCTCCGCGCAGAAAGATGCGCACCCTAACCCCGGAATCTTCGACGCTGCGGGACTTCTTTTTTGCGGTCATTGTCACTCCTCCTTCGTTAGCGGTTCGGCATCAGCGGCAGTCTCGGGATTGGCGTCTACGGTGACATCCTCCAACCAATCCGGAAATGGTAACTCGATCTTCGCGATCTCCGGCGCCAGTGACGCCATCCGGTCCAAGATAGATGCAACGGCGTGGGCGGAATCGCGCGATGCTCGCACGTCCGATTCCGGCCCGGGTCCAGTCGGTTTCCACTCACGCACCAGTGTTCGTAAGGCCGTTGCGAGCACTAGCAGGCTTCGCGCTTGAGTGTTCCTGGCGCGAAGGGTGTGGCGGAACGTAAGCGCTTGCGCGGCCAATGCGCTCACGCAAAATGCGAGTGCCTCTTTGCCACGAACGTTCCAGCGATATTCATATCCGGCGTTGATGCTGTCCGATGTAAGCGGGATCCGCTTCAGCAGCTCCTTGCGGATGTACTCGGCAAAACTGGCTACCCACTCGACAGGTGGCCGGAGCGCACCCGAGAACATCGGCGCACCCTCAACCCCGAGCAAAAAGTCCGCGGAGATCTTGAGCTTACCGAGTCGCCGCAAATCTTCGCGACCGATCGCGCGGTTGCCGTTGATGATGTTCGTGAGCCAACCCTGGCGGATCCCCGTGAGACGTGCCGCGGCATTCTGGCTCAGCTCGAGCGCCTGAAGAGCGGCGTTCAACCGCTCGCCGTCAGCTCGCTCGGCGCGCTTCGCCGTCTTCGGCTTCGGCGGTCGCCCCAACCTCGCCGGCTTTTTCTTCGGTTTGCTTTTATTGATTAGGGCCACAACCGAAAAATATCCTTTTTCATAACCAGCGCTAGGGGTACTCTTGCGTATGCCGGAACATTTCATTAAGGTACGGACAGACGATAGCGTTGCCCCGATCGGGGCAACGCGAACTGAATGGCCACCTCACCGTGGCGCTTGCATCCCTCAGCACGAGGGATGCAGACGCCACTTTTTTGCGTTTCCACCGGAGAACCCCCACATGACGACCTTGCTGAACACGGCTCAAGCTGCCGAAGTGCTCGGGATTGCCAAGCAGACCATGGCGATCTGGAGATCCACAAAGCCCGACTATTTGCCCTGGGTGAAGGTTGGTTCGAGGGTACTTTATGATCGTAGCGACCTCGAAGCGTTCATCGCGAAACGGAAGCGCCAATCAGCGGCGCGGCGCATGGCCGAGTAGTGAGCGATCAGGGCAACGCCGTGACCGATCGCCCGGAAAAAACAGGCCAGGGATCCGCGATACCGCGCGAGCAGCTCGAGCCGGTCATCATCGCGCTTGCTGTAATCGACCGGCGGTTCATTGAAGGCTACGACGCGGACCTTCTGTCAGCGGGTGCGCGGACGCTGCTCGATGCGATTCGAAAGTATCCGCACACCGCTCGGCTAAATCTCGTGGATCTCGCGTGCTTCACCGGATGCGAAGAGGCTGCGCGGATTGCGGACGTCGCGCGATCGCTGACGCTCGAAGAGATCGTAGAATGGTCGGCGGACACGACGCTCGGCCTACTCGAGCGATGCTCGCGGGTACCTGATCGAGTAATGGCGGCTGCATGAGTGCCAGGCCAATGCTCGCAACGCCGTCCGCCGAGGTGCCGATCGGTGCGGCCCGGAGCGCGATGATGGCAGCGATCAATCGCGAGTATGCACTGCTCATGCTCGGGAATCGTCCTGTGGTATTGCACGAGATTACCGACGCCAACGGCGAACCCGACTTTGAGATTCGGAGCGTCGCCGGGTTCCACGACTGGATGAAGCCGCGGAAGATCTTCGAGCGAGACAAAACGCTTTCCGCGTCGCGTGAATGGATAGGGTCGGAGGATCGTCGGCAGTATGACGGGCTCGTCTTCGACCCAAGCGGCAACGCGAGCCCGAACTACTACAACATCTGGCGCGGATTCTCCGTGGAGCCAGCGGACGCCGATACGCAGGTCAGTTGCAAGCTCTTCCTCGACCATCTGTATGAGAACGTGTGCGATGGAAACGACTCGCTCTTTAGCTGGATCGTCGAATGGTTTGCGCGGATAGTTCAGTATCCCGCGGACAAGACAGGGACAGCACTTGTCTTGCGCGGTGGCCAGGGTGTCGGGAAGACGATAGTGGGCCGCCACATGGGATCCCTGTACGCACCGCATTATGAACTGGTCGCAGACAGTCAGCGCGTGGTGGGCCGGTTCAATTCACATCTGAAGCGGTGCATTCTGCTGCACTTGGACGAAGCCACGTGGGGCGGCGATCACGCGGCCGCCGGTAAGCTTAAGGATTTGGTTACGGGCGAGTGGCATTACATCGAGTACAAAGGCCACGAACCCGCTCGGCTGCGCAATTACATCAGGCTTCTGGTCACCGGCAACAACAACTGGCTCGTGCCAGCAGGCATGGACGAGCGTCGGTTTGCGGTACTTGATGTAGCCGAGCACAAGCGCCAGGACCATTCCTATTTTCGCGCGATCGACGATGAGATGAACAACGGCGGCCGCGAGGCGCTACTTCGCTATCTCCTTAGTGTCGAACTCGGCCGGATCCCGAGCGACATCCCGCGCACAGCCGCCCTCGCCGAACAGCAGATCAATAGTCTCCCTCGCGAGGAAGCGTGGTGGCTTGAGGTGCTCCGCCGCGGTGTTCTCCCCGGCGACTTCGCAGGTAACGGTCAGACGCCGTGCCAGGCGATGCACCAGGCGTACATCGCGCACATGACTCAGCTCGGGAACGCGAGCCGCATTACAAATTCGCAACTCGGCCAAGCGCTTTCGCGAATGGTTCCGGACCTCAAGAAGGCACATCCGCGCCGCGCCCACGCTGGAGGCCGAGCTGCGCAGGTGTGGATGTACGCATTCCCGCCGCTAGCCGAATGCCGCAAAGCCTTCGCGAAGTTGGTCGGAGAACTGTTCGCGTCTGATGACGAGTCCGAGCGGTGGGAGGCCGACACCCCATGACCGGCGTCTTTGGTACATGCGGTACGACCCGCAAAACTGCCCTGGTACACCCGGTTTTCATAGGGGCGGTACAAGTGGTACACCCGGTACAGGCACCAAACTGCCTGATCGTTTTCGGAATCTCCGTTTCCTCTCTCGATTGCGCGGCCGCTTCTAACTACCTGTACCACTTGTACCACTTGTACCAAGAGAGGGTAAGTGTAGTAATAGCAACGACTTATCCCGGTACAGGCAGTGGTACAGGCAGCGCGGGTGGTTGTACCACGCGAAAAGCAGCCAGCCGCCCCCCCAGCTGCCGCTCGTTCGGTCGCCTGGCATGGCTTCGTGAAGCCTCCTGCCGTGATCGTTCGGCGCCGATTCGGTGCATTGCGGCGTGTTCGGGGCGCGATTTGGGCACAATAGGCGCGATCGCCATGGCGCGCGATGCACGCTTACCCAGAGTGTGCCCGCTGATTCGGGGGCCACATGAGTAGCCGCCTCACGTCACTCGCCGAGCGCTGGCGCACTGATGCTGCGACGCTTGAGTCCTACGGTGATACGCAAGTGGCCAAGGTGGTCCGCCAGCTCGCGGACGACCTTGAGGCAGGGTTAAGAGACGACGGCGCCGAGTTATTGACCCTGGCGAGCGCTGAGCGCGAAAGCGGGTACTCTCGTGATCGGCTACGCCACATGGTTGCAGACGGCGACGTGCCGAACGCGGGTAGGAAGGGCGCGCCACGGATCCGGCGCGGTGACTTGCCACGAAAGAGCAAGGCGAGCCGGTCGGCTGGCTTCGATGCCTCGGCGCGCGCCGCTGAGCTCGTGCATGGGCACGGTGGCGCGTGATACCCGACATCTTCCAGAACGCCGTGGAGCGCGCTCGCAAGGCGAAGCCACCCGCGCGAAAGCAACCTGCCAAGCCGAAGGCGCAACCCGCACCGGCAGGGCCGCCCGCGATGTCCTGCTCACATACCTCGCACTACCGGCCTGGCGCAGCGACCGCCACGACCGGCAACAACTCACGTCGCAGACTCAGAGGCTGTAACAATGCCAGACATCAGTGATCCACGGAGCGATTCATACCCGGCATATATCGCCAGGGTCGAAGCGGAAGCTCCACTCGACCAGTCCGGTCCGTTGCCGCTGGCCGTGCCGACGTTGGCGTTCATCCCCGAAGACCGGCGGAAGTGCTACGCTCGCACAATGGACGGAACGTTCAAGCTCGCGTTCCTCAATCGGGACGACAAAGAATCCGTCGCGGCGTATGCGGAGAACATCGCCAGCCGCAAGCTACCCGTTTTTTCCCCGGGCGAATCCCCGGAGTCGGCCGCAGGGCGCGATAAGGTCGCCGCACAGCGAAGTCAGGCGGCCCTCGACATAGCCAACCGGGAGGCTGCCGCAGAGGCCGAGGCGAGGCGCAACCTCGCACACGCCCGGCAGATCGGCGAAGTCAACAAGCGGTTTGGGCGCTGATGCCACACGCGGCGCCGTAATCCAGCACCACCCGCGACATGCGCCGTGCACGCCGGCGAGCGTCGCGGTCTCACATCAACAGGAATTGAAATGCCTTCACAGTCGATTGACGGTCACGAAAGCGTGCAGAAGGACGTCACCGAGTGGCGTAGAAAGGAGCTTGCGAAGTCGATCGCCAGCGCAGTGCGGCAGATGGACCGGATGGACGGCCTGGAGCGTCCCGACGCCGAATACGAGAAGATCGAAGCAGATTTGTTAGCGCGTGCGAGCTTTGCCGCTGGGGGCGCTTGATGCCGGCATCATCGGAGCCGACGTGCCGCGGCGTGATCAAGGACGGCACTCGCTGTCGGACCACGTTCGGCCTGTCGGAAGACGGGCTGTGTTTCTCTCACGACCCCTTACG
>DASRLB010000383.1:0-7262 GCA_035648695.1 Acidobacteriaceae bacterium | reverse complement strand
GGGGTATACCCCAAAAAATCTAATCCCTGTCCCATCTATATTTTGCATCACAAAGTACCCCCGGGGAGGGGGCCACCCCTATGCATGCTTCGATCTGCGAAAAAGGCGCGTTCAGCGCGGTGGGCGTTTGTAGCCCAGGGTGAGGAGTTGTTGGGTAGTCTCTTCCGTGGGAGAGGCATCCCACAGCGCGGAAGCGATGCTGGGAGCATCGCGATTGTGCTCGAGCTGCGTGATGAGCCAGGTGGTCGCTTCGGGCAGGCGAGTGGAGGCCAGCGCGGCGATGACGGCGTGGCGGAAGGCGGGCTCGCGGGCGGTTTCGTAAGCGCGCTGAAGGTATGGGACAACGGCTGGCGAGCGGTGCTCGGCGAGCACGAAGGCGGCTTCGGCGGCGAGGTCGTCCTGATGGGGAAGGAAGGCGGCGACCCAGGCGAGCGCGGGGTCTCCGTCGAGGTGGAGGACGCCGGCGAGGCAGGCGGCGAGGACTTCCGGTTCGTCACTCCCTAATTCAGCGCGAAGGCGAAGCAGCAGCGCGGAGGAATCCGACCCGACCTGCTCGATGGCGCGGGCGGCGTTGACGCGGACCGTCGTGTCCTTGTCGGCGAAGAGCCGCGTGAGATAACGCAGCAGCACGGGCGAGGACAGCTCGCGGCATTGCACGAGGGCGAGCGCACAGGTGCCGCGGAGGGCGCCGGCGGAGTCGGATGGGCCGCCCCAGGTGGGCTCGTACTGGTGGTGGCGGACGCCGGAGAGGAAGAGGTCGGGCTCCTGGGCTTCAAAGGCGGCGAGGGTTTTGGCGAGGTCGTTTTTTGCCCAGCATTGCGGGTCGGTCTTGACGGCGTCGGCGGGCGGCATGAAGCGCGGGAAGGCGGCGACGAGGTCGGGGAGGAGTGATGTGAGTTGCAGCTTCAGGATGTGGCGGGCGGCCCGGGAGACGACCAGGTTACTGCGGTGCGTAAGAGCTTTGCGGAGGATGGGGAGAGCTTCGCCGGGCGAGAGGTCGACGGCAGCGTTGACCGCGGCGAGTTCGGCGTCGAAGTTTTTTGCAGCGGCCATTAGTAGAGAGGAACGGTGGGGTCGATGGCGCGGGACCAGGCATCGATGCCGCCGGCGACGGATTGCGCCTTCTCATAGCCCTGGTTGCGCAGCCACGCGGTAACCGAGAGCGAGCGAGCGCCGTGGTGGCAGAGGACGACGACATGCTGCTCTTCGTCGAGCTCCTGGTGGGCGCGTCCGGGGACGTCGCCCATGGGCATCAGGATGGCGTTGGGGATGTGGGCGGTGTCGAACTCCCATTGCTCGCGGACGTCGAGGAGGATGGGCGGTTGGTCGGAGGCGAGGAGTTGTTGGAGCTGGTCGACGGAGATTTCGTAGTCCATGCGATCAAGGATATCGCGACACTGCCTGTGGCGGCCCGATTCCCGGGTCGTAAGGAAGGATCTCTAAATTTGTGATTTGTTACGAAGTAAATCCTTATGAATCCGGGTCTTCCGTGTGCTATATTCCGTTATCTTCCTTTCGGCCCTTTTTCAATCCAGATGTCTGTACCTGCAGAACGGGGTGAGTTTCTATGGATTCCTGCAATGACTGTGGCTCGGCGATACCGGGCTCGTACTATCGCTCGCGTAAAGATATTGTGTGTGAACCGTGCGGAACGCGGCTCATTGAGGAGAGGAAGCGGAATGCCGCTGGCTATCTGTGGAGAGGCATTTTGTTTGCATTTCTGGGTGGGTGCCTGGGGCTGCTTGTGCGGTGGGGTTTCGAAGCCATGTTCGCGGGGGATTACAGCTTCCTGCAACCGATCGCAGCGCTTTTGAGGTTCGTGATATTTATCGTGGTCACAGTTTTGGTCGTTGTGGGAGCAAAGATGGGCTCCGGCGGCAGAGGAGGGACCGTGCTGCAGTTTTGCGCAGCGGTGTTCACGTACCTGGCGCTCAGTCTCGCATTCGTTCCCCTCATCCTGAACAGGATGCCGGGTGTACCGCATACTCCAGGGCTGGTGTGGGCGGTGGTCCAGTCTGCGCTGGAGGGGCCGTTCACTTCGGTGACAAGAAATCTGATGAACGTCACAGGCCTTATTGCGATCTTCTTCTGTGTGGCGTTGGCGTGGGCGGGCGCGGCTGAGAGCAAGCTGGTGGACGGCCCTTTCGACGCGCCAGGCGCGGAAAGAACGATGTTCAAGAGCATGGGGTGAAGACCGATATTACATGGTTGCTCGATGAGCGTTCGAGTCTCTCAATCGGTTGAGGTGCGCCGAACGGCATCGATCGGCAGTTCGAGTAATTGCTTCGTCAGCGATGAGAGCCGTTTGAGGTCGGAGGACATGTGCCTTGCGAGGGTTTGGGTGTCGGTGCCTTCGACACCTTCTGCGGCCATGTAGACGCAGTTGGTGAGGCTCTGGAGGGGGTTGTTGATCTTGTGGGCGAGGTCGTTGGCCATGGCTGCGGCGGCTTTGGCCTGGGCTTGTTCGATGATCAGTTTTTGCTGAAGCTGCTGGCGTACCGCCATGGCGGCGAAATTGGCGAGCGTCTCCATCATGCGGGAGTCTTCGGCGTCGAAGGCTTCGCGGCGGCCATGGGCCATGATCCAGATGGTGCCGCGAGTATCGTTCATTGTCCAGGGGATCAGCAGGCCATCGGTGACGGTATCGGCCTGGATGCCCATGAGGTCGAAAAACTCCTGCGTGACGCGGAAGAGTTGCGGCTGGTCGCGCTCGATGCAGACGGCACAGGCGCTGGGGAAGGCGGGCAGCGCGGCGTTGAGGAAGTGGGCGTACTTTCCGGCGGTGGCGACCCAGTGATATGTGGCTTCGCCTTGCTTATCGAGGGATTGGAGGCTGATGCCGGCGGAGTCGGCTCCGCACAGGTCGATGGCGGACTCGACGAGCTCTTGCAGGAGGGTTTCGGGCCTTTCGACGAAGGCGCTGGCGAGGCGGGCCATGCCGTCCATCTGCGTGGCGATGTCGCGGGTGTGGAGACGGCGGGCGGTGAACTCGGGATCGGTTTGGAGATCGATGACTTCGAGGCCGGTGCCGGCGAGATTGGAAGGACTGCTCATGGGGACCCATGTCTATGATACGACGCGGTCATCAATCGGCCACCTGAAAACCTGGGGTGACCCACCTTCGCGACTGTTTTACCGTCGCTAAGGTGGGAATTCGCGAAGCGAACCGCTCCCGCCCATTTCCAAACATTCTCGTCCCCACCTTAGCCGCAAAAAGCGCGGCGAAGATGGGTCACCCCGAATTTTGTTCTGGCGATATGTTCGTGGCAAAGGCCCAGGTGTGGCTGAGGGCAAAGTTGGCGATGGAGCAGCAGAGGATGGCGATGATGTTCGCGACGAGCACGGGAAGGTGTGCGGTGTGGACGAGGAGGCGCATCAGGGCGAGGTTTCCGAGCAGCGAGACCAGCCCGTTGGAGAGGTGGAAGCGGAGCAGTTGCGAGAGGATCGTGGAGTGGCGGCGGCGGTCGCTCCAGGTGTAGTGGATGTGCCAGATGAAGTTGTGGAGGACGGCCAACTCGACCGCTGCGGCGGAGGCGATGAGGTAGTGGTTGGGGGCGAGGTGGTTGAGGAGCGCGAGAGTGGCGAGTTGCAGCGCCATGCCCATCGCTCCGACGAGGTTGAATTTGAGCCAGCGGAGGAGTGGGTTCATGGCAGTGGCTCCTGGTGGTAGAGTTCGGCGGTGTGGCGGATGGTGATGACGATGGCGAGGACGAACATGCTGGCTGCGCCGATCGCTCCGCCGATGTCGAAGAGGAGGAAGCGGTGTCCGAGGATTGTGGCGTGGGGGTTGCGGAGCGCGGCAAGGTTGCCGAGGATGAGGAGAATGCGGAGTTCGGTGGGGCCGAAGAGTCCTTGCGACAGCTCGAAGCGCGAGAGGGTGTGGGTTGCGAGGTAGCTTTCGGCGGACAGGATGAGGAAGGCGATCAGCATCGCGATGCCGGTTTGCCAGTGAAGCAGGCCGGAGCAGGCGAGCCCGCACATCAGGGCGACGGCGCCGAAGACATCGACGATGTGGTCGACGTAGAAGCCGTAGCGCGGGCGTTGCTGGTGGCGGACGCGGGCGAGCGTGCCGTCCAGGCTGTCGCCAAGCCAGTTGAGGATCAGGCAGACGATAACGGCGAGGAGTGCGAGGCGGTTGTAGCGGGCGAGGGCGTGGGCGATGCCGGCGGCGATTTGCGCGGTGAGGCCGAGGAGGGTGAGTTGGTCGGAGGTGAGCCAGGTGGGGGCGTGTTCTGCGAGATAAATTAGGGTGCGCTTTTCGATGGAAGCGGTGAGGGAGCGGTTGATGCGGATGGCGGTGGTGAAGGTGTGGGTTGGGATTGGGGTGGCGCTCATCGTGGTCCTTTCTGTTTCGGGGTGGAATTGGCAGGAAGCAGGTTCTTCGCGTTGCTCAGGATGACATGTTCAAAAGGGCTATTTGCGTAAAGCGTCGCAGGCGGAGCGGAGGGTGAATTCAAGGGATTCGCGGGGGACGGATTCGACGAACGGGCGGACCGCCCAGCCGAGGCCGCGAGGGATTCCGCGCGAGAGGGAGACGGATTCGATCTGCATTGTCAGGCCGCCGTCGCGCTCCTCGTAACTCCAGTAGGTGTTCTGGCGCCAGAGGAAGCCGTGCGATTCGGCTGCGGTGAGTGTGTGTTCGGACGAAGTCCCGGCAGCATCGATTTCGGAGATGTTGGTGCTGCGCGAGATGCTGTAACCGTGGCGGAGGTCGAGGCGGGCGAAGTCGACGTCGTAGGTGGTGTCCATGACGACGGTGATGATGTGGTGCTGGCGGACTCGCATGAAGGCCTGGAGGCGGTCGTCGTGGTGGGTGAGGGTCTTGGCCTGGAGGACTTCGGGGGAGAAGTGCTGGGGGTAGGAGTTGAAGTCGCGCATGAGGCGCTCGAAGTCGGCGGCGGTGGCTCCGAGGACGAAGGCGGTGCCGCGCCAGTGATGCAGGATGGCTCCGGGAATGGTCGGCGGGGTGAGTTGCTCGATGATGAGGTCGCCGCTGTGGGCGACGTTTGCGGGGACGAGGAAAGCGTTCGGTGAGCGGTGCTGCTGGGCGAGGCGGGCTTCGACGCCGGCGGCGTAGGTGTGGAAGGCGGTGAGGACTTCGGAGGAAGGTTGAGCGGCGCAGGCGGGGACGGTCAGGACGAGCAGGAAGGTGTAGAGGATGCGGTCGTGGCGCTTCATGGATTGCAGCTTGCGCCGGAGCGAGGTGCGAGGCAATGGAGGGAAGCTCACTTGTGGGTCATGGGTTCCTCACGGTGTAAGTACCTTTGATTTATAGAGTTGCTGGGAGTTGTCCATTGCGGCTTTGCGGTCTCGCATACACTGGGCGGAGATATGGCAGACGAACGGACAGATCGGCGGTATCGCTTTGGGGTATTTGAGGCGGACGGTGCAGTGGGAGAACTGCGGCGGCAGGGTGTGCGCGTGAAGCTGAATGCCCAGCCGTTCCAGGTGCTGTGCATGATGCTGGAGCGGCCTGGGGAACTGCTGACGCGGGAGGAGATTTCGCGGGAGTTGTGGCCGGATGGGACGTTCGTCGACTATGAGCACGGGGTGAACTCGGCAGTGAACCGCATTCGCGAGGCGCTGGGGGACACGGCGAGCAATCCGAGGTTTGTGGAGACGCTGGCGCGGCGGGGGTATCGGTTTGTGGCGCCTGTGGAGCGGACCGGGAGCGAGGCGGTCGCGGACGTTGCCGAGGAGCCGAAGGCTCGGTTGCTGGATCGAGTGCTGGCTTCCGAGGAGGAGTTGCCGAAGGTTTCGTATCGGGTGGTGCAGACGCTGTTTGTGCTGCTGCAGTTGATGTATGTGGGGTTCTATGTGGGGGCGCTGGCGAACCTCGCGGAGATTGAGGAGCTGTTGTCGGCGCTGCCGCGGGCTTCGTTGATCTTCGTTGCGATAATTGTGAGTGCGGCGTTGCTGATTCCCGTGCGGGCGTTTGTGATTTCGATGATGGTGCTTCATGCTCCCCGGGCGCGGGAGAAATTTTTGAAGCTGTGGCGGGTGTTGGCGGTGGCCGATGCGGTGTGGGCGCTGGCGCCGTTTTTGCTGCTGCACCACATCAATTATGGATTGGCGGTGGCGTGCATGGCGCTGCTGGTGTATTCGCCGTTTGCGCAGAGGTCGCTGGTGTTGATGGGGGCGGGGTCTGCAAAAGTGGCGACGGAAGGTTGAGGTGAGCATGAGGGGTTTGGGGTTGGGAAGAGAGAGCGGGTTAATTTCAGCTAGGAGCTACGAGCTTCGAGCTACGAGTCTTTCTTGCGGGTTTGTGGTGTGGGTGACGGTAATGGCGTGCGTTTGCGTTGCGGGTGCGCAGACGGCGAAAGAGCGCGCGCAGGTTGCGGCGGCGGATGTGCAGCGGTTTTACGATCCGGCGACGGGGCTGTTTTGTTCGGGGGCCGGGGATTGCTGGTGGTATTCGGCGAATGAATTGACAGCGCTGGTCGACTACTCGATGCGGGTAAAGTCGAAGGACGCTGCGGCTGTGGTTGCGAATACGTTTGAGAAGGCGGGTTTCAGGGGGCCGCAGAAGGATGCGCTGGGGCCGTTTGTCGATACGTGGACCGATGACGATGGATGGTGGGGGTTGGCGTGGGTGGATGCGTATGAGTATGCGAAGGTCTACGATCCGGGCCATGCCGAGCGGTATCTGACGCTGGCGAAGAATATTTTTGCGTACATGGCCGCGCAGTGGGAGACCGGCGACTGCGGCGGTGGGCTCTGGCAGAACCAGAAGCCGGCACATACCAAGGATGCGATCGCGAATGAAGTGTTTTTTAGTTTGGGGACGGGGCTTTATCGGCGGACCGGGGACAAGGCTTATCTGGATTGGGCGATGCGGGAGTGGAAGTGGTTCGATGGGACGGGGATGGTGAATGCCGACCATCTGGTCTACGACCATTTGTCGGGGGGTAAGTCGGCACATCCTTGTACCGCGCAGGGGCGCGAGTTCTGGACGTATAACCAGGGGGTGGTGCTGGGCGGGTTGACGGATTTGTATTCAATTTATAAGGCGAGCGATCCGAAGCTGGCGAAGAGTTTGCTGGCGCGGGCGACGGAGATTGCGGATTGTGTCGTGGACAAGGGGTGTGGGGGGAATGCCGCGATTTCAAAGGTTCCGCTGGTGGATGCGAAGGGGATTTTGATGGAGGCTTGTGGGACGAATCCGTGTACGTATGGGCCGGCGTATCAGTTCAAGGGGATCTTTGTAAGAAACCTGGCGCGGTTGAATGAAGTGACGGGGAAATATACGGGGTTTCTAAGGG
>DASRLB010000382.1:0-29390 GCA_035648695.1 Acidobacteriaceae bacterium | reverse complement strand
CGGACGATGACCCCCGGAATCGGGCGGGTAATGGCGATCTGCGGAGCGGCGTTGGCGCGCTGAGGATAAGCAGGGCCGGCGTAGTTGCGCTGGATGGGAGCGGGTTGGGACTGGAGGTAGCCGGAGTCGGGGGACTGCGCGGTTGCGATTGCGGCTACAGCGGTCAGCACCGCTACGGAGAACAGGGAGAACAGGGACCTTTGCATCTTCGTCGAACCTCTAACGGTATAGATGCGAAGGCGGCGAAAATGTTGCGGTGGGCGGTGGCGGCGGCTGGAGGGTACCCCTCCCCCCTAAAGCGGCCAAAGTGTCTTAAACAAATGGCTTAGCTCCGTACCTCGGTTTGCACCTCGGTTGCGGGGCTAGATGGAAACGCCCGGCGGGTGGCTGGGCTGTTTTCCTCTGCTGGTTTAATTGTACGCGGGGTGTCAAGCGGTTTTGTGGAGGGCGGCGCGGACCTTGTCGACATGGGTGCCGTGGGTGCGGATGGCTTCGTGGAGCTTGTCGCCGGAGACGCCGAACTCGTGGGCCCAATAGGCGATGTCGGACGCCATTTTGGGGTTGATCTCTTTGGGGTCGTGGGGGCCTTTGACGTGGGGACCCTTGTGCCGGTCGTGCTCGGGGTCGTGGATGATCTCGGCGCTGGCCAGGATGGGGTCCTTCGTGTCGGGTATGACTTCTACGGGGCGGTTGTGCTCTTTATGGGACATGGCGTGCTTTCCTCTTTTCGGTGACTCTTAGGTTGATGAGGAAGTGGGACGTGAGGATGTCCCAAGTGCGGGCGTAGCACTCCCTCCCCTCCCCCCGGGGACTTTATGGCGCAAAGTATTCATACGGTGGTGGTTAGGTTTGGACTTGTGGAAGTCCAGAAATGCACCATTTTTGGGCATGGCTTTTTTCGGGTGTTCGTGGTGATGCCTTTGACCTGCTGACGTCAATCGCGATGGCGTTGCTGGGGAAAGAATCGCCTTTGACAGGCGGTGAGCTGCGCTTTCTGCGCAAGCGCATTGGAAAGTCCTCGAAGGATTTCGCCCAACTCATCGGCAAGACGAGCGAGCAATATTCACGGATTGAGAACGGGGCTGTCTTGACGGCTTCGAATGACAAACTTGTCCGTCTCATGGTGATTGCGATGAGCGTCATCGGCGCGTTGAAGGAACGGGCGCTGATGGAACGTGTCGCCAACCAAACGTGGGACACGGGTATTGGCCCGGAGCGGCGAATCATCGCCGGTGTCCACGCAGCGTGTGAGTGGGTCGCGGAAACAAATGCGGCTTGAGTTGCACGCCGACATCTCCAGATCGAGATGTAGAGCACCCGGATGAGGGTGCCGCGCGCGTTAGGCTGGTAGGTTGCGTTGGACCAGGAAGAGAAGCTCATCGTCTCCCAGGATGAGGAGCAGCGGTAGGTTTTGAGGACGAAGGCGGTTTAGGATTCGGTGAAAGCCCTACAGTCCTGAAGAGGAGGCAGATGTGCAGCCGTCCTGATATGCTTCTCTAACTGGTCTCATGAGACTGTCTGATCAGACAAATGTGGAGAACAGGAAGCCGACACTTGCCCACAAGCCCCAAACCCCGAGAGAAGAACGAACCCGAATGGAAGATCCAACTTCAGAAGTCGGCAGACCGCCTTTGGAAAGACGCTAGAAGCTCCGGAATTCAAAAACGTCATCACCTATCCTCAAATGCCACATATGTGCTGAGCGACGCGCTCCAATTTCTTAGTGCCCTACCGGCCAATTCTCTACACGCTATTGTTACCGACCCCCCATATGGAAAGGTCGAGTACGAAGACAAGGACCTTCTTAAATTGAGGAAAGGTTCGGGGGGAATCTGGAGACTGCCGCCTGCGTTCGATGGTGCGATCCGAAATCCCGTTCCGCGATTCTCGATTCTTTCGCACTCCGACCTGATGTATTTGGAGAGTTTTTCGGCAGCGCTAGCTTATTCATTCCTGCGCGTCCTTGTACCCGGCGGACACCTGATCATTGCTTCGAACCCCTTGCTCTCGACTTCAACCTATGGAGCGATTCAGGCGTCAGGCTTTGAAAAGCGCGGAGAATTTATCCGCCTGGTGCAAACTCTCCGAGGAGGCGCGAAGCCGAAGGGAGCCGAGAGGGATTTTTCCGAAGTGGCCGTGATGCCCCGATCCTGCTGGGAACCGTGGGGAATCTTTAGAAAGCCTTTTCAGGGAACCATGGCTATCAATCTAAGAGCCTGGGGAACCGGAGGGCTAAGGCAAGTTTCCTCCACAGAACAATTGAAGGATGTGATAACCTGCCCTCCAACGAGACCTGAAGAGCGACTGATGGCACCACATCCATCCCTAAAACCACAAAAGTTTCTTCGCCAGATTGTTAGGGCCTCCCTCCCACTGGGTATCGGGATTGTGTGCGATCCCTTCGCTGGGAGTGGTTCCACCCTTGCGGCTGCGGAGTCTCTAGGATACCGGGCGATTGGTACAGACCGGGACAATTTATATTTCGACATGTCGAAGATGGCATTCGGTAAGCTCTCCACACTCATCGAAAAGCAGTAACCTCTTGCGGAAGGCCACTCACGAGTTTTATGGCATACCCAACCGTTGCAGAGTTTGCAGGTCTCATGCGGAAGCAATCTCTTGAAAAACTGGTAAACAGTCATTTGCTTACTGGATTACCGTTCGCCTTTGCTAGCGCACCAGGCAGATACCCCGTGATGCGAAAAGTCCTTGCAGAGCAACTCGGCATCACGGTCGACGACATTACAGTGGTTGGAAGCGGCCGGCTCGGCTTTAGCCTAGCCCCAGATAAATTTGGAAGGCCCTTTACTGAACAAGGCTCAGATATCGACACGGTGGTTGTTAGCACGCGTCTTTTCGACCAGGCTTGGCTTGAGTTGACGAGAAAAGGGAGGAGCTTATATGGCCTCGACCAAGCGCGCCGCGAAGCTTTCGTCGAGCACCGAAGCAATAACATATTTTTTGGTTTTATGTACCCTGATCGACTAGCCGGAATCATCTCTATTTCTGGTCAGTGGTTCGCCGCGTTTGAAGGTTTGGGCCAAGAGAGACATCTGGTGGGGTTAGATTTTGAGGGGCGTCTTTATCGTAGTTGGCAACACGTTGCTGTGCATCAGCTCTACAGTTTGACTCAAATAATGCAGACGGAATCTTTTAGGAAAAAATATGAAATATAACTCAACCGAACAAACCATAGCGTGGTTCAAAGACCGTTATCTCACCGATGAGTTGGAGATAAAGCCTCCTTATCAGAGAAGACCTGTCTGGGCTCCCCGACAAAAATCTGCGCTCATTGAATCCGTATTGTTGCACTTGCCGATCCCCGAGGTCTACGTACACACCACCACGAGTAAGGATGGGGCTAGCAAATACGCGGTTGTGGACGGCCAGCAACGCATCAGAACTATTTTGCAGTTCCTAGGTCTGGATAAAGACGAGCACGAATCTGAAGAGAATGATTTCGAGCTAACGAATCTTCCCGTTGAGTCGTCTTGGGCAGACAAGAGTTTTGAGGGATTGTCGTCGATTGACAAGAAGGCATTTTATTCGTACAAGCTTGCGGTGCGAATGCTCGATGACGCCACACCGACCGAAGTCAAGGATATGTTCAAAAGGCTGAATAAATATCTAACCAAGCTGAACGAGCAAGAGTTGAGAAATGCTACCTATTCCGGCCCGTTTATCACTCTGGTGAGCCGAATAGCGGACGACGACTATTGGGCAGAAAATGGTTTGGTTTCGGCGGCATTAATTCGCAGAATGAAGGATATCGAATTCGTAAGCGAAGTAATTATCGGAGTCATGAACGGACCGCAAGGTGGCTCCCCCAGCGTCATCAATGATTATTATCTGCAGCTAGAGCAGTATTCGGATGAGTTCCCTAGACAAAAAGAGGTAGAGCGTCTCTATAAGCAAACATTTAACTTGATTGGGATACTTTATGATGACCTGCGTCCCACCCGCTGGCGGAACAGAACTGACTTTTACACTTTATTTGTGAGTTCGGCTGGCATACTTCACAAGCACACTCTACCATCAAGAGCGGAACCAAAGCTCAGGGCGGCATTGGATCAATTTGCAGAGTTGGTGTCAGAAAAAATTGCGGACGACGATAAGCGCGTACCCGCCGGTGTTTCGGAGTACGCGCGTGCAGCTCAGAAAGGCAGTTCAGACAAATCGCGAAGGGCAGCGCGGCACAAGGCAATGACCGCTCTGATTCAACCATTCTTTGTCGCGAGGTAGCTCACGCCAAAGTTGAACTTTTGTTATGCACGGCTCAAGCCGCATCCCTCTAACGACTAATGCTTGAGGGTTTTATTAGGTAAAGGCGAAGGGCGCGGACTAAAGTCCGCGCCCTGGTTTGGTTGGTGCGCCCTGCGGCAGGGTCTGAGACCCTGCCCTTCCGGCTTGTCGTGGCCCGAAGAGCGAAAAGCAGGTCCTTCCCCTTCGACTTCGCTCAGGACCAGGATGACAATTTCAACAGGGAGCGTCTACTGCAACAGCGTGCCGCCTTCTCCGCCGTTGGTTTGGGGTCTTCGGGGGGATGACCATGGCGGCGGCTACCTTGCCCGTCGGAGTCGAGGTCGAGGGGGCGGACGCCCATTTGCGAAGGAGACAGCGATAAGGGTGGGGGGCTATGCCACCGGAGTTCCCGCAGAGTTATAGATTGCCTCGATCGCCACCAGGTCCTTCAGGCCTTCTTCGCCGGGTGTCTTCGGCTGGGTGTTGTTGCGGACGCAGCTTGCGAAGTGGTCGGCTTCGAGGACGAACTGGAATGGCTTCCGGCCCGGAGCTGGTTCGTCGATCGGCCCTTGCAGCGTCCTCCCGGTGAGGTGCAGGCCATCGTAGCCGAACGCCGGTTGGACCTGAAGGTGGCCCTTGTCGCCGCGGACGGTGAGAAAGTTTTCGCCGTCCTGTCCGTAGGACGAGCTGCACGACGCCAGAATGCCGCTGGGAAACTTCATGGTCCATGCGATGCTCTGCTCCATCTCGGCGAAACGGCCGGATTTGTCCCTCGTCGCCACCTTCGCGGCATATGCTGCGGGTTCTTCGCCGGTCAGGAAGCGGATGGTATTGAGCGGGTAAATGCCGAGATCGAACAGCGAGCCGCCGCCGGCCATCTTGCGGTCGTAGCGCCAGCCGGGAGGCATATTGCCGGGAAACGCCCCGTCGAACGCCTGTATCTGGCCGAGCGCGCCGGAGTGGATCAGCTCGGCAACGCGCGCGAAGGTTGGGTCGTATTGGATGCGGTAGGCGATCATCAGCCTGACGTTGGCCTTGCGGCAGGCGTCGATCATGCGGCGGCACTCGGCTGACGAGATGGCCATCGGCTTCTCGCAGAGCACATGCTTGCCGGCTTCGGCGGCGCGCACAGTGTACTCGCAGTGCATGGAGTTGGGCAGGCCGATGTAGACCGCGTCGATGTCGGGGTTGTCGCGGATGCGGTCGAAGGTTTCGTAGGTGTAGATGGACTTCGCCGGGACGTTGTACTGCGCGGCGTAACGTGCGCCCTTGTCGGCGGGGTGTCCGGTGACGAGGCCGGTGACTTTGGCGCTCTGCGACTGCGAGCAGGCGGTCATGAAGATGTCGGAGATGATGCCGAGGCCGACTGCGGCGTAGCCGATGCGCTTTGCGGGTTGCGCTGCGAGTCTGGTCGCGGCGAGTGCCATGGCGGAGAGCTGGGTGAAGCGGCGGCGGCAACATGGACCAGGTCCTCAGCAATCCCAAGAAACTCGATCAGCGAATTGAGCGGCACCGACGGTTCGCGCAGACCCGCAGGCACCGGAGGCTCCAGCGCCTCTCCGGAGAATTCCCCGCATTCCAAGCAATGGAGCCATCCAATATAGAGGCAGCGAAAGTCGCCACGCAGCAGATCGGAGCGCAGAGAGATCAGCGATCCCATCCAGCCAGCACCATCGTCCCAATCGTCCGACTCCACTTCACTCTCAAATGAAAGAACCACCGATTTCCCAGAACTTCGCGCGCGCACAGCCTTGCCTGGGAGCATCGCTCTGAGCTGTTTCGAGTCGACCGACTCCTGTGGCAAGCGGAGGTAGAAATCCCGCGTTCCCCAATTTGTCACGTAAACGAATGCGTCAAAATACTCTGCCAGAAGTTTGAGCGGATCGGCCTTCAGGTCGCCCCACTCATAGTGGTTCGTAAAACTCGTTGAGGTGATGACGGCACGCGTGGAAATGGCCCGCAACGCGGCCATCTCCGCTTTCGTCAACGCGCGATCGAGCGCTTTGAAGTCGTAATACTGGTATTCGCTCACTCACAGTCCTCTGCGCCAGTAGCTATATGCCGCAACCCACTCGACGCCCACCGGTGCGGGCTTCGGCAGCGGCAAATCGAGGACATCAATCCGCTGCTGAACGCCGTTCCGCTGGCACACCGCTACGATCCGGCCATCTCGGGTCATCGTTACTTTTTCGACAGCAGCTTCAACGCCCATGATGCTTACCGAAAAAGGCAGCGCAAGATGCTCCTGCATCATGGTGAGCAAGCCGACCTTCTGTTCTCCTTCGCCGTAAGCGTCCACGATCGCTTCTTCAATCAGCGCTTCCAGCTTTGCTTTGCTGAGGACCGGAAGATTGGTCTCCGGATCGGGCTTCAACTTGCGAATATCCATGTGGACCACCACGGGCTTATTGTTTTGCTCTGTCATATTCCTCCATTCCATTCGAGAGTCGCCACACTAAGTTTCCAACACCGGCTGCTTGCCGCTGCGTTCAGAAGACCTGGCGAGGAGTTTCGCAAATACGGTCGCCTAAGGCATCAACGGAGATGATCTGGCGGCCCCAGCAACTCCGGATGTGTCGTCTGCAACCATGTCTAGACGGTATGCCGCAGATCCTCGGCAGTAGGTGAGAATCCGACGGAGTTCCTCATTCGAAATACTGCCAGCAGAGTCGTAGCTTGAGACATTGCGCTTCTTTGAAAAGGCCAGGATTTTGCGTATGAGCTTGTTGTCAGCTTGAACAGTATATTCAAGCGTCTCGATCGCTCGAGTGTGGTGCCCTTGTTGGTTGGCGGTCCGATATCCGCTCGCGCGCAACGCGATGTTGGCAAGCGCAAGCACCGCGTTGAAAGTTGTATAGAAGCGAAGATCGTCGGAAATACCTTCGACGTTCGCATCCTTCATACACCGGGAAACGATACCCAATTGATCGGCGATCTCCTGGGGGCTCGTAGCCTCTTTCCTGAGCCAACTGTTCTCAATGTATCTCTCTAAACTCATGCTGGTCTCCGATCAGGAAGGCGTTCTGGCCCTTCTGGATAGCTGTCAGAAAGTGATTTTCTGCTTTGAGCTTCGCTCGCAGTTCCTTTCGAGAATAAACCGTGGGATTCAAAGGACGACCCAATGTGCGTTCCAGAGGCGTGAGATGGTCGAGCAGTTCGTCCAGACCGACCTCGCCAATGACCATCAGGTCGATATCGCTCGCCGCGTTTTCGTCTCCGCGCGCGAAAGAACCATAGACAAAAGCGAATTCAATCCGTTCCGCCAGTGGGGAGAGGGCCGCCGTAAGCAGGTGAAAGACGCCAGTGGTTTTTGCAAGAAGCGCGTGGAGCTCGGCGAACGCTGGGTGGTCGCGGTTTGCTTGATAGAACACCTGGTTTCCGTTATGTGTTCGAAGAATCAAACCGACGCCCGCGAGGGTGGCCAACTCACGTTGGACAGTACCAACACTGACGTCGATACTGCGGGCAATCTGACGAATGAAGAAGGCGTTGTCAGGCATGCCATACAAAGTCGTAAGGATACGACCCCGAGTTTGGCCAAACAGAAGGTTCCCGAGCGATGTATCAGTCGTTCTCATTACGAGAACAATTGTACTCACATTGAGAACAGAAAGACTATTGCCCACTTGATCCGCTTGTCTCCACAACCCACACCTTGTGAGGCAGCGAGAGTGGCGGTTTCCTGGCGTGTAGATTCAGCGGTTAAGGGGTGCCCTGCGGCACCCCTTTTGAACATGTCTAGACCGCGGCGTTGGCGAGCTCGCCGGCCTTGATGACGCGGCTGACAGTGGCCCTGGAGATGCGGAAGCTCTTTGCGATCTGGCCGAGGCTTTGACCACGAGCGCGATCACGCAGCACCGCGGCGTGGTCGATGTCCAGAGGTTTGCGACCGATGTGCCGGCCTTCGAGCCGAGCCCGGCGCATGCCGGCGCGGACCCTCTCGATGATCAGGTTGCGTTCGAGCTCTGCGATCGCACCGATGATGATCACGACCGCGCGGCCCAAGGGGCCGCCGGTATCGAGATTTTCACGGAAGCTGACGAACTCGACGTTGAGGTGGTTGAGCTCGTCAAGTACTTCCAGGAAGTGGCGCACGGATTGGGCGATCCTGTCCGAAGCCCAGACCAGCACCACCTGGAAGCGGCCGCGGCGGGCATCGCGCAGGAGTTCATCCAGACCGGGGCGCCGGGCCTTGGTCCCAGAGATCCGGTCGGTGTACTCGGCGACGATGTCGAAGCCACGCTGGTGGGCCATGGCCCGGAGATCGTGCAACTGAGTCTCCGGGTGCTGGTCGACGGTGGAAACGCGCATGTAGAGGGCGACAGTTTTCACAGCTCCTCCTCGATCGAGCACATCACTTCGCTGAGGAAGGCGGCGTTGAGCTGATCCAGGACACCTTCGAGCTGGTAGAGGTCACGAAGCTGGCCCATCTGTTCGCGGACCTGCGAACGGGTGGCGGGAAGGGAGGCGGGACGACGGTAGCGGCGGGGAAGACGGGTCGGGCTGTAATTGGTCATAGGGCTCCATATATATCTACGATATTTCGCAGATACATAACGAACTATAACTCTACGCGCCCTTTCTACCAAAGCGTACGCATATTTTTCGGAGAAGTTCGATACGAACCTCAAGACCACCGACATCATCATGTTCAACTCACGCAACCTGGGCGCGCTGATCGTCGACGACAAGCCGCACGTCAAGGAATGGGATGAGCCTCAGTTCGGTATCCAGAACCTGGGCATCGAGGAAAGCTACGGGTTTGGCGTGCTGAACGAAGGCTTAAGCGATCGCTGTTGCCAAGGGGTTTTTCAGCCCCTGCTGAAGCGCGGTGGCCGACGCCGGAGGTGGCCGTTCAGTTCGTGGAGCTTGATCAGCACCAGTGGCGAAGCGTTGCCGAACCTGCTCTGGACTTAGATCGACGCCGTTGCGGAGCGCTGGAACCCTGATTGGCCTGTTTCAACCCTGGTTTGACTCAGTGTTTCTCGACGCGCGCTCTTGCCGAGTTTGAAACTCACTGCCGCGATTTCCGCGAAAAACGGCTCAGAAGCCCCCGCTGGCGCGGTGTTTCCTCGTTCCAGAGCCAGCCCTGGAGAGTCGTCGATGCAGTTCGATTCACCGCCATGGCTCCATGGACACCTCGAGAGCCGCTCTGGAGCCCAAAACTCGTGCTGAGATGCTCTGATCCACTGCCGCATCTGGATGAGCCAGGCTTCGTTTCATGCGCTACTGATGCGGCTTTTAGCAGGTCTCAGGGCTATCCACGCGATAGCCTGACGCAGCCTTCCAGAGTCCCAGACGGGCACGTAGTCCCTCTCCCTCTACTCTTGCGGAGTTAGAGAGAGATACTGCCGGATAAGGGTGCCTAAAGCACATTCGCTGCACACTTACGCGACAGGGGAAAGGGGATCCACGCTCCCCGCCGAGCTTCAGGACAACATTCCTCTGCGGCCTTACACCGTCCTCCCTGGAGGACTCCCGCGCTCCACTCTATGGATGGATACAGGGCTCGTAGGGGAGTGAGTGGAAAAGGTGAGGGCGGCTGTCAGAACTGAGGTATCCAGAAACCAGGCTGCGGTTGGTTCAGTGGACGCAGCGGTGTCCTCACTCGCTTCGGATTCGCCAATCGATAAGCAAATTCCCCAGAAGCCCGCTGCTTACACCCGACTATTTCTACCGAGCCCACGATCTTGCCCACAGGCAATGTCTTGGAGAGGCTTCCGATCTTCTTCCACGCTGCCGCATCGTCTTTTGGACGAAGCGCAGCATACAAATAAACGCGGCCACGGATGTTCGTAAGCCGCGAGCGAAACTCGTTCTTCTTATCCCCACGCAGGATCAGCTCAACATACGGCTGTCGAATGCTGATGGCATGCGTGATGGGTGGCATGAGAGCTATGCACCCACCGCAGTGTAACGAGAGTACTGCGCGGCAAGTCCTTCCAGGCTCGCCGAATGCTGCACCGCCGAATGCGGAATCAGCACATACCGCCAGGGCTTGTCATCCTGCAACGACGCATGCTCACACCACGCTGTCGCCGCCTTCGCCTTCAGCTTGACGATGTCGTCATCCATATCTCCGGCGGCCTTGGTCTCGCAGATGTACTTCCCTGCCGCCGTCTCCACCACGAAGTCAGGGTGATATTTCTCATCGTGGCTGTAATAGATATGCAAATCATTCGCGTTTGGCTTGAGCCACCGCAGGGCATCCCGATCAAGGATGACCGCGAAGCGCCGCTCGGTATCCGAGTCGAACCGCTGGCGTGAATAGCAACATCGCGCAAATCCGCCGAACACCATCGACCGAATGCCCTGAAGATCCGTAACTGTCTGATGAAAATCAACGGCATGCTGATCCGCATCCGCCGAAGCAAACGACTCCGACAGCACCTGAAAGTTCCGCGTCACCTTGACATCAAATCCGGTCTCCGGCTGCTCGAAATGTTGCAGCATCTGCCCGCGAACAATCCCGGCAAACGGCTTTTGATTCGCATACAGCACACTCAGCACCTGGTTTTCGTCCTCCAGATACGACCGCAGATGCGCAATCAACTGCCCCGCCAGCTTGTACAGCAGCTCCGCATTCGACATGTAATCGATATCGTCGTAATCCATCAAGTTGCGCACGATGTAGTTCTCAAGCTGCAACTCCAGCGACCGCATCTTGTCAGCCCCAAGCCGATGCGCAGAGTTGTCTGTCAGATCGATCGTCAAAATATCCTGCGCCGCATACGACTGTCGTATCGCGCTGCAATCCAGGTCAAAATCGCGAAAGCCTGACGCCGCCCCATCCCTCGGCGTCACCGTAATCTTCGGTATCGCAATGGTCCGCTGTTGCAACGACTCCGTCAGCCGCGGACGGTTCTCCTTGCCAATCCACGTCAGTTCGAGCCGGGTCTTGCGGCCGTTCCGGCCCTCGGGTTCAGATGCCATGCCTGCGATACTCTCCAGACGCCAAGAATACGCGACACACGTCAAGGATGCCATTGACCTTGTTCGCTAGAGCCGCAATCTCCATCAATCCCCATGGAGCGCGTCTCATTAAGTCAAACACCAATCTGCATGGAGCGCGTCTCGTTAAGGACACGGCCTCAGCCGTGTCGTACCAGCCGCAAACCAAAACCGGCTTTAGCCGCGGAGGTAACGGCTTCAGCCGCGCAACTCTTCCTCCGCCACAAACCCGCGCGTCACGTCTGCCGCTGCGAACGTCTTGCAGCTGCCAACAACGCCGCAATCTATAAATCTCGCTTCCACGCCGACGACCACTTGTAGTCTTCCGCTCGCTCGCAAAGATGCTCCTTCACCGGGTTCTCGTGAATATACTTGCGAAACGCCAGAAACTCATCCTTATGGCGCGCTCTCCTGTCCGTAAAACTCTTTCGCCAGGGAGAGAACTTTGACGCCAGCCGTCGAGAGAATCCGCCTTTGATAAGTCCCACGACTCGTTCTAGCGTTGCGTTCTGAGGAGTCAATAGAAGGTGGACATGCTCTGGCATCACGACGAAGTCATGCAATAAGTAATGCCCTTCGCGTCGATAATGTTGCAGCGTATCGAGAAAGAGATCGGCATTCGCAGCAACCTGAAAGAGCCGCCTGCGATTGAGGGTCGCGGAAGTGACAAGAAACGTCCCGGAGTGCACAGGTCGTGACGGGATAGTCATGTGCGCGATTCTACCGCGCTTACCTCCGCGGCTGAAGCCGAATCCCAGAAGCATCGTGTATGACACGGCTGAAGCCATGTCCTTAACGAAACAAGTTGCTCTAAACGACCCGCCACCGAATCGTGAACAGCGGCTTCATCGACGTCCGCTGCACCAGCCGCTGCTGCAACCGCGCAATCAGCGTGTCCCGTTCCACCTCCACCTTATCCTGCGACTCAAACAACTCCCGCCGCTTCCTCATCCGGTCCGACTCCAGCCCCCGTAGCGCCTGCTGCATCGCCAGTTTCTCCGGCAGCAGCGCCGCCGCCAGCGACTGCCGCCGCGTATCCCGAATCGCATCGTCCAGCTCCTTCAGCTCCGACTCCAGCGCCAGCTTCCGGTCCTCCGCCCAGCGGTCCAGCTTGCTCGACTCCGCATCCAGCCAGCCCGCGCTGCTCGCATCCACTCTCTGCAAAACGGCATCCCGCTCCGCCCCTAGCAGCGCCTCCAACTCCGCGCTCTCCTGTTGCGACTGCATCGCAAGCAGGGGCTGGCCGCTCATCTGCGGCTTCCCATCCTGCACATCGAACAACCGCTTGCACTGCTGCGCGCTCAACCGCAACTTAGCCATCGAAACGCTTACCGAGCGTGACGCAGGTCTCGGGGGCTTTCGCGTCGCCTTAATGGCGAGGGCTGCGTTGGTCGCACAAGCTCAGTTCTATGCAGCCGCCCTCTACTCTCCCAGCCGACAGGAGCTGGATTCTTTTTTCACCGATTTTGTCCTGCGTTGCGTCATCGCCTTCGACAGTCTGGAGGTTCGATGAAGTTCCCTGCGATAAAGATAACTTTTACATCGGCGGAACTCGCCCTGATGACACCCGGCCTGGACTTTCTGGACAATGGAATTGCCAACGCTTCCCTTGGCACCTTTCCGCACAGGCATCCTTGGGATCGCATTGACTCAACACGTTGCAGTGTCTTCCAGAACCAAGAGTTCGACGCAGACATGGCGAGGAAGATGATCGGTGCCGGCGTCAAGTTGTCGTCTCTAAGTTCAAAGAAGAAGACAGCGTCACTCGATGCTTTCGAAATAGCCGCCGCAGCATTCGCTCTTCGTTTGTATAAGAGTCTTGATAAGCCCCCAATCGGCGTTGACGAATCAACTTCCCTGACTCGGACCCTTGAGATGTACCGGAAGCGAGCAAAACGAGGTGCTTGTCGAGAACTTGGTGACGATGCCTATGAGGCGCACGCGCTTAAGTGGAATAACTTTCTGGCTTGGGTTCGTTACAACCTCACCTTCTTCAAGGTTCCGATGGAGCACCGCTTCTCGCAAAAGCGCTTCGCTGCGGAACAACGATCGGTACTCGCAGAATTGATAGCCAGAACATTACGAGATCGATGCTTCGAGGCTTTGTCCGCCTCCAATATGGAGCGGTACGTTCGAGTCCTGAAGGAAGAGTTCCGTCGCGGACGACATCCCATGACGCTCCGGGAGCTCTTGCAGGGGGACCAACCGTCTGCGTCCGAACTCATTTTCAATCTGTTGAAGAACAAGCTGACGCTTACAGCGCTTCCAGGCGACAACATTCCGCGCTGGCAGCGTTTGTCCGAAAGTCAAGAAAGATCGCGGGTCGCAAGAGAGGCCCGGCATCAGAGGGGCGCGGAGATTGGTCTGTCGATCGCTCCGATTACTGAATCGGAGAGTGTGGTGTCCATAGCAGAGACTTACGGGGCGCCGATAGAAACGCTGCCTGTAAAAGCGGTCCAACTATCTTCACCTCGTGTTCCGAGGGCAAACCACGTCTCGATACCGGAGCAGGAATTGTCTATGGCCATCGCACAATGGTTAATCGATCATGTCGATACGTTCAAGTGGCCGGCTGTCATTGAGCAGGCAATGCACTTCATTTCGTATGGACTGTGTCCGCCGGCAAAGGTTTATCCCTGCCGTACACTTGGCGGGCTGATACGAGAAACACATCCATCCGTAGAATCATACGAAGACTGCGGAAATCTCGCGGACATCAACTTCTACCCAGATTGGTTGCTGAATTGGGTCACCGTCCTTCAGGGGAATCCCCAAAAGGCATACACAGCCGTACAGTATGGCCATGGGAAGGCTCTTCAACTCAAGGCGCAAACACCACGGAACTGAGTAAACTTAGGCACTTGGAGGCCCCTTGGCCGCTTCGATACTCGAACTTTTCATGCTCTCACTCATAGACCGAGGACTTACAAGCAAGTACGCCCTCCAGAGAAGAGGCGGCATCTCGCTTGGCTCGTCTAGCCCAGCCCTCACACGCATGCAGCGTGCGGGGCTCGTCGTCCAGGATGTTGATGCTAGCTTGGGAAAGCGGCCTCGACACGAACTGAAACTTGCCGCGGCGGGAAAACGGTTGGCGCGCAGTGGTTGGAAGATTCACCTCCGCGAATCCGATGGAGCGGACATCGAGTCAGCCTTTCGCATCGCCGACATGGCGGTCCATTACGGAGCCAAGGCTGCCGAAATCGCAACCTTCCTAAGCACAATGGCTGCGAAGAGACTTGAGATTGCCCGATCAGCTGCGCCGGCAAGTGATTTCCGTTCCGCGGGAACTTCCGCGGTGGACATGCAAGCTCAATGGGCCTTGGCGCGGCAGCAGGCGGAAGCCAGGTTCCTTTCGAAAGTGGCGGACTCGTATCTCTCCGAACGGTCTTCTAAGAGCAAGAAGCGCGCCCCCACCAAACGGCTGGTCAAGTAGCTCTCAAGCCTCTCTCCGCTCTGTATCAAAAGGCTCTCGCAGCCTTGTGACAACGTCCCCGACGTATCGCCCTTCTCGCGGTACTCATCTACCTTCGCGTTCATCCGAAGACCGTCATCAGCCTCGCTCGACGGAACCTGATCCCGGCCCTGAGGATCGGGAAGCATTGGCGCTTTCGTGCGTCCGACTTAATTGAGTGGACCGAGGGTCGGGTACAATTGGCTGGCCAGCCCGTCGAGTGATCGGAGATTCCATGTCCATCACTCGCAAGAATCATTATCAAGAAGGCTCCATCGTCCGTACACCGCGCGCGAAAGGCCCCGACGTCTGGGTCTATCGCTGGCGTGAGCTGCGGCCAGATGGTCGTCGCGTCCAGAAGAAAAGGGTCATCGGAGCACTCGACCGGTATCCGACTGAAGCCTCTGCCAAGCGCGCTGTTGAGCAGCTGCGCATCCAGATCAACGCCGAGCAGGACCGGATTGGAAAGGTCACGATCGCCGAAGCCTGGGAACATTTCCAGGCCCACGAGCTCTACGACCCCGATGTCGATCGGTCTCCTACAACCATCGAGGTGTACCGCGGCAACTTCCGCGTCCACATCTTGCCGCGGTGGGGCACAATGTTCCTCGCAGACGTTAAAGCCGTGAAGGTAGAGGCATGGCTCCGGGGGCTGGCAATGGCGCCGGCGACAAAGTGTAAGCTGCGAAATCATCTCTCAGCTTTGTACTCACACGCCATCCGACATGAGCTTTTCGATCAACTCAACCCCATTTCATCTGTCCGGCAAAGCTCTAAGCGAATGAAGATTCCAGACATCCTCTCAATGGATGAAATGGTGGCAATCCTTTCGCGTTTGACCGTTCCGGGAATGCGAATGATGGTGCTAATCGCATCTGTTGCCGCTTTGAGAAGGTCCGAGATCAGAGGGCTCAAGTGGTCCGATGTTGACTTCGAAGCACTTTGGTTACGGCTGAACCGAGGCAAGGTCCGCAAGCTTCAGACCAAGCTCAAGACGGAAGCGAGCCGCAAGGGTGTAACGATCTCACAAGATCTTGCCGACGCTTTTCTGAGTTGGCGGCGCGAGTGCCTCTATCGCGCCGATGACGATTGGGTCTTCGCATCGCCGGCGGTTGGAGGTCGAGAACCAATGTACCTCGACATGATTCTGCGAGATTACATCCGCCCCGCTGCCCTCGATGCCCGGATCGACAAGAGGATTGGGTGGCACACCTTCCGCCGGTCTCTGTCGTCTGCCCTTTCGGACCGCGGCGAATCCGTCAAGGTCGTCTCACAGCTCTTAAGACATGCCAAAATGTCCACAACTTTTGAACTGTATCAGCAGTCCAGTGCAGGCTCCCAACGTGCCGCACAGGGCCAAATGAAGGAACTCTTCGCTACGTAACAGTTTGCGCACCATGTAAGAAACGACGACGGCCCTCTCGAAAGAAAGGGCCGTCGTTCTGTTGCCGTAGGCCTACTTACAGGGCTAATATCGAAAGTGTGTCCTTTCTGTGCCCTCGTTTTCGGCGTTTAAGCTGTCCGCTTCACTTGTAACTTCCTTAGTTTGAGAAGTTTGAAGTGGTAGGCACGTCCGGATTCGAACCGGAGACCTCTACCGTGTCAAGGTAGCGCTCTAACCAACTGAGCTACGCGCCTTCATGCGTCTCATCAGTCTAAATGGAATGGGATGCGTGCCGCAACTCTGCCGGTCCTTAGGAATCGCGGGCAGCCGTTTCGATCGCCGGCGGCGAGTGTATCCGCCGCACCACGATCCACGCATACTCCGCCGCCGAAATCGGCGCCAGCACCGCAATCGCCTTCAGCAGCAAACCCTTCAGCCCTATCAGGTGCGTCGAGTCGACGACCTGGCAGGTCATCACCGTCAGCAACCCCAGAATCTGCACCATCGTATTCAGTTTGCCCAGCTTGCTGGGACGGAAGTCGCGCAGCGTGCCCGTCGCAAACAGCAGTGTCGCGATCAGCAGGATTCCCAGGTCGCGGCTGAACACCAGCACTGTCACGTACCGCGGAATCACGCCGACATGCATCAGCACCAGGAACAGCGTGCTCATCAACAGCTTGTCGGCGATCGGGTCGAGGTACAACCCGAGCGTCGTTTTCTGCTCCAGCAGCCGTGCCAGCAGGCCGTCGAGACCGTCGCTCACACCCGCGATCCACAGCAGCACAAACGCAAACTTCCAATGGAAGTCCAGAATCTCGATGACCAGGAAGGGAAGCACGAACAGCCGCAGCATCGTCAGCAGGTTGGGCGCGGCACGGAATTGGCGGAGATTCGACACAGGCGGGATACCCGCATGGTAGCTGATTTCGACCGCCGCGGTCAGGCGCCGGAAAATTGAACTCCGACCAACGCAGTCTTGCTTCCCGCGGCGCTGCACCGTACACTGAGAATGGCCCGAACTGCGTGTCGGATGCACATTTCCGGCCCTCCTGAACCCCATGCTGCGGCTCACCAAAAAAGCGGACTACGGCCTCATGGCCCTCAAGTACCTCGCCGAACAGGCGACCATCGCCGCTCCGCACGCGGTCGCGCAGTCCGCAAAAGATATCGCCGAGGCGTACCACATTCCGCCCCAGCTCCTGGCAAAAATCCTCCAGACCCTTACCAAGGCCGGCCTGCTCGTTTCCCACGCCGGCACCAACGGCGGCTACGCCCTGGCCCGCACCGCGCACGACATCTCGGCGTTTGAAGTCATCCGAGCCATCGACGGCCCGCTCTTTATTACCAGTTGCATCACGATCCACGGTACCTGCGACCTTCATGGCACCTGCACCATCAAAGAACCGTTGCGGAAGGTCAACGACAGCATCAAGGATCTGCTCTCCGGCATCCGCATTTCGGATCTCGTCGAAGCCAACGATCCGGCGCATCACGCGGCCGTCGCCGGCGGCCTGGTCAGCATCGGGCTATAAATTTCTCTACGCTCAATAGCTCTGCGCTCTGAGCTGTACAAGAACCATCAGCACCACCAAAGTTTAGGAGCACACAACATGCAAGAATCCATCGGAATGACCGTCACCAAGTCGAACGAGCCGCTGCCGCCCGGCGTCAAGCTCCCCATCTACATGGACAACCACGCCACCACGCCGCTCGACCCGCGCGTGCTCGAAGCGATGATGCCGTACCTCACCGGAATCTTCGGCAACGCGGCCAGCAGAAATCACTCCTTTGGCTGGGAAGCCGAGCAGGCCGTCGAAAAGGCCCGCGAGCAGATCGCGAAGCTCATCGGCGCGACCGCCAAAGAAATCATCTTCACCTCCGGCGCCACCGAGTCGAACAACCTCGCCATCAAGGGCATCGCCGAGATGTACCGCGAGCGCGGCAACCATATCATCACCCAGGTCACCGAGCACAAGGCCGTGCTCGATACCTGCAAGCGCCTCGAAAAGAACGGCTATCGCATCACCTATCTGCCGGTGCAGGCGGACGGCCTGATCGACCTCGAAGACCTCAAGCGCGCCATCGACAAGGACACCATCCTGGTCAGCATCATGTACGCGAACAACGAGATCGGCGTCATCCAGCCCATCCGCGAAATCGGCGCACTCTGCCACGAGCGCAACGTCCTCTTCCACACCGACGCCGTCCAGGCTGTCGGCAAAATTCCCGTCAACGTCATTCAGGACAACATCGATGTCCTCTCGCTTTCCGGCCACAAAATTTACGGTCCTAAGGGTGTCGGTGCGCTATACGTCCGCCGCCGCAACCCCCGCGTCCAGATCACCGAGCAGATCAACGGCGGCGGCCACGAGCGCGGCATGAGAAGCGGCACGCTGAACGTCCCGGGCATCGTCGGCCTCGGCGCCGCGTGCGAGATTTGTATGAACGAAATGGAAGCCGAAGGCAAGCGCGAGATCGCCCTCCGCGATTACATGCGCGCCAAGTTCGAGAAGGCGCTCGACTACGTCCACGTCAACGGCAACATGGAGCGCCATCTCCCCGGCAACCTCAACATGAGCTTCGTCTATGTCGAAGGCGAGTCGCTGTTGATGGGCATCAACGACATCGCCGTCTCCTCCGGCTCGGCCTGTACATCGGCGACGCTGGAACCCAGCTTCGTCCTGAAGGCCCTCGGCCTCGGCGACGACGTTGCGCACTCCTCCATCCGCTTCGGCCTCGGCCGCTTCAATACGAAGGCGGAAGTGGACTATGTCTCTGACAAGTTGATCGACGTAGTCACCAAACTCCGCGAGCTTTCGCCGCTCTACGAGATGGTGAAAGAGGGCATCGACCTGACCAAGATCGAGTGGGCTGCCCACTAGATTTCATCGAGAACGCATGAAGGGACACGGCGTCGGTCGTGTCCCTTCCCTTTTAAGTTGTCATTCCGTAGCAAAGCGAAGGAATCTGCTGTTTGTGTCGGTTGATAGACCTTAGATCGCCCGCGTAACCAACTTCGTGTTGTAAGAGCACCTGAAACATTGTCCCTTTTCTCGAATAAATTCAGAACAAAGCGACACAGGCTCAGTCACTCTTTGAGCTTGTTGACGGCGTTTCAAGTCGCATTCTTTGTGGATGCAGTCGTCGTAATAGCTTTTCCCTGAATTCCTCTTCAAAAAGCTAAACACCTTTTCGGGGATGGTCATCGTTCTCGTAACCTCTGAAAAATTCTACAGAAAAGCGAACGAACTCAACGACCCCAAGTGACTGCGATTAGAACATATTTCGCTTCGGCACCATGCCCTTATGCAGCACCCGCGAAACACGAACTCCCTTACCGGTTTCGAAATAGAAGATAACGTGGCTGCCCTGTTCCATCCTGCGCAAGCCTGCCCGGATATGACCGCAGCCTCGGCCAAGTCTTGGATTAGCCGCGAGCATCTCGCCGCAATCTTCAAGATCGGCTATATAGAGGTCGGACTGCTTCTCGCCCCACCGTTCTCTGGTGTATTCAGCGATGAAAAGAAGATCACGCTCCGCCGCTTGCCGATATGTCGCCAGTGGCATCAGGCACGAACTCGTTGCGGCAAGCCTGCACGTTCACGTACTCGCGCAAAAACATCGCCTTCCGCAATTCCGCTCGCCTCACCTTCTTCAATCGCTTCTATCAGAAGAGCTTCCTTCGCCGCATCGTCGCACTCTTCCCGGCGTAACGCCGTCATCGCAGCGCGAAGCACTTCGTCCCGATTCGCGTAACGCCCGTTGCTTACCAACTCCGCAGCGAACTCTTCAAATTCGCTCGTGAAGCTCACAGTCTGAGTCGCCATGGCGTCACCTCTTACCTCAGACTAGACCCGCCCCACACCCTTTGCCAACAGCAAATGCGATCCCATTTCCAGTCTGCGCCGCTGGATTCCCAACACCCGACCGCTGTACACTTCGCCCATGCTCGAAACGTCCTTACGCCCGTCGCTACAAATCTGCCTCGTCTCCCTCTGCGCCATCGCCGCCTCCGCGCAAAGCGTCACGAAAACCCAGGTCAATCCTGACCACACCATCACCTTCCGCTACACCAACGCCGGAGCCACAAAAGTCGAGGTAGCCTCCGACATGTTGCACGGCAAAAAGCTCTCGATGGTGCGTGGGGAAGACGGCGTCTGGACAGTCACGACGCCCCCCGAGCCGCCCGAAATTTACGGCTACAACTTCGTCGTCGACGGCGTAAACATTCTCGACCCGCTCAACAACGCAGTCCGGCGAAACTACGTCTCCCTTTCCAACGATGTGATTGTTCCCGCGCAACCGCCCGCGCCGTGGGAACTCGCCGACATCCCCCATGGCCGCGTCGACCACTACAACTACACCACCCACGTCGTCAAAAACCTCCCCGAAAACCAGAGCGCCTACGTCGTCTACACACCTCCCGGCTACGACGAGCACCGCAAAGCGGGCTACCCGGTTCTCTATCTCCTACACGGCTGGTCGGACTTCGCCGACGGCTGGGTCGGCGTGGGCCGCGCGAACTACATCTTCGATTCCATGCTCGCCGAAGGCAAGATCGTCCCAATGATTGTCGTCATGCCGCTCGGCTACGGCGACCTCGATTTCGTGACGCACCCCGACGGCGCGTGGCAGGATGCAGCGCGAATCGACAGCAACGTTGCGCTGTTCTCGCAGTCCCTCGAAACCGAAGTGATGCCCGCCGTCGAACATGAGTACAACATCGCGCACGGCCGCGACAACCGCGCCATCGCCGGCCTCTCCATGGGCGGCCTCGAAAGCCTGTACATCGGCCTCAATCACACCGACCAGTTCGCCTACGTAGCCGGCCTTAGCGCCGCCATTCACCAGAGGCATTTCGACGAGCATCTGCCCAATCTCGCCGGCCCCGACGCGGCGAAGAAAGCCGACCTGAAACTCCTCTGGGTAGCCTGCGGGACCGGCGACTCCCTCATGCAGCCGAACCGCGATTTCGTCGCCTGGGCCAAGGCCAAAGGCCTCCCCATCACCGCAATCGAAACTCCCGGCGAACACACATGGCTCGTCTGGCGCGACAACCTGCTGCACCTTGCGCCACTCTTATTCCGGCCAAAGTAAGCGCATTTTTCTAAGCTCACTAACTCTGGGCTCTAAGCTGTCCAAAACCCCGAAGCCGCACTACGTCCCCGGCTGCACGTAAGGCACCTGCCCCAAATACCGCCGCTCGCGCCCGCGCGGGTCGTCTTCGATGCGCGGAGGCAAATCGAAAATCATCGTCGCCCGCCGCTTCAGGTCAAACGCCGGCCAGTGCGGCGCATGAGCATTGTCCGGCGATCCCTTCCGCGCGAACGCAATGTACGTTTCGCTGACCACCTCGGCCATCTTCTGCGCCTGCACTTTATCCTCCGCGCTGTTGCCAACCATCCCCGGCGCCAAGTCAACGTTGTCCAGTCCCAGCGGAATATCCAGCGTATGCGGCGACCCGTAACTACCGCCATCCGCAGTCTTGACGGGCGTTTTCCAGTTCAACTGATACACCCACGTACGCGGTTGCGCCACCGGATCGGCAGCCCGGCGGTCGGCCTCGATCACCTGCCCACGCCACGAACGAGAGTCCGTCGTCACCGCAAAAAACACATCGCTCGCCGCATACTCCGGATGCCACTCGCGATACTTCGCAATCACCTCAGCAACCGGCAGAGAAACCGTATCGCTCTTCAGATACGGCGCATTCTTTTCGAGCGCCTCCGGCAGCGTCTCCCAGGTCAGGTGAAAGAAGCCAGGCTGCCCCATCAGCCCGCGCGTCTCGTCGTGCATGTTGCCGAGCATCATCGGCACCCGCGCCGAAATCGCCGGATCGGTCGGCGAGAACGGATCGCGCGGAAGCGAGCGTCCATCGGTGACCGGGCCGTAGTATCCACCCGCCCGCGTGGCCTCCTGAATCTTCTGCATCGGCAGCGTCCGCAACGCCTGCGCCCGCGCTTCGGGAGTCGCCGCATCCAAACCCAGCGCCTTCAAAAAGCCCTTCGCCCGCTCCGTCGCATGCGCGGGAGAAGCACCCGTGACCTGTTGCCCACTCATCGTAATCACCCGGTGAAACAGCCCATGCGCCGGCGGTTGCGCCATCAGCGTGGCGCACTTCGCGCCCCCGCCCGACTGCCCGAAAATCAGCACCCGCGACGGATCGCCGCCGAACTCCACAATGTTGTCGCGCACCCACTCCAGCGCCAGCACCAGATCAAGCTGCCCCGCATTGCCCGAGTCCTCAAACCCCGGCGCCAGCTCGGCGAGATACACATACCCAAACGAATTCAGCCGATGGTTCACTGTAACGACAACCACATCGCCGCGCCGCGCCAGCCGCGCACCATCGTAAAGCTGAGCATTGACGGTGCCATTCGAGTACGCGCCGCCGTGGATGTACACCATCACCGGCCGCTTCTTACCCCCGTCTCTAGCGGAACCGCGCAGCGCGGGCGTCCACACATTCAGGTGCAGACAATCTTCGCTCTCCACGCCCTCGTCTGGCGGCAGATGGTACCCCGGCCGCGCCGCCACCGCCGCCGCATCTTCGCGCCGCGGGCGCGCCCCAATCACCTGCGGCGCCCTCGGCCCCCACGCAAACGCATCGCGCACATCGCTCCACGGCGCAGGCGGCTTGGGCGGAGCGAACCGCGTCTTCGCGGTGTCCATGCCATACGCAACGCCCTTGAAACAAACGATGCCGTTGCCGGCAACACGCCCCCGCACACGCCCTGCAGTCGTTTTCGCAACAGGCGCGGCAGCGTCCGGCAAAGCCAACGCCGCACGCGGCACCAACGCGAGCGCGCCCATCGCGGCCCCGCCCTGCAACACTTTCCGCCGGTCAATCGTCATCGCAGCACGCTCAATTCTTGTCTGGAGTAACCGTAACCGCCTTATTCTTCTCAAACACGATCGTCACCGGATGGCCGTTGTTGTCGTAGTTCACGGTGCGGTCGCCGATCGAATCCGAACTCGGTTTGATGATCTGCCCCAGCGCCATCATCGCCTGGTTCTCGCTCATCCCGGGCACAACTTCGTGCTTGTCGATATGCGCCCACGCATCCGCGCCCCAGTGCTTGTAGAGAATGTGCGGATCGTCGTAGAAAAATATTTCGTCGGTCGAAAATGTGTAGAGCCCGCCCTGGTAATAGCCAACCGGCACAGCGTACTCCGCTTTCGGATCGGCCGATTTCGGCAGCGTAAACGCCAGCAGCACATGCCGCTGCCCTGCCGGAATGCGCAGCAGCACGGCGGCTTTCGGCGGCGGCACCTGCTCGAACACGTCCTTGACGATCAGCGGCTCCGCCCCCATCAGCGTCCCCACCGGATGCGCATAGTCCGCATGATGGTTCGCGTAGTGGAAGTAGTCCATCTGGTCGGCCGCGCTCACCCAGATCGTCTTTCCGATCAACTCGCGTTCATCCTTCAGCGAGTCCGGCCGCTGCTTCTTCAGGTTCATCGTCACCGCGTCGTCATCGGTCATCGTCGACTCGCTGTATGCGGGCTTCGCCGGCGGCCCTTCCTCGTGGTTCGCCCTGTAGATCAGGCCCACCCGCACTCCCACCACCGCAATCATCAACACGGTCACACCCAGAGCAATCTTTTTCCCATTTTCCATCGACGCCTTCTCCCAGAAAAGTGTACCGTCTCCACGAAACTTTGACGCCGCCGCGCTATCATCAAGCCCACATGAAAACGCACGCGCTCACCGCTCTCTCCATCGCCCTGGCCCTTGCCGCCGCACTCCCCGCACAACAGACCGCGGTTTCGCCGGAAGTCTCGCGCTACATCAAAGTCCCCGCGGGCATCATCGTGCTTCAGCACGTCCGCATCATCGACGGCACCGCCGCCGCCCCGCTCGACGACCAGGTCCTCACCCTCCGCGACGGCAAAATCGAAAGCATCGCGAGCTTCGCCCGGCACACGCCGCCGCCGCAGGGTGCAACCATCCTCGACCTCACCGGCCGCACCGTCTTTCCCGGCATCGTCGGCATGCACGACCACATGTACTACATCGGACGTCCAAATCTGGATGCGAGCGGTGCTTCCGAGCCGCCGCTCATGGTCCCGCAGATGACGTTTTCCTCGCCGCACCTTTACCTCGGCGCGGGCGTCACCACCCTCCGCACCACCGGCTCCGTCGAGCCCTACACCGACCTCAACCTCAGGCGCGAAATCGACGCAGGCCACCTCCCCGGCCCGCACATGGACGTCACCGGCCCCTACCTCGAAGGCGGCAACTCACCCTTCATCCAGATGCACCAGCTCAAGGACGCAGCCGACGCCAAAGCCACCGTCGACTTCTGGGCCGCGCAGGGCGTCACCAGTTTCAAGGCCTACATGAACATCACGCGCGCCGAGCTCAAGGCCGCGATCGACGAGGCGCACAAGCTCGGCTTCAAGATCACCGGCCACCTCTGCGCCGTCACCTACCCCGAAGCCGCCGAGATGGGCATCGACGACCTCGAGCACGGATTCTTCGTCAACACCCAGCTCGACCCCGGCAAGCAGCCCGACGTCTGTCCACCCACCTACGGCACTGCCACGCTCAACCAGATGTCCCCCGACTCGCCCGAAGCCGCCGCCCTCATCAAGCTCCTCGTCGACCACCACGTCGCGCTCACCTCCACGCTCCCCGTCTTCGAGTCCGACGACCCGCGCCACCTCCACATCCAGCCGCGCACGCTCGACACCATGTCGCCTCCGGTCCGCGAAGCCTACCTCTACACTCGCAACCTCGAGCTCAACCGCCCGGCCACGCGCCCCGACGGCATCTCTCCCGCGATCCTCTTCCAGCACGGCATGGCGCTGGAGCGCAAATTCGTCGCCGCCGGCGGCCTCCTGCTCGCCGGCCCCGACCCCACCGGCGACGGCGGCGTCCTCCCCGGCTTCGGCGACCAGCGCGAAATCGAGCTCCTCGTCGAAGCCGGCTTCCGCCCCGTCGAAGCCATCAAGATCGCCACGCTGAACGGCGCCACCTACCTCGGCCGCGCCGCCACTATCGGCAGCATTGCCCCCGGCAAAAACGCCGACCTCGTCGTCGTCAAAGGCGACCCCTCCACCCACATCGCCGACATCGAAAACACCGAAATCGTCTTCAAGGACGGCGTCGGCTACGACTCCCAAAAACTCATCGACTCAGCCAAAGGCCGCTACGGTCAGTATTGAGCGGAGCGGCAATGAAGATCGCTTCCCTGTTCATCAATAGCCACGGACCGGAAGCAGATGCCTCGGCACCCGCTCCGATCCGTGGATCCGCAAGCTGCGCGGTTATAAAGCTGTCTTTCTGCGGCGCCAGAGAGCGACGATCCCCGACATCCCCGTTCCGACCAGCAACAACGATCCCGGCTCCGGCGTCGGGCTCGTGGTCAGGTTGATAGGTACGGCAGCCCCTTGGTTGTCCAGATGGACGGGTGTCCCGTTAAGCGAATCGTCAGCCTCGTAGTCGACGGCTGGCGCGCTCCCCGGCGTTACGCCGTTGCTCCACACATCAACGGTGTATCCGCCCTGGACGTCAAACAGCAGGCCATAGATGTCGAGCACGCCACCGGCGAAGGGATAACCCGATCCCAGAGGGGGGCATATCAGAGGCGAATTTCCGCCCGGATAAAACAGGTTGTCAAAGGTGTATCCAGCGGCTGCGCCGGGAGGGAAGAAGGTGCCGTCGGCAAGGACGGTAGGGAGCGAAGCGACTTCCAGACCGGTAATCCGTTGGTTATAGACCCCAACGGATGTGTCTGTGAATGTGCCGGCGATTCCATTAATTTGATACGCGCCGGGGACACCGGGGACGCGCGTGTTCGAATACTGGAGAATGCCGGAGCCGCTGAGGCCGCCGCCGCTAAACGAGAAGCTGTACGGATCGGCCCTGGCGGGCGTCACCGCAACAGCCATCGCTGTCGCCACGAACGCGATCGCTGTTAGGAAGACCTTGGCATGTGGCCGGACAATACCGGAGAAGTTAGCCCCGGATTGGAAGCACCCGGGAGCGAACCGGCGGTTGATGTTAAGCATTGCGTTTTTCATATGTACCCTTTCAGGACCCTCTTCTGAGTGGCCGCGGAGACTTGATTTAGGCGGCAGACTAGCATCCGCCCATGGAGTTCCGCACGGTCTCTTTCATGGAGTTTTTCTGAAGTTTTTATGATGGCGGCCCAAATCGCGTCGTAACGGCCTATATAACAGTGCCGGTCCCGATGCCTGGCCCTCGGATTTCGAGGTCTGGGGATAGAATGGGCAACGGCATCTCCCTCCGGGAGCAGCCGCAGCCGAAACGGGGCCACGCTTTAAATTTTGGCGGCGGTTTCTCGCAGCAGGCAAAAGGGGAGCCGATGATCTATCGCTTCGAGGACTTCGAGCTTCGCGAAGAGGATTTCTGCCTGTTGCGGCAGGGCTCGCGTGTAGCGCTGGAGCCGAAGAGCCTGCGTGTTCTGCTGGAGCTCGTCCGCCACGCCGGCCACCTCGTCCAAAAGAACACCCTTCTCGACACAGTCTGGGCCGATACCTTTGTCGAAGAAAATACCCTGGTCCGCGCCATCGCCGTGCTGCGCCATGAGCTCTGCGACCGCCGCCGCGAACCCCGGTTCATCGAGACGATTCCCACCCGCGGCTACCGTTTCATCGCGCCCGTGGAAGTGCTGCCGGAGGGCTCGCGACTGGTCCCCGCGCCTGAAGACCCTGCCCGGCAACCTGTCGCAGCCGACGCGCCCGAACGCCCTCCAACCCGTTCCTGGCTGCCAACGGCCGGGGTTCTCGCCGCATGCGCTTTGGTCATAGCGGCTATTTCCATTCTGCTCTTGCGCAGGCACCCGACGATCGCCGCCGTCCACCGCGCCCCCATCTCGATCGCCGTGCTCCCGATCCTGAACCAGACCGGGGACCCGTCCCTGGATTACGTCTCGGATGGCACGACGCAGAGCATGATCCAGGACCTTGCCGGCATCCTCGGCCTGCGGGTTATCGGCAGCACCACCGTGTTCCGCTTTCGCAATACGCAACAGGACGCGCAGAGCATAGGACACAGTCTCGGGACCGATGCTGTGCTCCAGGGCCGCCTACAGCGTAACCGGGACAAATTGGTCCTGAACGTCGAGCTGACCCAGACCAGCGACAACAGCATCCTTTTGAGCCATCAATACCTCTCCGAAACCCCGGACCTGCGCAGCGTTCAGGCAGACATTCTGCACGACACCCTGCAGGCGCTTTCCTTCGATACCGGCAAACTCAGCGGGCAGTCCCCGCTCGGCCCCCACACGAATAGCCCGGCGGCGTACCAGGAGAACCTTCGCGGCGAGGCGCTGACCCGGACCGATTCGCCACAGGCCTTCCGCGAGGCCGTCCAGCATTTCCAGAAAGCCACCGCGCTGGACCCGAACTTCGATCGCGCCTGGTCGGACCTCGCTCAGGCCCATCTCTTGTTAGGCATCTACTACGAATCGCCCCTCGACCACATGCCCATCGCGCGGACCGCGGCGCTGCGGGCCCTGCAACTGAATCCTTCTCTGCCCGAGGCCCACGGCTCGCTCGGCGTCGTCGACCTGCTCTACGACTGGGACTATGCCAGCGCTGCCTCGGAACTCGAAAAAGAAGGCGCCATGCGTTCCGCGATGAGCATGCTCGCCTGTACCGCCCATCTCCGCGAGCAATCCGGACATCCTCGGCGTGCGGAAGAAGAGGTGCGACGACTTCTCTCCTACGATCCCCAGTCCGAAATGCTGGTGTCGGAGCTCGGATGCGCGGCCTACTACGAGCGCCACTACGACGAGGCGGTTCGCTCCTACCGCTCCGCCATGGAGCTCGATCCTGGCTCGCCTCTGCCCTATCTCGGCCTCGGAAGGTCCCTGACCGAGCTCGGGAAATATCAGGAGGCTGTCGACGTGCTGGACTCCTTCTCGAAGCGCAACGGTTTCGCCCCTCCAATCCTGCTCGCGGAGTCGGGATATACGTATGGGTTGTCAGGCGATCGGAAGGACGCCATGCAGCGCATGGCAACGCTCCAGGACCAGGCGAAGTCCGCCTATGTCGACCCTTACCTGATCGCGTTGATCTATCACGGCCTTCACGACCACGCCGCGACTATCTCGTGGCTGCAAAAGGCGGCAGCCGTCCATTCATCCCTTCTCTTTTCCGTCCTGAGCGATCCGATGTGGCAGGACTCGCAACAGGACCCGCAGTTGATCGCCATCGTGAACAAGATGGAGAGCAAAGCCAATTGAGTTGACTGTAGAGTGACGACAGCTAACGCCACCCACATGGAACCACACGCATATTCGACGGCGATGAACGCTTTCGGCTGCTATGCTCACCTCAAGGAGCCATGAGACGCCCTCATCTGTCGCAGCGAATCCGGTGCGTGGCCCTTTGCGCCATCACCCTGATGACGGCATCTGTCGCCGGACAATCAACCCCTCCCGACAAACGCCTCCACGCCGGCAAACTCCTCTACGCGGACGACTTCGCCCACGGCCTCGCCTCGTGGCGTGTGGAGATGGAGCGGCCCGGAACAGTCACCGCAAAAAACGGCATCCTCGACATCGATGTCCCTGCCGGCGTGACCGTCTGGTTCCGTCACGAGTTGAACGGCCCGGTGATGGTCCAGTACGAAGCAACCGCCGTCTCCGCGGGCGGCCCCAATGATCGCGTCAGCGACCTCAACAGCTTCTGGATGGCCACCGACCCCAAAACCCCCGAAGACCTGTTCGCGCACCCGCGCTCCGGAAAGTTCGCCGAGTACAACACCCTCAATATGTACTACGTCGGCCTTGGCGGCAACGGCAACACCACCACGCGCTTCCGCCGCTACATCGGCGATGCAACCGAACGCCCGCTGCTGCCGCAAAACGACCTCTCCGTCGCCCGGCAGCCGTCCCTGGGGATCGTCGCGAACACGCCGCAAACCATCACCCTGATCGCCGACGGTCACCTCATCCAATACTGGCGCGGCCCGCAAAAAATATTCGAAACGATCGATCCCCAGCCTTACACCGGCGGCTGGTTCGGCATCCGCACAACCAGGAACCACATGCAGGTCCGCCATCTGCGCATCGTGCGCCTGGCAGGGAATTAGGCGGTATCATGGCGTACCTTCCTGGGATGGAATCTCCGTGCGTCGAGCACGTACCGGAAAGGTGCGCCACTCTTCATCCCATTCTGAGCGGAGCGAAGGACCTGCTTCTGCTTTTGTCGTTGCTGCCGTTTTTTGAGGTTGTCATCCTTCGCGGAGCGAACGACCTGCGTCTGTACCTGCCCTTCCTCTCGTAGTCTACCGAGACCGCCCGCCCATGACGACCGCACCCACCCCGCGCCGAGCCCTCACCGCATGCATCCTGCTGGCCGCGCTCTCCTCCGTCTTCCTCGATT
>DASRLB010000381.1:0-7573 GCA_035648695.1 Acidobacteriaceae bacterium | reverse complement strand
CGGCGCATTTCGCCGTGGTGGGGGCGGTATTTGGGCTTGGTCCAGGGGTCGATGGCGCCTTCGTCGAGGGTGCGCGTGCGGTCGGGGATGATGAGGCCGGGGTCGAAGTCGATGGTGTTGCCGAAGCCCTGGCAGCGCGGGCAGGCTCCGTAGGGGTTGTTGAAGCTGAAGAGGCGCGGCTCCGGTTCGCGGTAGGCGCGGTGGCAGGTGGAGCACTCGAAGACGGCGGAGAAGCGGAGGGACGAGGGGCCAGGATCCAGGGTAGAGGATCCAGGGACGGTGCGGAAGACGATTTCACCGGCTTCGCGGTAGCCGGTTTCGATGGCGTCGACGATACGGCTGCGCGATTCGGGCGTGAGCGCGAGACGATCGGCGAGGACGAAGATGGGGCGGCCGGCGTCGTTGAAGTTGAGTTCGAGGAGCGACTCGGGGGTGGAGAATTCGACGATGTGGCCGGGGCCGGTGTCGTCTTCGGAGGCCTGCCAGAGGCGGTTGTAGCCGCGGCGGCGGAGCTCGGTGAGGCGCTCTTTTACGGGCTCGCTAAGATCGACGATGGGCGCTGCTTTCTTTGTGGGCTTCTTAGTGGCGGCTTTTTTCGGCGCTGGTGCTGGGGCTTCCGCGTCGGGTACGGGGCCTTGCAGGGGTTCGAGCGTGATCTCGCGGCGGACGGCGGGGAAGAGGGCGTAGACGCGCGCGCCCTCTGGCTGCGCGAGGACACGGGTGACGATCTCGTCGACCGTGTCGTGGCGGACTGTTCCCCCACAATGCAGGCAGGTGACCGTGCCGCAGCGCGCGTAGAGCAGGCGCATGTAGTCGTAGATTTCGGTGGCCGTGGCGACGGTGGAGCGGGGGTTGCGGGTTTGATTTTTTTGCTTGATGGCGATGGCGGGGGCGAGGCCGTCCATGTGGTCTACGTCGGGCTTCTCTATTCTTTCGAGAAACTGTCTGGCGTATGCAGACAGGGATTCGACGTAGCGCCGCTGGCCCTCGGCGTAGACGGTGTCGAACGCGAGTGAGGATTTGCCCGAGCCCGAAACGCCGGAGACGACGGTCAGAGCGTTGTGCGGTATGTCCACGTCGATGCTCTTGAGGTTGTGGGTGCGAGCGCCGCGGATGGTGATTTTGTCGATGATGGTGGCAGTGGGCATGGTCTTCGTGGTGGTGTGGAGGAGGGCATACCCCAGGGCCTAAAGCCCCGATGTGAGGTGGTCCTGTGAAGGCCAAGGCTGAAGCCTTGGCTTACCTAGAAGCAAGAACAACAGCAAGTGCAACAGCAGGTTCGTGGTTGAAAAGTGCCAGCAGCTTCGGCGCTTCGGGCGGGGTTGCAGGTCCTTCGACTGCGCTTCTCGCAAAGTGCGCGAGAAGCTTCGCTCAGGATGACAAGGTTGTTGTTAGTCGACGTTATGGTGCCGTTGAGGGAGGAGCATCTCGATAAGCAGCAGACAGGCGCCGCAGACGATGGCGGAGTCGGCTACGTTGAAGTCGGGCCAGTGGTAGCCGTGGATGTGGACCTCGAGGAAGTCGATGACGTAGCCGAAGCGGAGGCGATCATAGAGGTTGCCGAGCGCGCCGCCGAGGATGAGTGCGAGGGCAACGGAGGTGATCGAGACGGTGCGGCCGACGCGCCACAGGACTCCGATCACGACCAGGACCGCGACGACCGAGAAACCTACGAGCATGTTGCGGACCAGCAGCGGATGCTGCGCGCCCTCGAACATGCTGAAGGCCGCGCCGGTGTTGAGGACGTGGGAGATCCAGAAGAAATGCTGGATGACCATGACGTGATGGCCGAGGCCGATTTTGGCTTCGACGCGGAGCTTGGTGAGGCGGTCGAGCAGGATGACGGCGGCGGCGATGACGAGCATCAGCCAGCGTGCGTCGCGGATACGGGTGGTCATGCGGACTCCTGAGTTGTGGGTGGGACGCCGGTTGGGGGGAAGCCGATTGCTTCCAGGGCGTCGGCGCAGCGCACGCAGACGGTGGGCCAGCGGCTGTCGGAGCCGATGTCGGTGAGGGTGCGCCAGCAGCGGGCGCACTTTGTGCCTTCGGCGGTGCGGACTTCGAGCATCAGGCCAGCGTTGTTCTGCGACGCTCCGATGGACTGGACGGTGACTTGCGAAACGTTGAAGAACTCGGCGAGAGCGGGTTCGTATTGTGTGAGGAGGATGCCGTCGGTTGAGCCTTCTTCGACGATGGCAACGACGGCTGCGTCCAGCGATTTGCCGATGGACTTGTTGAGGCGCAGGGCTTCGAGCTGGAGGAGGACCTGTGCGCGGATGGCGTGCAGGCGTTCCCAGTCGGCCTCAATGGTGGCGACTGCGCCGGGCACGATTTCCGCGAGGTCGGGGAAGAGGGCGAGGTGGACGCTGTCTTCGCGCGTGGCGACGGTGGGGAGCAGCTTCCAGACTTCGTCGGCGGTGAACGAGAGGATCGGCGCGACGAGGCGGGTGATCGCTTCGGCGATGCGCCAGAGCGCGGTCTGCGCACTGCGGCGCGCCGGGGTGTTGGGGGCGAGGGTGTAGAGGCGGTCTTTGACCACGTCGAGGTAGAGCGCGGAGAGGTCGCTGTTCACGTACTCGTTGAGCGCGTGGTAGGCGCGGTGGAACTCGAAGCCGTCGTAGGCGGTGCGGATTTTCGCGTCGAGCTCGGCGGTGCGGGCGAGGATATATTGATCGAGCGGCTGCATGGCGGACCATGCGATTGCGTCTGTGGCCGGGTTGAAGTCGTGGATGTTGCCGAGCAGGAAGCGCAGCGTGTTGCGCAGCTTGCGATAGTTTTCGCTGACCCGCTGCATGATGTTTTCGCTGGCGACGACATCTTCGCGGAAGTCCACGCTGGCGACCCATAGCCGGATAATCTCCGCGCCGAGACGGTTCGCGACTTCAACGGGGTCTACGCCGTTTCCAACGGACTTGGAAAGGGCCGTGCCATCTTCGGCGAGCGTCCAGCCGGACGTCGCGACCATCTTGTACGGCGCGGCGTCGCGGATGCCGACCGAACTGAGCAGCGACGAGTGGAACCAGCCGCGGTGCTGGTCGCCGCCCTCGGTGTAGAGGTCGGCGGGAAAGTGGAGCTCGGGCTCGACTTCGAGGACCGCGTGCCAGCTCGCGCCGGACTCGAACCAGACGTCGAGGATGTCCATTTCCTTGCGGAAGTCCATGACGGCGTCGCAGTTTTTGCAGGCGGTGCCGGAGGGCAGAAGTTTTTCCTCGGAGTAGATGTACCAGGCGTCGGCGCCCTCGCGGCTGAAGAGTTCCACGACACTCGCATTGATGGATTCATCATTGAGCGGCGTGTGGCAGCTTTGGCACATGAAGACGGCGATGGGAACACCCCAGATGCGCTGGCGGGAGATGCCCCAGTCGGGGCGCTCGGCGATCATGTTGGAGATGCGGTCTTCGCCCCAGGCAGGGTCCCAGACGACGCGCTTGATCTCGTCGAGGGCGCGTTGGCGGAAGGTCGTGTTGCCGCCGACCGGCGATTCCATGGGGGTTTCCATGGCGATGAACCACTGCTCGGTGGCGCGGAAGATGAGCGGGTTGTGGCAACGCCAGCAGTGCGGGTAGCTGTGATGGATTTCTTCGGCTGCGAGCAGAGCGCCGCGCTCGCGCAGGATGTCTTTGATGACGCTGTTGGCCTTGAAGACGAAGAGGCCGTCGTACTCGGGGAGGCCGTTGCGGATTTTGCCTTGTGCGTCTACATCGGACGTGAGTGGGAGGCCATATTTCTGGCCGGTGGCAAAGTCGTCGGGGCCGTGCGCTGGAGCGGTGTGGACGGCTCCGGTGCCCTGGTCCACGGTGACGTAGTCGGCGTTGACGCCGAGGATGGAGCGGTCGAGGAAGGGGTGTTGGAAGGTGACGCGGTCGAGGGCTTCGCCGTTGAAGCGGGCGATCACGGCATCCTCCGGAGACGAGGCCGCGAGGTTGAGGTGGCACTTCTCGACGACGGCTTTAAGAAGCTCTTCTGCGACGATGTAGACAGCGTCTTCGGTCTGAACGCCGACGTAGTCCAGCGTGGGATTGAAGGCCACGGCCATTGAGGCTGGGAGCGTCCACGGAGTGGTCGTCCAGATGATGGTGTAGACATCTTTGCTGCGGAGTTTGGCTGAGATTTTCTCCGGTGGCGAGGCCAGCTTGTACCTGACGTACACGCTCGGCGAGGTGTGCATCTCGTACTCGACTTCGGCCTCGGCGAGGGCGGTGTGGTCGTGCGAGCACCAGTAGACCGGCTTGAGGCCCTTGTAGACGAAACCCTTTTCGTAGAAGCCATAAAACGTTTCGAGGATGCTGGCTTCGTAGGGGAAGTCCATTGTGGCGTAGGGCTTGTCCCAGCGGCCGAAGACGCCGAGGCGCTTGAACTGCGAGCGCTGGAGGTCGAGGAATTTCTGGGCGTACTCGCGGCAGGCGCGGCGGACGGCGACGGCGGGCATTTCGAGCTTCTTGCCGCCGAGCTTTTCATCGACCTTGATCTCGATGGGCAGGCCGTGGCAGTCCCAGCCGGGGACGTAGGGAGCGTCGAAGCCGGCCATGGTCTTGGTCTTGACGACGAAGTCCTTGATGCACTTGTTGAGGGCGTGGCCTAGATGGATCGCCCCGTTGGCGTACGGCGGGCCGTCGTGGAGGATGTATTTGGGGGAACCTGCGCGGGCAACGCGGATTTTTTCGTAGAGGTCTAAACCCGAGGCATCGGGGGATTCCCACTCGGCGAGGCGCGCGGGCTCGTTCTGCGGCAGGTTGGCCTTCATGGCGAACTGGGTTTGCGGCAGGTTGAGGGTTTGTTTCAAGGTCTTGGCTTCGGGTACTTCCGGCATCCGGGCTCCATCGTTTGTTGCGTCGTGTGGCGTACTCAAAGCAGCGCGTAACGGCATCTGCTCCAATCTCCTATTGTAAGGTGTCAGCGAGATGTGACAGGGATGTGACGAGCGCGAGACTGTTTAGGCCCTTTCCGCGTCTAATATGCTGGAGTGGCTTCCGTTCGGACTCTATAGAATGGAAGGACACAATGGAAGCACTTGCTTCGCGGGCTGGGTTCCGCGGCGGCGCTTGGACGACCCGATTTCTCTTATGGCCGATACAGAACTCTTGCCACCCGAATCCGAGACTTTAGAATCGCGTACACCTACGTTGACACCGTCTGCCGAGACTCCGCATCTGGGCACCGAACTTCAGGAGGAGAGCACGTTCCGCTCCCTCGTCAACAGCATTCGCGATGCGTTCTTCGCGCCGAAGCTGCCGCCGCTGGTGCTGGAATCGACACCGATCTACACCAAAGACCCGATGGCGACCAAGATGAGCCGGTCGTCGATTGCGGCGTCGATCGCTTTTTACGCGCTGCTGATCTTGCTGATCGCGCTGCTCTTGAAGAAGGGCGTGCAACTGGCCTCGCCGCCCAAGACGACGTATGCGTCGCTCGATATTCCGCCACCGCCCCCGGTGGCCCCGAAAGCGGAGAAGATTGGCGGCGGCGGCGGACAGAAAGGCCCCACTCCGGTGACGCAGGGACATCTGCCGAAGCTGGCGCAGGAGCAGATCGTTCCGCCCAAGGCGCCTCCGGTGGAACCGGCGAAGCTGGCCGTGTTGCCGACCGTAGTAGTTCAGAAAGACCTGAATATGGCGAACAACAAAATGCCCGACCTGGGCATGCCTAGCTCGAAGCTAACAGGGGCCTCCATGGGCAACGGCACTGGGAGCGGCCTTGGCGCGGGGAATGGCAACGGGATTGGGCCGGGGTCAGGCGGCAATACGGGCGGCGGTGTGATGCATATCGGCGGTTCGGTGCGACCGCCGGTCCCCATCTATACCCCCGAACCGGAGTTCTCGGAAGAGGCGCGCAAGGCGAAGTTCTCCGGCGAGGTGCAGGTGTACCTGTGGGTCGATGAGCAGGGCAATCCTTCGCATGTGCAGGTGCTCCACGGCGTGGGCATGGGGCTGGATGAAAAGGCCGTCGAGGCTGTGCGGCAGTATAAGTTCAAGCCGGCCATGCTGAATGGCAAACCGGTCAAGGTTGATCTTTATATCGCCGTCAACTTCCAGATTTTCTAGGCAGGTGCCAATTTGCAAGAATTGGCGCACTTTCTAAAGAAGTTTTGCGCGATCGGCTAGAAGAACAATTTTATGCCGAGTTGTACTTCGCGGGGGTCGTTGGCGGTGGTGAAGGCCCCGAAGGTGGTGGTGGTTTCGACGATGCCGGCGGCGGTGTGACCCGCGGGGACGCCCCAGATGATAGGTGGGTTCGCAGCGAGTTGGCCCTTGGGGAGGGCGGCTGTTCCCCAGACGGTGTAAACGCCCGAAAAGTTGGCGTGGTTGAAGGTGTTGAAGGCCTCGGCCGAGAACTCCAACTGGCGCTGTTCTCCAAAGTTGAGGCGTTTTTGGAGGCGGATGGAGACGTTTTGCTGGCGGGGGCCGCGGAAGTCGTTGCGCTTGACGATGAAGCCGCCGTTGGTGCCGTTGAGGTCGTTGATGTAGGGGCGGTCGGGGGAGCTGTTGCCGTCGAGGTTGACGTCGCTGCCGACTACGATGGCGCGCGGGGTTCCGCTGAAGACGCTGACGATGGAGGAGCCGACCCAGTCTCCGAAGATCCAGTGCGCGACGGAGTGGCGGGTGCCGGAGCGGAGGTAGTAGGGAAATTTGTAGACGGCGGAACCGGCGAATCGGTTGCGCTGGTCCTCGTTGCCGAGGCTGCGCTCGGCGTGCGGGTTGTAGGGGTTGTCGGGCTGCTGGGCCTGGGTGAAGTCGCTGGCGTCGTCGAGTTCTTTGGACCAGGTCCAACTGGCGCGCAGGGTGAGGTTGTTGGAGGTGCGGCGGACCACGGAGGCTTGCATCGCGTCGTAGCGCGAGTGGCCCCACGAGCCGACTTCCTGAATGTTGTTGAAGGCGTGGTTGAGGCGGTCGGCGTTGCCGTAGTAGGGGCGGCCGAGTTGCTGGAAGTTTGGTGTACAGGAGCAGATGCTGGTGTTGGCGGCGGTGAGGATGGTCGGCGGGCCGAGGTTGACGTTCGAGGCTTTGAGCTGGTGGAGGCCGTCCACGTAGACGTATCCGACTTCAAGCGACCAGTCTTTGCTGAGGGCCTGATCGACGTAGAGATCGGCCTGCTCGGCGGAGGGAATGGGAAGCGTCGGGGGAATGGCGTTGGTGGTGGGTTGCGCGACGTTGGTGCCGGTGGGGTAGTTGGTGCTCTGAGGATAGGGGCCGGTGAGAAATTGCGTTGGGGACGCGGCTGCGCTGAGAGTGAGGGTGCTGCGGGCGAGCAGGGTGTTGCGGGCGACGAGCAGGAAGATCTTGTCGTAGAAGACGCCAAAGCCGGCGCGGAGGACGGTCCTGCCGCTCTTATCGAGGCCCCAGGCGACGGCGAGGCGCGGGGAGACGTTGTTGTAGTCGCGCGGAATGCCTTTGGGCAGCGGCGCCTGGATGGGGTTGGTGAGGTCGTTGTTGTAGCCCTGCGGCTGGAGGTCGAGGTCGTAGCGGACGCCGTAGTTTACGGTGACGCGCGGGGTGAGTTTCCAGGAGTCTTCGGCGTAGAAGGCGATGAGCCAATCCGGGAGCTGGATGGAGGGTGTGCCGAAGCCCTGGGTGAA
>DASRLB010000380.1:0-5664 GCA_035648695.1 Acidobacteriaceae bacterium | reverse complement strand
GCGTCCGGCGCGGCTGGAAGCCCGGCAGTTGAAGAGCGCCTTCGACTGGCTCGACGACTACCGCAGGTTCTGGGAGCAGAGCTTCGACCGCCTCGACGAGTACCTGAAACGCCTGCAAGCCAACAACCCCGAAGCCCAGGCGCTGCTCAAGGAGAAGCCTCATGCCCGAAACAAACAGTAGCAACACAATGATCGAAACCCCACAGATCGTCCAGACTGAAACCCTCATCATGGCCAGGCTCTATGCCAAGATCCCTACCGTCCAAATTCAAGCGGAAATGGGCAAGCTCGTGCAGGAAGTGATTGCCGAAATCGGCAAGCAGGGCATCGCCATCACCGGCCCGTGGTTCACACACCACTTCCGCCGCCCCGACGACTTCTTCGACTTCGAAGTCTGCATGCCGGTCGCCACACCCATACAGCCTGCCGGACGTGTTGCACCCGGCGAATGGCCTGCGATGAAGGTCGTCCGCACGATCTATCACGGCAACTACAGCGGCCTCCCCGCTGCCTGGGGCGAGTTCATGCAATGGACGGACAACGAAGGCTTGAACCTCTCACCGGAAATCTGGGAGCGGTACCTCGTCAACCCGAGCACCGAAAGCGACCCCGCCAAATGGGTCACGGAAATGAACCGCCCACTGCTGTAAGTTTGATAGCCGTCGAGCGCCCGGAGCAGCATATTGCGGCCACAACCTCGACGCCCCAACTTGAAAGGACGCGCTGCATGAACGCTACCGAGACCCTCTTACCCACCGCTCCGCCGCACGAAGCCACAATGAACGCCGGTCAGTCCGGCTACACCCTCGATATCAGCCGCATGTTCGATGCCCCGCGCGACCTCGTCTACAAAGCCTTCACCGATCCGGCGATGCTCGCACACTGGATGGGTCCGCGCGGATTTCAGGCAATCGACATCACCAGCGACCTGCGCGCCGGCGGCAAGTGGCGTCTCCGCCTGCACGCCGTCGCAGTCGATAGAGACTGCGATTCCCGAGGCCAGACCGATCTCTGGATGCAGGGTGAATACCTCGAGGTCGCACCCCCCGAGCGCCTGGTTTACACCTTCGGCTGGGATGGCCGAACTGATATCCCCGAAGAACAAACCACGATCACCGTAACGTTTCGAGAAATGGAAGGAAAGACAGTGATGGACTTCAAGCAGGCCTACTTCGAATCGGCCACCAATCGCGACGAACACAACGCGGGATGGAGCAGCGCGTTCGACCGCTTCGCCGAATTTCTCCTCGCTCCGGTTGGAGCGGAAAATAGCTACGACCTGGTCATCGAGCGCGAGTTCGATGCGCCGCGCGACCTCGTCTGGAAAGTCTGGACCGATCCTGCGATGGCCGCGGAGTGGGCGGGCCCGCGCGGCGTCACCGCCACGCACTTTGAGCAGGATGCACGCGTCGGCGGCAAGTGGAGGCTGTGCCTGCACAGCGATGGCTTCGACCAGGGCGACGGCGTGCTGCGCGAGCAGAACCTGTGGCAGGGAGGTGTCTTCCGCGAGATCGTTCCGCCGGAGCGCATCGTCTACACCTTCGCCTGGGACAACCCCTGCGATATCGGCCTCAGCCTCCCACCCCACCAAACCCTCATCACCGTCCGCTTCAGCGAGCACCAGGGCAAGACCTGGATGGTCTTCTGCCAGGAGTTCTTCCTCGCCGCCGGCGAGCGCGACGGACACGGCAAGGGCTGGAACAGCGCGTTCGACAAGTTTGCCGAACTGCTCGCAAAATTCGGCAAAGCGGTCTAAGGTTTTAGCCCATGCTCACCTACATACTGACAACCGTTGTCGTCATCGTCATCGCCTTCCTGATCGTCGCCGCTCGCCAGCCGGACATGTTCCGTGTCGAGCGGTCGGTGGCAATCTCGGCGCCCCCCGAAGAAGTGTTCGCTGAGGTCAACGATTTTCACAAGTGGCAACTGTGGTCGCCGTTCGTCGAATACGACCGCAACATGACCACGACCTACGCCGGCCCCACGGAAGGCGAGGGCGCGGTGTATGCGTGGTCCGGCAACAGCAAGGCGGGCCAGGGACGGATGACCATCATCGAAAGCCGGCGGGGCGCGCTGGTCCGCATTCGGCTGGAATTCACCAAGCCCTTCAAGGCGACCAACACCGCCGAATTCACGTTCGATCCCGATGAGGGTCAAACGATCGTCACGTGGGCCATGGTCGGCAAAAACAACTTCATGTTCAAAGCCATGCACACGGTGATGAACATGGACAAAATGGTCGGCCGCGACTTCGAACGCGGGCTCGCGAAGCTGAAGGTCGCCGTGGAAACCGGCGCACATTGACATTCAACTTTTCATCCAACTCAAAAGGAGAACCACCATGAAACTCAGCACCCACCTCGGCTTCAACGGCAACTGTAACGAAGCCATGAAGTTTTACGCAACGACCTTTGGCGGCACCGTCAACTTCACGATGACCTGGGCGGAATCCCCGATGTGCGACCAGGTCGGCCCCGAGTTCCAGGACAAGATCATGCACCAGTCCCTCACGGTCGGCGACACGCTCCTGATGGGCGCCGACTCGCCTCCGGGGCGCTTCCAGACCGCGCAGGGCATCGTCGTCTCCATCGCTGTCGATACGCCCGAGGATGCGGACCGCGTCTTCGCCGCACTCTCCGAGGGCGGCAACATCACGATGCCCATCCAGGAGACCTTCTGGGCCAAGCGCTTCGGCATGTGTACCGACCGCTTCGGAATCCCGTGGATGGTGAACTGCGAAAAACCGATGACCGCGTAGGCGCTCGGAAGCAAAAGCCGTGACGCAAAGTGCGCAAAGAAAAGAGCGAAGTTTCGCGGAGGGATCTCCGCGGAACTTCGCTCTTCTTGCACAATTTGTAGCGTGGAGTTACTCGTACGAAAGTGCGTCGATGGGATCTTTGCGGGCGGCTTTGAATGCCGGATAGAGCGCGCCGAAAAAGGCCCCGGCGAGCGCGATGCAGACGGCGAGAAAGACCCAGTGCGGTGTGACTCTGAAAGCCTGTTTGGGAAACTTCGCATGAACCAGAGCGCTGAGCAGATAAGAACAGGCGACCCCTATAGCGATGCCGACGATGGCCAGCAAGCCGGTCTCGCGCAGGATGACGGAGACGATGCTGAACTTGCCCGCACCCATCGATTTCAGGATGCCGATCTCGCGCGTGCGCTCCATGACGGCGGTGTACATCGATTGGAAGATGACCAGGAAGCCGATGACGACCGCGATCCCGATGACGATGTTGAGCGCGATGTTGAAGCCGGGCAGGTGGTCGGGCGTCAGGCCGGCGAGGAACTCTTCCAGCGTCTGGACGTTGTACTTCTCCATGCCGTCGGTGGAGAGGATCTCCTGGCGGACCTGGTCCTGAATGGCCTGCTTGGCCTCGGGGGTGTCGGCGTCGTCGGTGCGCAGATAGAAGCCGCTGGCCTTGCCGGGGGTGCCGTCGAGGTTGTCCATGGTGTCGAGTGGAATGAATTTGCGCGAGCCTTTGCCGTGCTCGAAGATTCCGGAAACGGTGTATTCGTGGTTGAGGATGCTGAGCTTGTCGCCGACTTTGTAGTGCGGCCCGCTCTTCGCCTGATAGTCGTCGATGATGACCGAGTCGGGCCCGGTGAAAGGGCCGCCGGAGACGAAGACGAAGGGCCGCAGCGCGTTGAAGCTGGGGTAGTCGATGGCGAAAATGTTCTCCACCGATGTGCCCAGGCTGAATTTGGCATTGAACGGCGCCGCCACCTTCACATGCGGCAGCGCCTCGAGCGCTTTCGCAACTTTGACGCTCGCACTGGCGGCGTTGCCGGTCAGCAGATTGCTGGTGGAGCCCGGACGTACGACCATGTCCATGCCGATGCCGGAGGTCTGGTCGCGACTGCCCTGCACCATCCCCAGCATCACCGCGGTGATCGAGAGGATCATGACGACTTCGATCGCGACAGCAAACGCGCTGATGACCGAGCGCAGGGGACGATGGATGAGATTGCCGATGATGAGTTCGTTCATAAGGAAGCCCGGGAGTTCTATCTAACGATACCGTATCCAGCGCCTGACCGGCCCGGCGTTGCGGGGTCAGCGGGTGCCTGTGAGGCGTGTTTTCAGCTTCGACGGCCACGTTGGGTCCATGCAGGGACGCTCGATCAGGACGAAGAATATGGCGCCCACGCCCAGGGCCGCCGCAAAGGCGATCGCGAACATTGCCGTGTTGAATGCCGATGGGTGCGAGATGAGCAGGGGGACCCTCACCAGCAGGGCGTGGATGCCGGAAAATACAGAGTTGTGCGTGAGATAGATGCTGTAGCACATGCCTCCCACGATGCTGATGAACGACAGTGCCAGCAAGCGCGGCAGAAGGCGTCCGAACAGGGCGGCGAGGCAGAGGACGATGTTGGCGGCGGGAAGCGTGACCCAAAACCAGTCGGTCAGCGACCACACTGCCAGCGGGAAAACGGCGATGGCGGCGATGTCCCAGAACCAATTTCGTGCTCGCAGGGAATCGCGCAGGACGTATAGGTCGCAGACCAGGAATCCGGCTAGAAAGTATTGCAGGTTGCCGGCGAGCGAAAGAAAGATCCTCGGGTTATAGAGCAGCGTCGGGATATCGGACACATAAGCTGTAGTGACAACCAAGGCAATGATGACCGCTCGGCGCAGCCAAGCTGGGCCTATGCGGAAAAGGAGCGCCAGCAGGGGCGCGATGACGTAGAACTGGACTTCGATTTCGAGCGACCATGACGGCAGGTTGAGCATCGACGCCGCGCCATAGATAACGCTGTGGACATAGAAGAGCCCCGCTGCGAAGTGCGCAAGTATCACTCCTGTCGACACGGAGCTGAACGACAAAAATAGTATGAGCCTGCCAAACATTGCCACTAGAAACGGCGGCTCAAGGCGAGTGAGGCGGCGGCGAAAATACGCTGCGACGCCGACAGGACGCGCGTGGTGGAGATAGTGGCGGGCGTACGGCAACGCGAGAACGAAGCCACTCAGGCTGAAAAAGAGGTAGACGCCGCGAAGGCCGATGGGACGCCGGTTTGCCTCTGAAAGCAAGCCGCCGGGGTGCATAAACGGGTGGCCTTGGTTCAGGATGTGGTCGACGAGCACCAGGAAAATCGCGACGAAACGCAGGCCATCGATCTGGGGTATCAGGCGGGTGCTGGCGGTGACCCGCCGAAGTGAAAGATTGAGGGCGCCATGCCACCATCGCGTCACCGGCGACAGGCCGGCGCGACTACTCATGGGCCAACTCGTGCAGAGGCCTGTCGGCCGGCCCGATGATCGTCTTGTTGAATATCGACCCCAGCATGGGCAGTACATACGCGCAGATGTAGGCCGCTAGAACGTTGGTGAAGAGGGCCTGGCCGATCAGCGACGGGGTTGACCACAACATGCCCTCCGAAGCGGCGCGGCTGATGAGGATGGTCGTCAGCAGACCGACAGGGTTGGCCCGGACGTCGCCGATCACCGAATCGAGCACGACAAAGACCAGCATAAACATCAGGGGTTCCACCAGTAGAAGCCCGGTCATCTGGCCTTCATGATAGGCGTCCGCCGATGGGCTGAAGGAGACCCCGGTGCTGTCGTCGTCGGGCGCGAGAGTATTGATCTGATGCGCGTAAACATTTCCGAACCCTATTTTCGGTTTGTCGGGGTAGAGGAAGTGAGGGATGACGTTGATA
>DASRLB010000379.1:0-19596 GCA_035648695.1 Acidobacteriaceae bacterium | reverse complement strand
GGTTGGGGGCGTCGCCTACGGCGTCGACCAGCTTGTAGAAGAACTGGTTGAATTTTGCGGCGGCGTCGAAGTCGACGGGCTGGGTGAGATCGTCCTGGGGGCGGTGGTAGCGGACCTGGTACCACTCGCGGTAGCGGGTTTCGGCGTCGGTGTTGGGGTCGTAGCCGAAGATGAAGCCGATAGCCGGGACGCCCGCGCGCAGGAATGGATAGTGGTCGGCGCGGCGGAGCAGGCCGCGTTCGGGTTCGCGGTCTTCGCGGATATCGATGCCCATCGGCCTGGCGACCTCGCGCGCGGTCTGGCCGAGGGTGGTGTCGTTGACGGCGAGCGCGGTGAGGATGTGGAGCGGAAAGAGCGGGCGGAGCTGGTCGAGGTTGATGTCGGCGATGAGGGATTCTTTGGGGACGGTGGGGTGCTCGACGAACCAGTTTGAGCCGAGCAGCCCTTTTTCTTCGCCCGTGAAGGCGCAGAAGAGGACCGAGCGTTTGGGGTGCGGGATGTTGCCGGCGCGGAAGTCGTCGGCCATCTGGATGAGCAGCGCGACGTAGGCCGCGTCGTCGAGCGTGCCGTTGTAGAGGTTGTCGCCCGCCACGGGCGTGCCGAAGCCGTAGCCGTCGAGGTGCGCGGCGACGACGACGTACTCGTTGCGGAGATTGCGGTCGGTGCCGGGCTGGATGGCGATGACGTTGGGCGAGCTGAGATTGCGCGTGACGTTGTGTAGACGGACTCGCAGCGTGCCGGGGATGTCGAAGCTGGCGAGGGGCTGTTGCGCGCCGCCGGTTTTGAGGATGGCCGCGGCGTCCTGGCCGCTTCCCTGCAAGAGTTTTGCGAAAGCGGCGGCGCTGATGCGCATGGATGGCAGCATCGGGTTCGGTGTGGCGTTTGCGTGAGTGGCGCGGCCGGGTTGGTCGAGCTCGACGCTGCGGGCGTAGGCGTAGGGCCAGCGGGGCGGCTCGATGGAGAAGTACGGATCGTCGACGTTGATGAGGCCGAAGGCGCCGGCTTCGCGTGCATTGGCGAGGCGTTCGCCGCCGTTCGGCAGACCCTTGCGCTGGGTGCCGAAGCAGACGACGATTTTCTGCGTGGCGTCGTGGAGGTCGTCCTTGCCGCAGTAGCCGCGGAAGGTGAGTGGGCCTTCGGCGGCGGTGGCGAGATGCTCGGAGGGCTGGACGGTGATTTCCTGGAGGAATTGCAGATCGAGGTTGCCGCTCGGACGGACGACGACGAAACTGGTGCCTTCCGCGACGACTGCGACTTCGTGCATGGGAACGCTCTGGAAGTAGGAGCCGCTGTCGCCGGCGGGCTTGAGGCCGGCGGATTTGAATCTTCCTGCAACGTATTCGGCGGCGCGCTGGTAGGCGATGGAGCCGGTGTCGCGGCCCTCCATGCTGTCGTTGGAGAGGTCTTCGGTGGTGTGCCACCAGGCCCTGGTGTCGTTGTCGTGGATGTCTTTGTCGCGAGGGTGATTCTGCGCGGAGGCGACTATGCAGAACAGCGCGAGTGCGCCGGTGAGATACCGAACGTTGGCCGTACCGAGTGAGATCATTTCAGCTAATGTATCTGACAGGTGTGGCTGTTTTGCGAGTTTGCCGCGACTAAATTGTTCAGCTCTATCGAAGTTCGGTGTGAGGGCGGCAGACGATCACGATCCCATCAACAGTTTGACCACATGCTGAACCGGTTGCCGGAACCAACAATTGGTTGGAATTGAGCCAACGCGGAACGCCTTCGAAATCGATGTCTAGCTTATCTCGATCAACCTTGTAAGAGCGCAGGTACCAGCTGCGGCGGATACGGAGAACCGCGTAGGAATTTTCGTCATATCCGATTTGCTGGAGTCCCGCGAAGTGTCCGCCATCTGGAGACCAAGCGGATGTGAAAGGACGCATGATGAGGAAGTATTTCGCGAAGACAAAGATGAACAACAGTGCCGCCGCGAAGGCTAGCGGAAGTTGACGCCAGATTGTCTTTCGCCGTGCAAAGCGCAATAGAACTACCGCAGCGACCAGAGCGATGACCGCTTGTAGGGTGTGCCAAAGGTAGGAGTAATCGGCGCTCATCTTTGAGAACAATATCGGGTGGAACGACGGTGAGCAAGCATCCGCTAGGCGAATTGTTCGAGAAAACGCATGTCGCCGGAGTAGAGCAACCCGGTCCCGTGCCGGATGACGAATGCCGGTCGATGGCTCGGCTCGGCTCTCTTCTCGCCACGATCCTTATTAGCTGAAAACCGCGAAGGAATTCGCTTCCGAAGTCCTCCACGGCAGCTTGCATGAACCGCCCCGGATGGCTCTGACTATTTGCAAACGAAACTCATGAAGACTCGCGCTCCAGCGAAAGAACTTGTGTCGCTAAAGCCGACAGCAACTTCGCCGGCAAAGTTTCCCTGCGTCAAAGTCGCGCTTCCCGGAGCAGTGCAAGTTGCTACACCGTTTGGGTTTGCGGTAACAGTGCAGCCAAGGACGCCGGCCGTGAAGCCCGTAATCAATGTCGCCCCCGGGGCTTGTGTCAGATAAAACGCCGCCGTGCCCGTTCCGGTCGTTCCAGTAACCGAAACAGTAAAGCCCGATGCTGTACACGTCTGGGGAATTTGTAAAGCGCCCGACTGAACACTGTCATTCGTGAATGTGCCTATACCTGAAGGAACCGTCACTAGCTCACTGCTCGTGCTGATGCTGGCGGGAAGAACCGCATTACTCGACAGCCACTGTCCACCTGCAGGGCCGATCGGTCCGGCAGGTCCCGTAGGTCCTGAGGGCCCGGCAACTCCCTGGGGCCCTTCGGCTCCCGCAGGGCCGACTGATCCAGCAGGGCCAGCAGGGCCGACTGATCCAGCAGGGCCGACTGATCCAGCAGGGCCAGCAGGGCCAGCAGGGCCGACTGCTCCAGCAGGGCCGGCAACTCCAGCAGGGCCCTGAGGGCCGATTGCTCCTGCCGGTCCAGTCTGGTTGATCTGCACGGCTGTTTCCACTCCCGGAATGCAGTTAGCGGGGGAGGCCACAAAGCGGGTCGTGCCATTCATGTTGGCGACGCACACTGTAATGGTTGCAGCCTTAGCTGAAACCGGCAGCATCGCCAGCAGGATCAATCCGGCTACTGAAAGAACTGCACATGAAGCGCTCTTCATAATCATCTCCACGGAAAATATCGGACGAGGATGAGGCCACAACCACGTTTCGGTACTGCCTGCACTGCCAGGCGGCCTACCCGAATTCTGCTAAACAAGCCGCCTGCGAAGCACACATGTCACTCCCAACAAACCTGTAGCGAGCATGGCGAAGCTGCCCGGCTCCGGCGTCGTTACCGCCTGGCTCGCTGTGAACGTCGCCGGACTCCCGTCATTCCCGTCCAGCAAAAGCTCGCCCATGCTCGTCGACTCTGTCGTTCCGAAGCCCGCCGCAAAGCTTCTCTCCAGGGAGGCCGTATCGCTGAACGACGGAGTCAGCGCATAACTCCCCAGGGCCGGATCATAAATACTTACGCCGAATCCATTGGCGATGTCATAGAAACCAGCCCCGTCGAACTGCGACTCGGCGCCAAAGGTTGTGCTGAGAAAAGTTGCGGTGCCCAAGCCCGCAAGGGTGATCGTGCTTACACCCGCGGTGTTCGTGTAGAATCCGGCTCCCAGGGACGCCGTAGCAGAAGTGTCGCCGACAAACGTGAAGGTGGCCGCTGTGTCGGTAAACGAAGTCGCACCGATGCTTCCGGAGAATACTCCGCTCATCGTATAGGTTATCGGAGCGGCATGCGCGACAGGCAAGGTACCGGAAGTCCACAGTACCACGATGGCAAGCAACGGAATACGCATCTGACAACTCTCCCGACGGCAAAAGAGATGCCAATTGGCATAATCCCAGCCGCATCCAGCGTAAGAGAATTAAGTCGCATCGACCTGCGTCGGCGATGTCATCCCTTGAACTCGGTAATTGCTAGGCGATAAGCCTATCATCAATTCCTCTCGCCGCATTAAATTTTCTGCTTTAGCGCTTGAACAATCCGGCGAACACCATAACTGGATACCAATACCAACGATCACGCCCGAGCATCATGCGAACTGTTCGAGAAAGCGCATGTCGCCCGAGTAGAGCAGGCCGATGTCGGAGATGCCGTACTTCATCATGGCGATGCGGTCGACGCCCATGCCGAAGGCGAAGCCGCTGATTTTGCGGGTGTCGTAGATGGGGTCGCGGCCGAGCTCGATGCGACGCCGGTTGACGGCTTCGAAAACGGCGGGGTCGACCATGCCGCAGCCGAGGAGCTCGATCCAGCCGGAGTGCTTGCACTTGCGGCAGCCCTTGCCGCCGCAGAAGATGCAGGAGATTTGGACGTCCGCGCTCGGTTCCGTGAACGGGAAAAAGCTGGGGAAGAAGCGGGTTTTCACGGCCGAGCCGAAGAAGGCTTTCATGGCGTGGTCGAGCGTGCCCTTGAGGTCGGAGAAAGTGATGTCGGCGCCGACGCAGAGGCCTTCGACCTGGTGGAAGACGGGGGAGTGGGTGGCGTCGGCGGCGTCGTTGCGGTGGACCTTGCCGGGGATGACGATGCGGAGCGGGGGCGACTGCTTAAGCATGGTGCGGATCTGGACGGGTGAGGTGTGGGTGCGCATCAGCAGGCGGTCGGATTCGGGCTTGGATTGCTGGTTCGCAATGACAAGGGTGTCCTGGGTGTCGCGGGCGGGGTGGTTGGGGGGGAAGTTGAGGGACTCGAAGTTGTAGAAGTCGGTTTCGACTTCGGGACCGAGGCCGACGGAGTAACCCATGCGCTGGAAGACCGAGACGATTTCGGCCATGGTTTTTACGAGGGGATGCTCGACGCCGATGCGGCGGGAGATGCCGGGGAGGGTGACGTCCAATCCTGTGACGTGCGGCGTATCGAGACCCGCAGTCTCGTCGGTGAGAGTTTCTGCCAACAGCCAGAGTTCGATCTGCTCTTTCAAAGCATTAAATCGTTGCCCAATGAGTCGCTTGGCATCGACGGGAGCGGACTTCAGCAGCGTGTCGCTAACTTGCTTGAGTTTGCCTTGCTTTCGACCAAGCCACTCCAGCCGGAATGCTTCCTTGTTAAAGCCCTGGCTTTCGATCGTCGCTCGCGCCTGCTGGCCAAGCGAGTCGAAATATTCGTCCAGATTCGTCGCGGAAAGATCGCCAGGCACAAGAAGTTCCAAGATTTTTCTCTACGCCGACTTGGCGAGGCTCCGATGGAAAGTTTCAACGATATCGGTCTTCACGGTGATGGCGTGCGATACAGGCTCCGGAATCGGGTCGCCGTCCTCAAGCATGCCTTCTAAATGGAAGTCGATGCCTTCCCGGATCAACTTTTCCGCCTCTTCCGCGGTCGCACCGGTGACACCTAACCCCGGCAGATCCGGGGCATACGCTCCCCAGCAATTCCTACCCTTTTCGAGAATGACCGTGTACTCTCTCATTTTTACCAACCCTGCCTGTCGCTTGATGTTCTGATAAGTTCCGGGTGGAGGTTCGTCAGATGGATGACCCGCCACAGTCACCTTTCCGGGTTTCGATGGATGCACGAACTGCCGGTGGCTTCCAGCCTGGTCCTTTTGATACCAGCCCTCTTCCTGCAACCGCTTCAAGATGTCGCGGTTTTTAGGTGGCATCGAAATCCATTCTAACCCTTAGCAACCTCACAGCGCCCACCAGATCACCAATGCCGTGGGCGAACACCCTCAGCGGCTTCTAAAGCGCGCTGCTGCTCCGGTGCTGCACGTAAAAGCTGCTCCGGCAGGGCACGTGGAGAGGGTTCGATATAGCATAGGGATTCGCTCCCAGGTTTGGTACTGAGCGGGATGAGAAGAACATCTCAGTTTGAAGTTTGGGATCGACGCAGGCATGATCGATATACCAGCGCGACTGGGCGAAGGCGGGGCGCGCTTTAAGGAGGGCTTGGCATGGGCCGGCCGGCAATCAACCTCATCGCACCGTGTTTCCTTGTTGGCGACGCCGCAGCCGCTGTCGCCTTTTATCGCGATAAACTCGGCTTTGAGATTACGTTCCAAGAACCCGAGGACGATCCTTTTTTTGCGATCGTTTGCCGCGGCGGGGCGATGATCATGGTCAAGGCTGTCGGGGTTGAGCCCACGCCCAACCGAACACGCCATCCCTGGTCCCCTTGGGATGCTTATGTGAATGTGCCCGATCCAGATGCGCTGGCGGCAGAGTTCGCGTCGCGCGGTGTTGTCTTTTCGACGCCGTTGGAGGATACCCACGACGGGCTGCGTGGGTTTGAACTGAAAGATGCTGACGGGTATGTATTGTTCTTTGGGCGTCCTCGTGAAAATTCCAAGTGACAAAACGTCGGAGGCTCGCTTAGAGAAGCTTGAGGAACTCGTCGACTGACATATTTGCGGAGCGAATCAGGGAACGCAGAGTTCCTACCGATAGCTCTCCATGCTGCGGGATTGAGAGATTGGCACGTTCGCCGGGTTTGGTCATCACAAGATGACTGCCTACCTGACCCATGACTTGCCAGCCGGCAGTGCCGAAAGCTTTTGCAGCTTCTTTACCCGAGAGATTGTTAAGTCTTCCCAAAGTGATTTACGGCCCTAATGTCTATGATAGACGCCAAATCACGCGACCTTCACGATCACACGGCAACGAGGACGCGAGTTTGATCGGGAGACATGGTCTGGACTGCTTTCTGATCTTCCGCCCACATCCACGCAGTGATCGCCTCCTTGATGTTTTCAAGGGCTTCCTTCTCATCCTTGCCCTGCGAAACGCACCCGGGCAGGGCCGGGACTTCAGCGACGATCCAACCGTCTTCGGCCTCTTCGAGTGAAACGTGGAAAATCATGGCGTTAGGCCCCTCGACACCTAGTAGGTATTGTATTCCGGTATCTGTCTTCAAATATTTTTCCAATCTGGCAATGCTTCCGCCGTACACTTCTCCCGGCTTCTGAGCGGCCTCGGGCCCTGCAAGGGCCGCAATCCTGTTTGCAAGAAAGTGGACTGACGACCTATGCCTCCAACTCTGTTTCATCGCTGTACGGCCGAGGCTTTCGGCACGTTCTGGCTGGTCTTTGGCGGGTGCGGCGCGGCGGTGATCGCGTGCAACTATCCCGGCGTGGGGATCGGCTTTGTGGGCGTCGCGCTGGCGTTCGGGCTGACACTGCTGACCATGGCCTATGCCATCGGGCATATTTCGGGTTGCCATCTGAACCCCGCGGTGTCGATCGGGCTGTACTTCGGCAAGCGGTTTCCGGCCAGAGACCTGCTGCCGTATATCGTGTCGCAGGTGGTTGGCGGCGCGATTGGCGCGGGGATTTTGCACCTGATTGCGTCGGGCAAGCCGGGGTATGTGGCTGGGAGGTTTGCCTCGAACGGCTACGGGCCGAACTCGCCGGACGGGTACAGCCTGGTTTCCTGCTTCATTGCCGAGGCGGTGCTGACTGGGTTCTTCCTGCTCATTATTCTGGGGTCCACCGACCAGCGGGCGGCCAAGGGTTTTGCGCCGATTGCGATCGGGCTGGGGCTGACGCTGATCCACCTGATCAGCATTCCAATTACCAATACGTCGGTGAATCCGGCACGCTCGACGGCCTCGATGCTGTTTGCGGATTCGGGGTTTGGGCTGGGGAACCAGCTTTGGCTGTTCTGGGTTGCGCCGATCATCGGAGCGGCGGTGGTGGCGATCATCTACAACCGCGTGCTGGCCGAGCATGAGCCGCCGCCGGTGCCGGTGAAGCCGCTGACGTTCGAGGTCGATAACGGCTGATTGGGGGCGGAGCAAGGACGCTGAAGAGGCTGGGTGGGGCAACGATTTTCGTTGCCTTGCCCGGCCTCTTTTTAGTGCGATTTTGAGACTTTTCCAGAGGTAAAATGGGTGCTTGCGCCGTGTTATACTTAGGAGTCGAGAAAACTCGCAAATGTCCAGCATTTTCGCGGGTTTTTGTGGATTCTCCCGTGCCATTCGCGGCATTCTTTTCAATCGCGTTTTTGCATCCCCAATTTCCCTCCCGGAGCAGCGAAGTTCGTGCCTGAAGATATCAATCCTGTAACGCCCAATCCGACCCCGATTCCACAACCGATTTCGTCCGAGAGCGACTACACCGGCGAAAATATCACCATCCTGGAAGGCCTCGCTGCCGTGCGCCTGAGGCCGGCCATGTATATCGGTTCCACGGGCGAGCAGGGGCTGCATCACCTGGTGTATGAGGTGGTCGACAATTCGGTCGACGAAGCGCTGGCGGGATATGCGACGAAGATCGATGTCACGATCCACGTCGACAACTCGATTACCGTGGTCGACGACGGCCGCGGCATCCCTGTCGACAACAAGACGCTGCCTACCGGCGAGGTGATGCCGGCGGTGCAGGTGGTGTTGACGATGCTCCATGCCGGCGGTAAGTTCGATGCGTCGAACTACAAGGTTTCGGGCGGGCTGCACGGCGTGGGCGTGAGCTGCGTCAATGCGCTGAGCGAAGAGTTCGATGTGGAGATATGGCGCGATGGACATGCGTGGGAGATGGACTACTCCAAGGGCGACCCGATCAGCGAGTTGCGGAAGATGGGGCCGTCGAAGCGCAAGGGAACGAAGATCCACTTCCTGCCCGACCGCAGCATTTTTACCGTTGTCGAGTACAACGCCGACATTCTTTCGACGCGGCTGCGGCAGCTTGCGTTTTTGAACAAGGGCATCGAGATCAACCTGACCGACGACCGCGTTACCGATCCGAAGACCGGCAACGCGAAGACGCAGCAGTTCAAATACACGGGCGGCATTGCGGAGTTCATCAAGCACCTGAACAAGGGCAAGCAGGTGCTGCACGACAAGCCGATCTACATGGAAACCGAGCAGGGCTCGATCGTCATGGAGATTGCGCTGCAGTACAACGACGCTTACTCCGAGACGGTGTTCAGTTTTGCGAACAACATCAATACGGTGGACGGCGGAACGCATCTTTCGGGGTTTCGGACGGCGCTGACGCGGACCATCAACGTGGTCGGGCAGCAGCTTGGGCTGTTCAAGGATGTGAAGGAAAATCTTTCCGGCGACGACGTGCGCGAAGGCCTGGTCGCCGTGGTCAGCGTGAAGCTGCCGCAGCCGCAGTTCGAAGGCCAGACCAAGGGCAAGCTCAACTCGGACATCGCCGGCATCGTGCAGGCGTTTGTGAATGAGCGGCTCGGGGCTTTCCTCGAACAGAACCCGCAGGTTGCCAAGAAGATTATCAACAAGGCGATCGACGCGGCGCGGGCGCGTGAAGCGGCGCGCAAGGCGCGCGACCTTACGCGGCGCAAGGGTGCGCTGGATGGTGGTGGACTGCCCGGGAAGCTGGCGGATTGTTCCGAACGCCGGCCGGAGTTGTGCGAGCTTTATCTGGTCGAGGGTGAATCGGCCGGCGGAACGGCGAAGCAGGGCCGCGATCGCAAGTTCCAGGCGATTCTGCCGCTGAAGGGCAAGATCCTGAACGTCGAGAAGGCGCGCTACGACAAGATGCTGGGGCATGAAGAAATTCGCGCCATGATTACGGCGCTCGGCGCGGGCATCGGCAAGGACGACTTCGATATCGCGAAGCTGCGCTACGGCAAGCTGATCCTGATGACCGATGCCGACGTCGACGGGTCCCACATCCGCACGCTGCTGCTGACGTTCTTCTTCCGCCACATGCAGGAGTTGATTACGCGCGGGCATGTGTACATCGCGCAGCCGCCGCTGTACCGGATCAAGAAGGGCAAGTTTGAGCAGTACATCAAGGACGACCGCGAGTATGTGCAGGTGATGGTGAAGCGGGCGTCCGACGGCATGGTGATCCGTTACGGCGAGGGCGGGGCGCGGCTTGAGGGTAAAGAACTGACCAAGTTCATGGCGCAGCTCAGTGATTATCTGGGCTTCTTCGACAAGGTTTCAAAGCGGCTGCGGAATGAGGAAGTGGTGCGGGCGTTCGCCGAGATTTTTGCGAATGAGGGCAAGGACCCGGCGCGGCGCGCGGACTTTGAAACGCCCGAGAAGCTGAAGGCGATGCGCACGCGGCTGAAGGACATGGAGCGCAAGCACCAGTTCAAGGGCGTGTCCGACGTGGAGTTCGATGAGGAGCACCGCACGTACTCGGTGACGTTTACGGACTCGCAGGGCGCGCCGCGGAAGATCGACTGGACGCTGGCTGCGGCGGCGGAGTCGCGACAACTGCTGAACAAACATGCGCAGATTCGGGAACAGCTTGTCGGGCCGTTCCACATTGAGTATGCGGCGAAGGCGGCTGCCGGAAGCGCTGCGGCGGTTGCGCAAGAGGCGCAGGACGAGGCGGAAGAGGAAGAGGTGCTGGAGGGCGCGCAGGATGTTACGGGCAGCGTCACAGCCGCTCCGGAGGCTGTGAAGCCCGTCAAGCGCAATTCGAAGGCGTCGCAGGACCCGGTGGAGAAGAAGACGCCGCGCGAGGTGTTCGAGTACGTCGTCGAGCAGGGCAAGAAGGAGTATTCCGTGCAGCGCTACAAGGGGCTGGGCGAAATGACCGCTCCGCAGCTTTGGGAGACCACGATGGACCCGGCCCGGCGCACGCTGCTACAGGTGAAGCTGGAAGACATTGCCGCGACGGAGGAGATCTTTACGACTCTGATGGGCGAGGATGTCGAGGCGCGGCGGAAGTTTATCGAAGAGAACGCGCTGGATGTGAAGAACCTGGATATTTAGAGGTTTTGCGACGGTTCACGACAAGGGGCCGCCTGCGGGCGGCCCTTTGTCATGGGCGGAAACTGTAGTCACTGTGCGCAAACAGGAACAGCCTCCGCGAGGGAGGCTGTCCGTGCATATCGGGCCGCTTACCGATGGACTAGCGGCGGCGGAAGCGTGTCATCGCGCCAAGGCCGCTGATGCCGAGAGCAAGGAGCGAGAAGGTGGTGGGCTCCGGGGTAGTAATGGCGGTGGCTTCGATAGAATAGAGCCGGTCGTTAAGGTCGTTCTGCGTGTCCGGATCCTGGGCACCGTTGGAGTCTGTGAAGGAACCAGTCAATCCGGGCATGGTCCCGACCAGGAAGGTGCCTGCACCGGAACCATCGTGGTCGAACGCAACGGTGCTGCTGCCGACGTCGAAGAACCCAAAATAGGTATTGGAGCCGGTGCGGTCTGAACCCGAAGTGAGACCGAAGGCGAAGGTGTTCAGGCCAGTGCTGGTCGCGATGTAGTCGGTACCGACGCCAGTCACGACAAAGGTGATGGTGCCGTCGCCGTTATCGTGGCCGGAAAGAAGGACGGGTGTGATGTCACCCGGTTGACCCGCCCAGAAGGAAATGCCGGTCACGATGTCGCCGGCCTGGCTGAAGGCCGTGGGGATGACATAGGCACAGTTGTTGCAGCCATCGACAATGGGGCGTGCGTTGTTGGGGTCGTTTCCAACCGTGACGGTGCCGGCATTCGCAGTGGCGGACAGGCCGAAACCGGCAAAAAGGACAAGTGAAGCAACCAGGATCCGTATGGACAAACTTCGCATGTGGGTAACTCCCTAAAGTTTCGATTAGTAACCATCCTCCCTCCGGACCCCCATGTCAAGTTTTTTCGATGGAAAGCCATTTTGTTTCTATCGCTTATCAGCAATTGGGCGAAAATCGCGCTGAAATGACCGGGAGCGGTCCGCAGTCAACGCAAGAATGCGGATGCAATAATTTCGGACATGGTTAAATCGCTCGTCGCGTCGCGCCGCCGTTTTCTTGCCGTTACGACCGCTGCCGGTCTGGGACACACGCTGTTGCCGGGGGCGCTGCTGGCGCTGGCGACGGGCGCTTCGGCGCAAACGCCGGCGAAGGGGTCGGCGGACGCGGCTGAAGAGAAGCTGCTGCCGATTACCGTGGAGATGATCGAGCAGGCGGCGGCGATCGCCGGGGTCCGCTTCACCGCGGAACAGCGCAAGGTGATGATCGACAACCTGACCGGGCAGCGCGAGGACCTGGTCGAGGTGCGGAAGCTGGCGCTGCCGAACGCGGTGGCGCCGTCGCTGGTGTTCGATCCGGTGCCGCCGGGGGCGGTGCTGGAGACCCGGCGCAGGGCGCCGAAACTGGACCCTGCGCCGCACATTGTCAGCATCGCGGGTGAAGGCCATGCGGTATCGGAGGCCGGCCTGGAACAACTGGCGTTTGCAACTGTGCGTCAACTCGGCGAGCTGCTGCGGAAGAAGAAAATTACCTCGACGGGACTGACGAAGATGTACCTCTCGCGGCTGAAGAGGCTCGATCCGCAACTGCATTTCGTCATCACGCTGACCGAAGAGCGGGCGTTGAAGCAGGCGGAGCAGGCCGACCGCGAGATTGCGGCGGGCAAGTATCGCGGGCCGCTGCATGGGATTCCGTGGGGCGGCAAAGACCTGCTGGCGGTGGCGGGCTATCCGACGACGTGGGGTGCGGGAGGGTTTGAGAAACAGACGTTCGACTACGACGCGGAGGTCGTAAAACGGCTGGACACGGCGGGCGCGGTGCTGATTGCGAAGCTGTCGATGGGCGCGCTGGCGCAGGGAGACTTGTGGTTTGGCGGACGGACGCGGAACCCGTGGAATACGCGGCAGGGATCGAGTGGAAGCTCGGCGGGCAGTGCGAGCGCGGTGTCGGCGGGGTGCGTGGGGTTTGCGATTGGGACGGAGACGCTGGGGTCTATCTCGTCGCCGAGCACACGCTGCGGCGTGACCGGGCTGCGGCCGTCGTTTGGGCTGGTGCCGCGGACGGGGGCGATGGCGCTGACGTGGTCGATGGACAAGATTGGGCCGATTGCGCGGTCGGTGGAAGACGCGGCGCTGGTGCTGGCGGCGATTTACGGGCCGGACGGGCACGATCTTTCGGTGCGGAATGCGGCGTTCAATCCGGACTTTACGCAGGACATTCATACGCTGCGAGTGGGGTATTTGAAGTCGGCGTTTGAGGCGCCGGTGATGCAGGAGATTAAGCCGCCGAGCGAGACGCTGGCAGGCAAAGAGTTGGAGGCTTTCAAGGCGCGGGCCGCGGGACGCAAGGCGGGGTTTGCGCGGGCGGCTTACGATGCGCAGTTCAACACCAGGGCGCTTGCGGTGCTGCGCGGCATGGGGCTGAACCTGATCGAGAAGGAGATGCCGAAGTTTCCGTTTGGCGCGCTGGTGCCAATGCTGGAGGCCGAAGCGGCGGCGGCGTTCGACGAACTGACGCGGTTGGGGCGCGATGCGCTGCTGACCGGGCAACTGCCGTTCGACTGGCCGAACCAGTTCCGGACGGCGCGGCTGTATCCGGCGGTGGACTATATACAGGCGGCGCGCGCGCGGACTCTTGCGCTGGCGGAAATGACGAAGCTCTTTGCAGACGTCGACGTGATTGTGACGCCCAGCAGCGGGGCGCAGCTTACGGCGACGAACCTTACCGGGCAGCCGGCGGTGATTGTGCCGAACGGGTTCCGCGGCGACGATGCACCGCCGCCGCCGGATGCGGGCGATGGCGCGCTGAACAATGTGGGTGGGCCGGGCACGCCGGTTTCGCTGACGTTCCTCGGCGGGCTGTATGGCGAGGCCAAGGCGTGTGCGCTCGCCCATGCGTACCAGCAGAAGACCGGGTTTCACCTGATGCATCCGAAGGTGTAATGATTTTGCGGCTGGTGCGTCTACTTGGGTGATCGCCGGAATGGCGGTCGAAAAGGAGAACTGCGATGACGACGAAATGCCTTTGCCCCTGCGGTCCGGAGTGCGATTGCCCGGATTGTCCGTGCTGCCCTTGCTGCTAATGCGGTGGGAGCGGTCCTCCGCTCCCGCTCACCTCTACTTTTATGTCTGACCCGACACTGCAAACATTGCTCGACCGGCGCGCGGGGTTCCTCGCGTTTGTGCAGAGGCGTGTCGCGGACCCGGCGCTTGCGGAAGATATTTTGCAGGCTGCGTATATGCGCGCGCTGGAGCGGTCGGGGAGCTTGCGCGCGGACGATTCGGCCGTCGCGTGGTTCTATAGCGTGCTGCGGAATGCTGTGATCGACTTCTATCGGCGGCGAGCGACCGAGAGCAAGGCGATGGACGGATGGGCAGCGGAACTGGGGCTTGGCGATGGGGAGTTGGCTGCTCCAGATGGCGCCGCGCGGGAGTTTATCTGCGGATGTATCGCGCAGGTTTTGCCGACGCTGAAGCCGGCGTATGCGGAGATCCTTCGCGAGGTGGACCTTGAGGAGGAGTCGCTGGGTGCGTTTGCCAAGAAGCATGAACTGACGGCGGGAAATGCGGCGGTGCGGGCGCATCGGGCGCGCGCGGCGTTGCGGCGGGAACTGGCGCGGGTGTGTGGGGCTTGCTCGATTCACGCTTGCCTGGATTGTCATTGCAAGGCGCCCGCGGTTTAGCGGCGCACGCGGAGCGGCAGATCAACCCTCTAAGAACCTGTTTAAGAACTTCGGACGACCGCACTTGCTTTGTACTTAGGCCGTTGTTTTTGCCTCTGAGATAGGTCCGGACTTTAGTCCGGACACCAATAGCTGCAAGAATTTTGGGCTTCAGCCCCCGTGACAGGCAGTTCTTAAACAGGTTCTAAGAGCCTGTTCACGATCTAGGTAACCTCTGATCAAGCCGCACAAACGGTAGGTCACGGCTTCAGCCGTGACATAGAGTCCGCAAAATCAACCCGGCTTTAGCCGCTGGGGTACGTTTGCGTACTTGATCGGAGTCTCCCTGGTTACTAGCGGAGCGATGGGATTGGCTGGACACTTTCTGTATGCGCAAGAAGATGTACGGAAGCGATGTGAGTCGGGAGCAGTTTGAGCTGGTTCGTCCTGTGTTGGAGGGAGTTCGGCGACGCATCACCCGCGCCGGCCGATGCGCGAAAGGGCATCGCGCGCCAATGCCTGGGCAAACCACGGCACCTTCCGCGAGACCTACTGCCCCGTCGACCCAAACCCCGCCGCACCCCGCGGAGCCTCTTCCAGCGTATCCGTCTCCTCAAAGACCGCCTGAATCCGCTCCACAATCCGCAGCTGCGCAATCCGATGCCCCGGCGCAATGCTCTGCGGCTCGTGCGAAAGGTTCGTCAGCACCACCTTCAACTCCCCGCGATACCCCGGATCGATCACCCCGGCAAGCGTCGTCAGCCCGCGCAGCGCCAACCCGCTGCGGTCTTCGACCAGCGCTCCATGCTTCGACGGCAACTCCAGCGCCAGCCCTGTCCGTACCGCGCCAGTCGAACCCTCTTCACCGGCCCGCGCCAGCGTCAGCGCCTCGGCCGCAAACAGGTCCGCCGCAAGGTCTCCAAACAAACCCGTATGCGAGTAGCGAGGAAGCTGCGCCGCCGGATGCAGCCGCTGCACTTTAATCGTCGGTGTCGTGGTCATAACGAACCAAGTGTCGCACGCCGTAGTGTCGTCGATCGAAACAGGTAAACACTCAATATCGCGATCAGCGGCTCGATCGGATGCCGAAACCGCGCCTGCACCGTCACCACGTAATAAGCTACAGGCACCAGCAAAAACACGCTCGCCATCAGGCACGCTGCGGGTACGCGGCGCTTCAACGCAAGTCCCATCCCCAGCAGTCCGGCGACGCTCAGAAAGCTGTAATTCAGGATGCGGAAAAACTCATTGAGGGGACGACCCTCAGTTGGATGCGGCGTTCCAAACCAGAAGAACTGCAACCGCATCAACGTGTACTTTAGAAAAAGATCGGGCCGTGCCCGCAGGTTACGCTTCGCCTCTGTCCCTTTCTGCTGCGCATAGGCAAACTCGCCCATCCGAACGTACTTCCGGAACTCCGGATCACCCGGCCAAAGCGGCATCGCCGTGCCCCACGGAAACGCCTCGTGATAAAAAAGCGAGCTCTGCCAAAGTTCGACGCCGAGATTGTCGCGCGTCGGAATAAATGCGTGCATCGTGCGCTCGTTGCGAATGACCCACGGCGCCATCACAATCCCCATCACCACGCACGCCAGCGCAGCGCCGGCAATCCCTCGCCGCAGCCCTTGACGCGGCCACAAAATCCACACAATCGTCCCCGGCAACACCAGCATCACCGACGCATTCGATAGCATCACCAATCCCCACAGGAGGCCAAAACTCAGCCACAACCGCAGGTCCCGCCGCGCATCTGCAAGCGGCTCTTCCTCGCCGACCCTGCGCAGCCGCAACGCCACCACCAGCGTCCACGTCAGCAGGCAGGTCGAAAGCGACATCTCCCAAATCCAGTGGATCGCATACTGCAGCGCCGCCGGGTACGCAGCCCACAGCCACGCCGACCACAGCGCCACCGGTGCATCATGCTTCGACCCGCGCCGCGCAATCCCCTGTGCATCGAAACAGCGCGCGGCAATCTCGTAAATCGCCGGCGCGATCGCCGCTGAAAACACACTGTTGCACGCCAGCAAAAAGAACGCCGCGCCCCTGCTGTATACGCCGAACAGCTTGAACGCAACCGCCATCAGCAGCGGATACAGCGGCGGCAGCCAGGCCGTCGGTCCCGAAATGCCGTTGAACGGATTCGCATACCCGCGCCCTTCCACCAGCGACTGCGCAATGCGTCCGGCTTCGAATCCGAAATCGAAATGATTGTCGTTCAACCGCACGCGATACGTGTGCCCAATCAGAATGCACGCAATCCGCAGCGCCAGACCCACCCAGAAGATGATCCAGGGAGCGCGAAAGCGGTGTTTGGTGGAAGGATTGGTGGAAGAAATAGTCATACCCCGACGCTTGATTCTAGCGGCTTCTTGACCCACCCCGGCCATTCCCGGTAAAATTGTGAAGTTTGGCGATGCAACTGGTGTGTCCGGTTGCAGGGCCGGCGGATGGGCGCCTTCGCAACATGCGGGCGCGGATTCCGAACCGGCCGGGCAAGCCGCCCTCCTGACAAGACATCCGAATTCTAGACGCAGAGGAAATGCGAGCGTGGCCATCTGCGCTCTGCAACGAGGTTTCAAGCAATGTACGCAGTCATCCGTACCGGTGGAAAGCAATACCGCGTCGCTCCCGGCGACACCGTCCGCATCGAAAAGTCCGAGCATGAGAACGGCAACATCGAGTTCTCCGAAGTCGTCGCCGTCTCCGGCGAAGAGGGCAAGTTCGAGAGCGATCTCGGCGGCGCCAAGGTTCTCGCGTCAGTCGTAAGCGAAGGCCGTGGCGACAAGATCCTCGTCTTCCACTTCAAGCGCAAGAAGCAGTACAAGAAAATGCAGGGCCACCGCCAGAGCTTCGTCGAAGTCAAGATCAACGAGATCCTGGTCGGCGGCAAGAGCTTCAAGGCAGAGCAGAAGTAACCCTGCCCCCGGATTTGTCATCCCGTAGCATGATTTGTCATCCCGTAGCATGATTTGTCATCCCGTAGCATGATTTGTCATCCCGTAGCGTAGCGAAGGGATCTGCTTCATCGATTTTGACCCGACTGCAAACGCTTTCGGCAGAGCACCAAACGGTAGGTCACGGCTTCAGCCGTGACATTCACCGGGCATAAATTCAAGCACTGCCGGAGTAGGTTCGGGCTTTAGCCCGAACATTTGGCCCCCGGCGAATAAGGGCTTTAGCCCTGGCCCCCACGGCAGGATTCGCGGCTAGGCCGCACAATTTCAAAGCGCTGACGACAGCGCGAAAGAGGCACAGAATGGCACATAAAAAAGGACTTGGATCTTCCAAAAACGGCCGCGACTCAAACGCCCAGCGGCTCGGCGTAAAGCGTTTCGGCGGCGAAACGGTCACCGGCGGCTCAATCATCGTGCGCCAGCGCGGCACACCGCACAAGCCCGGCCTCAACGTCGGCCGCGGCTCCGACGACACGCTCTACGCCAAGATCGACGGCGTGGTGAAATTTCAGGACCGCGGCCAGAAGGGCCGCTTCGTCTCCATCATCCCTACGGCCGCTGCCCAAGAAGCAAGCGCGTAGCTCCCGAATCATGCACCACCACAGGCCCCGCTCCGGCGGGGCTTTTGTGCGTTCATCCGCATCCGCTACACTACACGCGAGGGCATCATGCAGGACTTCATCACATCCCGCCGCGAAGAAATCGCCGCACTCTGCCGCAAGCACCATGTGCGGCGGTTGGCAATCTTCGGCTCCGCCGTCCGCGACGACTTCGACCTCGCGCGCAGCGACGTAGATGTCCTTGTCGAATTTGACGAGTTCCCGATCGAACTCTACTTCGATAACAAGTCGGACCTTCGTGAAAGTCTCGTAGCTTTATTTGGGCGAAAAGTCGACTTACTTACATGGAAGAGTCTCGTGAATCCCTACCTCCTGCAAGAGATCGAGTCGACACGGGAGCTGCTCTATGCCGCGTAGCGTGGCTCGTTATCTCCGCGATCTCAGAGATGCTTCAGACGAAATTCTGATGTTTACCGACGGCATGGGCCGCTGCGACTATGAGGAAAATCTATTAGTTCGGAGAGCCGTCGAGCGCGATTTCATCATCATCGGCGATGCCCTCGCGCAGATGCGCATCCATCATCTTGATTTCATGAAGCATATCGAAGAATCACAAAAGATAGTGGCGTTCCGCAATGTCCTCGTTCACGAGTATTCGACCGTCGATAATGATGATGTCTGGTCAGCAATCACTTCGAAGCTGCCACCTTTTCGCGAACAAATAGTGACTGTTATCGCAATGCTCGACGCCGGCACACTTGCTTAGGAAATCTACGCCTCACACCATCGCCAGCCTCCTAAACGCCCCATAAACAAACGACCCCAGATACCACCCATCGATGTACTTATACGGCACCTCCCCCGTCGTATAGTGCCCGCAGGGCAGCACCTTCGCCACAAAATCCACGCCCCGCGCCTCGAAATTCTTCAGCACCTCGCGCGAAAACTCCACCCGAAACGTCAGGTCGTACGGCGCATACACCACCAGCGACTTCTTCGGATGTGCCGCAAACGCATCCATGAACGCCATCGGGCTGATCGCCAGAAACATCTCCCGCACCTGGTCCTGCGTCAGCCCCGCGCCCTCAAACGACGCGCGAATATGCCGAGTACTTTGCCCCGTCCAAACCACGTCGCCAAACCACGTCGACGCATGATTGAACGCGCACACCCTCAGTCGCGGGTCCATCGCCGCCGCGATAAACGCATAGCAACTCCCCAGGCTCGTCCCCAGGACGCCGATCTGCTCGTATCCCTCGCCCTCCAGCCAATCCATGCAACTGCGAATGTCGACGACCGCCTGCCGGCACGCCGAAATCGTCCGCCCGACATTCGAGCTCACCGCATAATCCGAGCGCTCCAACTCCGCCGGCCGCCGCGTGTCGTGATACGGCTTCGACAGCCGCAGGCACGAAATCCCAAACCGGTTGAACAACTCGCACAGCGCGTTATGCGAGAATGCATCCGCATTCCACTGCGGCATCACGATCATCGCCTGCCGCGGCTTGCTTTTATCCTTATGCTCCGCCGGATACCACCGCGCATTGACCAGATCGTTCTCGGGATGCGGCGTTCGCACCGCCGAAGTAAACCGCAAGAACGGCGCCTTGCGCAGCTCTCCCACCTCAGCCTGCCGCCGGAACTCCCGCTCCTGCTCCAGCGTCTCCGGCCGGACGTTGGTCGGATACAGCTCCGGAAAATGTTGCTCCACCCGAAAATCCCGCGGCGTCTCATAGTCGAAAAACGCATGAGGATCGGCAGCGATCCGCCGATTCAGCGCAGCCATCGCATCCAGGGCCGAAGTCTTTCCCGCTTCAACTTCC
>DASRLB010000378.1:0-4472 GCA_035648695.1 Acidobacteriaceae bacterium | reverse complement strand
CGGTGATGGTGCGCTCCAGCGGGCCACCGCAGTGGGGGCAGATGGTGATCTCGGCGTCGGAGAACTTCTGGATCTTTTCGGTGCGCTTGTGGCAGGTGGCGCATTCGTATTCGTAAAGCGGCATGGTGCTTCCTTCTGGTCGTGCTGATTCAAGGATACAGGGTGCGGCTGGGGCGGCGAAGAGCGTGATAGCATCCTCGCGAGTCATGAAGCATGGGAGAACGAATTGAACGTTACAATCCAGGAGCGCAAGTTCAGCTTCCGTTCCACCTACGATATCTCTGCACCGGGTGTGACGTACTTTGCCCAGAAGGCATTTTTCGCGTTCCTCGACAAATTGGAACTGCGGACGAAAGCGGGCGAGCTGGTCGCGAAGTTACAAAGTCACTTTACGTTTATCCGTACGAATTACGACTTTATCCTCACCGACGGCAGGACATACCACTTTCTCTGCGAAAAGATATGGAAGGGCGTCTACGTTTGTGAGCGGTCCGAAGAGAGTTTCCATCTGTACCGGCACAAGGGGCTTCGATATTCCATCTTCAAAGGCGATGATCAAATCGCGGCGATCACCAAGAACCGCCTCGTTATTGGCAATGGCAATGAGTACGATATCCGGATGAACTCCGATGCGGATGTCATTGTCATTTCCTGCATGGTGCTGGCGTTAAACACCGGGGACGGGGATGACGATAAAGACTCAACTGTAACTTACGATTTCGGCAATGTCGGGCCTGAAGACAGGCGTTTCGACGACTCCTGGGCACCTAGATGAGGGTCAGGCTCTGAGTTTACGAGATAAAGGAGCATGGCAATGATTGCTTTGTTCACGGGCCTGATCGTGCTGCAATTTGTGGTGACTGTTTCGCACGACCTGGTCGACGTTTCGGACTGGGTGCGGGGGTCGCAGGTGCAGGCTGTGATCGGCAAACGGAAGATATGGCTGGCTACCCTGGCGAACGCGGTGTTTCCGGGGATTGCGGTGGGCTTTGCTCTCTACTTCTGGAACCGGCCGAAACCGCTGTATGTGCCGACGTATTGGGTGGTCTACTGCGCGATCGCTGTGCTGTCGGCGGTGGGGATGTGGTATGTGCCGTACTTCTTTGGGGCTTCAGAGAAACAGAAGCGCGAGTATTCGAGCATGTATGCCGGGACCCGTTACATTCTGCCGCCGCGGGGGGATAATCCTCGGCCTAATGTGTTTCATATGGGGCTGCATGTGCTGTTTGTGGTGACCTTGTGCATGGCGGTGGCGGTGCGTTTCGGATGCGTTGCACCAGTTCATTGATGTTTAAACACTGAAAGTCTTTGTATTTGTCTTTAGTACCTTCAGCGTTGCTTGGCGTGATGACATACTTGCCAGACTTTTTGTTGCCTACCGTCGTCACATCTTTCATAGGCATAAACCATGTGCAGTCGAAGCCATCCATACCTGTATTAAGCAGGGCAGCAACAAGGAAGGCGTGACGTTCTTCTTTGAATGTCGCTCCTCGCACGTCAAATTGCGCTGTTTTACCTCCGCTGTCTGTATTGGTGCGGCACTTCAACTGTATGGCGACCGAGGTTCCTGTCTCCTTATCGTAGAAGAGCACGTCTAGCCCATCATCGTCGGCGATGGGCTTAAACGGCGACAATCGGCCGTTGCTGGCCTTCATCACTGCGTTGACTAGCAGGTTTTCGCCAATAATGCCGATTTGTGTTGAGGAAAGCTTTGGTGTTGAGGATGGGGTAGACATAGGCTCGGTATACTGCTCACGCCGTCAGACCGTCAAGCTTTGGGCAGTCGCAAGTAGGCACAAATCGCCCAGAGTCCCTCTGAGCGGTCGCGCCCGCTCGAATGGCCGGTGGTGTGATTCAGACGATTCGAACTGGTGGCGCGGTCTATTGACCACTCTCACACGGGTCGTGAGTCCGGTTGGGGTAGCGCGCGGGCGGTGAGTTGGGCGATGTCGAGCAGTTGCGGCGGCGCCTCGCCGCCGACTGCGCCGAGGGCGTCGCGGAACATGGTGTTGCAGAAGGGGCAGGCGGTGCCGATGGTTTTGGCGCCGGTGGCGACGAGTTCGGCGGCGCGGTTGTGGCTGACACGGTCGCCTGTCTCCTCACCTAAGAACACGAGACCGCCTCCCGCACCGCAGCAAAAACTCCGTTCGCCGTGGCGGGGGGCTTCGATGAGGGTGCCGGCGGCGGCGACTACGGTGCGGGGCTCTTCGTACACGTCCTGATAGCGGCCGAGGTAGCAGGGGTCGTGGTAGGCGATGGTGTCGTCTTTGGGCTGCTGCGGGAGTTTGTCGGCGTGGCGGGCCATGAATTCTGAATGATGTTCGATTTCGGGGGCGATGCCGTACTCGCGCCAGTCGGTGGCGATGGTGCGGACGCAGTGAGGGCAGATGGCGACGATCTTTTTGACCTGCGCTTTTTCGAAGGCGGCGAGACCCTGTTCGGCCAGGCTGCCGAACACTAGATCATTGCCTAAACGCCGGGCGGGGTCGCCGGTGCATTTTTCTTTTTTCAGGACGCCGAAGGTGGTGCCGAGGTGCTGCATGACGCGGGCGAAGTCGGCGATGATTTCGCGGCCCTTGGGGTCGTAGCCGCCCATGCAGCCGAGCCAGAGGCAGTACTCCTGCGAGCCGTCGAAGATGGGGAAGGCTTGCTTGGCGATGAATTTGTCGCGCTCCATAGCGCTGAGGCCGAGCGCGTTGCCCTTGCTTTCGAGGGCGAGGAAGAGTTTGGTGCCGTAGGTGTCTTCCCACGCCCCGGTGTTGACCGCGCCGCGCCGCAGGCCGACGATGATGGGCAGATGCTCGATGCCGACCGGGCACTGAAACTCGCACGCGCCGCAGGTGGTGCACTCGAAGGCGGCCTCCATGGAGAAGTAGTTGGCCGCGGGATTGTCGGGGGATGCGTTTGCGGGCGCGTCGCGCAGATCGTTCAGCAGCGGCGTCTCACTGCCCGGCCCGAAGGTGTTGAGGTACGTCCTCATGCCGAGGATGATTTCCTTCGGGTTGAGCACCTTGCCCGTGTTGGAGGCGGGGCAGTGCTCGGTGCAGCGGCCGCACTCCACGCAGCTATAGGCTTCGAGCGCGATGAGTTGCGTAACGTCCTTGCCGGTGGCGAGGCCGAAGTCTTCGTCTCCGACCAGCGGCGGGATGGCGGAGAAGCCGTTGCGCTCAAGGAAAACCGTCAGCGGCGACAGCACCAGGTGCAGGTGCTTGGTGTGCGGGATGAGCGGGAGGAACGCCAGCAGTGTGACGGTGTGCGTCCACCAGAGGGCTTTGATGGCGAGGCTGTCGTCGGGGAAGAAGTAAGCCGCGATGTAAGTGACCATCAGCAGGAAGATCAGGAAGGCGATGAAGCCGGATTCGTAAGAGACTTTCTTGCCAAGCCAAATCGGCCTCACAAAAAACCGCCGGATAAATAGCCCGGCGATGGAGACGGCAACCAACGCCGCCCAGATTCCCGCGAAGGCGAAGTAGAAGGTCCCGACGAAGCCCATGTGTTGCAGAAATCCGAGACGGATGCCGGTGGCGAAGTGGTTGAGGGAGACGAGGGCGAAGGCGAGGAATCCCCAGAAGACGAAGGCGTGGGCGATGCCGGGGAGCGGGCGCTGCTTGATGACTTTGGCCTGGCAGAGGACTTCCCAGAAGAAGGCCCACGCTCGCTTCGGAAGAGGCGCGAGAGTACCGGCGGGGTCCTTTTTTGCGCGCCAGATGTTGACGGCGATGGGGCGGAAGCGGACGGCGAACATCGCCGCGGACGCGAGGGTCAGGAGCGCGAGGAGAGCGATTTCGGCGTTGGAGAAATGCAGTGGTTCGGCGAACGTCCAGGGGGTCAAAGCTCCTCCGCGGGGGAACTAGTCACGATAGCAGAAGTGCAACAACAAAAGCCTTGACGCAAAGTGCGCGAAGGGAGCGAAGTTTCGCAAAGGGGTCGCGGCGCTTCAGTTTTTTGGGGAGCGGAAAGCGAAACGGCGAGCCGAAGCTCGCCGTCTGCCGTCGTGAGGACAACTCAATAGCTGATGAACTCGTTGGAGCCGCGGCGGAGGACGACGCCCCGGCAGAGGAACCAGGCGGCGAGGATGAACGTGATGGCGTCCCAGTAGGCCATGGGGTGCGCCCAGCCGGGGGCGTAGGTGAGGTCCTGCCCGGCCCAGATGGTGACCAGCGTGGCCACGACCAGGAACAGCAGGCCGATGGTGAGATACAACTGTCCGCGACGGCGGCGGCGGTCGAGGGCTTCGACTTCGTCGGGGGTGAGGTTGCGCTCTTCGATCGGCAGGATCATGTTGGCCATGCGGTACTCCTCAGAATGTTTGAGATGCCGGTTGGTTCGGGGCGGCTTTCTCGGTCACCTTCATTAAATCACAGGCGGATGTGCGCCGGGTGTTCGCCGTTACCGATGTGTAACACCTAAAGCAGAACTTGAAGCAGGGGTTAACTGGCTTGGTTCAGGTTGTTGTCGAACTTGATTACCCG
>DASRLB010000377.1:0-3997 GCA_035648695.1 Acidobacteriaceae bacterium | reverse complement strand
GGGTGTGTCAAGCGTTTTGTGTAAACGGCCCCGCATTTTCTGACATTTCATCCCTGGTAGACTGAACGGACCTGAGCGGAGGATAGGGCGCTGCGGAGACGCAACCCGAGCGACGACTCAGAGGCCGGGATTCCGAGGTGGCGAGCACAGCTCGCTCCTCGGTCCAGGAGTCCTGGCGCAAAAGCGACAAATCTCGGGGGTTTGGGGGCAGAGCCACCATCCCGGAAATGCTCTTGTTCCGATAATTCATAGTGAAGAACTGCTTACGCCATTTCGGCTTGCGGAACGCGGGCGCCGAGCAGAATCGCGAAGCGCTGTAAGGCAGCTTTCCAGTTCTGAACCGGCATCGTCCACTTCTTCGCGATATGTTCCAAGGCGAGGTACAGCAGCTTGAGAGCAGCCTCCTGATTTGGGAACGAGCCCCTGGTTTTGATCACCTTCCGCAATGACATGTTCAGCGATTCGACGGCGTTGGTCGTGTAAATCACCTTGCGGATATCGGCCGGGTACGCGAAAAAGGGCGTTAAGTGTTCCCAGTTCCGGCGCCACATCTGGCTGATCGTCGGATACGTCGCGTCCCATTTTGCGGCGAATTCATCGAGCCGCTGCCCGGCTTCTTCCACTGTGCTGGCGCGATAAATCGGCTGCAGATCCGCGGCCACGGCTTTGCGTTGTTTCCAGGAAACGTAGTTCAGCGAAGCCCGCACCTGATGCACAATGCAGAGTTGCACCTGAGCCTGCGGGAACACCGTCTCAATCGCTTCTGGAAACCCTTTCAGTCCATCCACGCAGGCGATGAAAACGTCGCTGACTCCGCGATTCTTCAACTCCGTGAGCACCTGCAACCAGAACTTCGCCCCTTCGGCCTGGCCTGCCCACAGCCCCAGCACTTCCTTGTTGCCCTGCATGTTGACACCAATCGCCACGTAAACCGCTTTGTTGCGAACGTGCCCGGCCTCGCGAATCTTCACGCACAACGCATCCAGATATACGATCGGATACACCGCGTCCAGTGGCCGGCTCTGCCAGCTCTTGACCTCCTCCATCACCTCTTCGGTGACATTGGAAATCAGTGTCGGACTCACCTCGACTTGGTAGATCTCCTCCAGATGCCCTTGGATCTCACGCGTGCTCATGCCTCGCGCGTACATCGAAATGATCTTGTCGTCGAAACCGGTGAATCGCGTCTGGCCTTTGCCGATAATTTTCGGTTCATAACTGCCGTTGCGGTCGCGCGGTGTCTCTAATGGCACCTCCCCAAAGTCCCCCTTCAGGGTCTTGGTCGTCGCGCCGTTGCGCGAGTTGCCGCTGTTGTGCCCGGACGGATCGTGTTTCTCATAGCCCAGATGTTCCGTCATCTCGGCTTGCATGGCACGCTCCAGCACCGCTTTGGTCAATTGCTTCAGCAGGCCGTTTTCGCCAATAATGTCTTCCGGCTTCTTGTAGTCTGCTAATAACTTGTCGATGAGTTTAAGATCAATAGCCATCGGGTCTCCTCAGTGTGATCCTTTCCGATGGCCGTTTACACAGTTCAATTTATACCCTCTTGCTCGATGTTCGACCGCTGGGTGCCTTATCCGCGTATCGTGCATCCCTATCCAAGTGTTCGCTTCGACGCCACACATCCGAGGTAAGAGCCGTATGCGTGAGCAGCGCACGTACGGATCTGTGCGGGGGGCGAGCAGCGATGCTCGTCCCTACCGCGACCCGGTTCCCTGCCACATGTGCTGGTGACGCTGCAACGCCCACGCGAAGGCCCGAGGCTATTTCGCCCCCGAGCGCTTTACCGCGTGCATCGAGGAGACGGCTGTGCACGAACTAGCGATTACCAGAACAGCCTCACCGGCCGCAACGATCGTTGAGGAGACTTTCGAAAATGAAGGCGACTAAAGTAAAAAACGCGTACATGAAAAAGAAGGACCCTCTCTTCGTTAGAGAATCTCTCTTAAATGCCGCCTTCGAACTCGCTGCGACCAAGGGGATGGCTGATGTCACCGTCAACAAAGTGAGCGAATTGGCGGACGTTACCAAGGGGGCTTTCTTTCATCACTTCGACAGCAAAGAGACGTTGGTGGCGGAGTTGATGCAGATGCTGTTGACCCGATTGGACAAGCACTTTGATCGACTGATGGCGGAGGAAGAGAATTCCGACGGATGCTTTACTCGTGCATACATTAGGGCCGCATTCTCCGAAGGTGCGGCTGAACGTAAAATCTGGGGCGCGCTCCTGAGTCTGATGGCCTCTAAAGATCAGGTCGGATGGGCTTGGGATACCTGGCTGAGCGAACGCCTAAAGAGACATTCAAAAACTGATTCGAGACTCGAGCTTCGTGCCGTAAGACTTGCGGCAGATGGCGTATGGCTTGAGAGAATCATGAACGCAAAATCGAAAAACCTAAAGGGTATCGAGGATTATCTCATTGAGATGACGCGAATTCGTTAAATTGCTCGATCTATTGCGGACAAGTGACGCTTAACGGAAGTTGTGCAGATTCTGTCGGCGCCTGAAGGCCGATTACCGGAATGTGACCGCTCCTGGTGAATCGTCCGCCACTCGCAGAATGCTCCGCGCGCGCTTCGCTCGCACCGTTCCTGCGACCTTCCAGTGACCTGCCCCATTTTTCTCTACCAGTCGTAACTTGGAAATCCCGGTTTCATACTACCGCTTCTTAGCTATCCCGCCGGAGCCGCCCGTCGCGATTTCACTTCTCTGCACGGCGGCGCGGAGAGCCCAAGGGCGCGCCGTTGTCGGGCGCGGCGTCAGCGGACCCTTGCGCGCGAGCACCGGCGTGCGATTCACCTGCGCTGACGGGCGGGTCCGGTGGGATAGCGGCTATCCTGCTGGTGAGCCCTGAGCATGCCTTTGCGTACTCGTCCGGCGTTCGGTAATCCAGGCTGCTGTGCGGCCTCTCCGAGTTATAGTCGATGCGCCATCGTTCGATTCTGCGCCTCGCATCCTCAAGGTTTGTGAAGCAGTTCGCGTTCAGGCATTCGTCCCGGAACTTTCCGTTAAAGCTTTCCACGTGGCCGTTCTGCATCGGTCGTCCCGGCTGAGTATGGATCAGTTGAATGCCCTGGTCTTCGCACCAGCCGAGCAGATGCCGGCTGGTGAACTCGGGCCCGTTGTCGCAGCGCAGCGACTTCGGGCGTACGCGCTGCTCGATTGCTTTTTCCAGGGCGCGGGTGACAGCCTGGCTCGAGATCCCGGTGGCCACTTCAATCAGCGGACACTCGCGCGTGAAGCTGTCCACCACCGTCAGGGCCCGGATCGCGCGTCCGCTTGCCAGGCTGTCGGAAACGAAGTCCATCGCCCATTCCTGATTCGGCGCCATCGCGCCTGCTCCGGAGGGAACAGGCCTGACTATGCGCTTCCTCTTCACCCGCCGCACCGCGAGACCCTCTTTGCGATACAGCCGGTGAACTCGTTTCACATCCACCTTCATACCCCGCTTCTTCGTCAGAATGACCCATAGCCGCCGATAGCCGAAGCGCGGGTTCTGCCTCGCTTCCGTCACCAGCGCTTCGCGCAGCTTCTCGTTCCGGTCCGGGCGCGCATCGTACCGGTAACTCGCCCGTTCGATGTCAAGGAGCCTGCAAGCCCGGCGTTCGCTGAATCGATACTCGTTCATCAGCAATGCCACGTCCCGGCGCGTACTCACAAGCCCCACCCGTTTTTTCGGATTACCGCTTTCAGCGCCTCTTTACCGAGGCTCAGATCCGCCACGATCTCTTTGAGGCGACGGTTCTCGTCTTCGAGCGACCTCAGGCGCTTCGCCTCGCTCACCTCCATACCGCCGTACTTCGACTTCCAGTTGTACAGCGTCTGGTCCGTCACCCCCAACTCACGCGCCAATTCCTTTACCGGGCGGCCCGCTTCCATCTGCTTTACCACCCCGATGATCTTCTCCTCGGTGTGTTTCGTCTTCTTCATTTCGAAAGCTCCTTTTTATCGGAACTTTCCAAATTATGACTGGCTTAGTTTTTCGGGGGCAGGTCA
>DASRLB010000376.1:0-10095 GCA_035648695.1 Acidobacteriaceae bacterium | reverse complement strand
GATGTTGGAGGCTTCGTCGAAGCGCGCCATCAGCTCGACGACGACGGTGACGTCCTTGACCTGGGCGGCTTCGGTGAGCGCGCGGAACATGGAGGAGTCGGCGCTGGTGCGGTAGAGGGTCTGCTTGATCGAGATGACGAGCGGGTCGTCGGCGCCGGCTTCGATGAAACGCTCAACCGTCGCGTAATTGTCGTAAGGATGATGCAGCAGAATGTCGCGCTGGCGGAGGTCTTCGAAAATATCTTTGGCTTTGCCGAGAGGCTTGTAGTCGCGGCCGATGAACTCGGCAAACTTCAACTCGGGCTGCTTGACTTCGCTGTAGAGGTTCATCAGGCGCGAGAGGTTTACCGGCGCTTTGGTATGGAAAACCTGCCAGGGCTCAAGTTCGAAGTTGACGCGCAGCCGCTCGACGACTTCGTCCGCCGCGGAGGCATCGATCTGGAGGCGGACCGCGTCGCCCTTGCGGCGGTTGTGCAGCTCGGAGCGCACGCTTTCGAGCACGGAGCGGCTTTCTTCTTCCTGCATGTAGAGGTTGCTGTTGCGGGTGACGCGGAAGGCGGCGCGGCTGAGGACTTCGTAGCCACGGAACATGCGGTCGGCGTGGGCTTCGATGAGCTCGTCGAGGAAGAGGAAGTCGCGGTGGCCGCCGGGGCGCTCGGGCAGCGCGATGAGGCGCGGCAGAGAGCGCGGGATCGTGATGACACCGAGCGACGTTGCGGCGCGTGCGCTTCCGTTGGGCTTGCGCTTGTGGCGCAGCAGAAGGGCGAGACAGAGGGCTTTGTTCAGGACGCGCGGGAACGGGTGCGATGGGTCGATAGTGACAGGCGTGAGCAGCGGGTCGACCTGGTCGTGGTAGAAGCGCGCGGCAAACAGGCGCTCGTCTTCCGTCATCTGCTTCCATTTGCGGAGGTGAATTTTTGCGGCCTTGAGCGCCGGGAGGAGCTGGTCGTTCCAGCAGGCGTCCTGCGCGCCGGCGAAGCGGTGGAGCCGGTCGCGGACGCTGGTGAGGCGCGCCTCGGGAGTGAGGCCGCCTTCGTCGGGACGCTGGGGAAGGCCGAAGTCTTCTTCCATGCGCTGCAACTCGCCGGCGATGCGGATCTCGAGGAACTCATCGAGATTGCTGGCGGTGATGGCGAGAAACTTGACGCGCTCGAGCAGGGGATTGGTGGTGTCGCACGCTTCTTCGAGCACGCGCTCGTTGAAGCGCAGCCAGCTTTCGTCGCGATTGAAGTAACGGCGGGGCGGCTGGGCAGCGCGCTTGCGCGGAGCGCTCTTCGTCCGGCTTGCGGGAGCCCGTTTGGTCGATGATCCTTTGGTTGCAGCCATTTGGTTCTATGAGCCTACTTCAGCTATTTCAAAAGCTGTGTGAATTTAGGGCGTGCTATTGGCCGTAGGTGGCGTTGCTCCCGTGCTTGCGAAAGTAGTGGCGGTCGAGCAGGGCTTGCGACACTTCGGCTGCGTCTGCCTTTAGCGTAAGTGTGCGATAGGCCATGCGGGCCACGGCTTCGAGGACGACGGCGTTGTGGGCGGCGTCGTGGGGATTCTTGCCCCAGACGAACGGTGCGTGTCCGGCGACCAGGCAGGCGGGCGTGGCGAGCGGGTCGAGAGTGTCGGCAGCGTTGCGAAAGCGGGCGACGATGGCGAGGCCGGTTTCGTGGACGTAGCGGCCGCCGATGGCTTCGTCCGAAAGCGGCTGCGTGACGGGGACGGGGCCGTGGAAGTAGTCGGCGTGCGTGGTGCCGAAGGCGGGGATGGAAAGGCCGGCCTGGGCGAAGCTCGTCGCGAACTCGGAGTGTGTGTGTACGACCGCGCCGATGGTGGGGAATTCGCGGTAGAGCAGAGTGTGCGTGTCGAGGTCGGAGGAGGGCTTCAGTGTGCCTTCGACGGTGACGCCGTTGAGGTCTGTGACGACCATGTGTTCGGGGCGGAGTTCGTCGTAGTCGACGCCCGAAGGCTTGATGACGACCAGGCCCTGCTCGCGGTCGACGCCGCTGGCGTTGCCGAAGGTGTAGAGGACCAGGCCGCGGCGCACGAGTTCGAGGTTGGCTTCGAGGACTTCTTCGCGGAGAGTTTTGAGCAGCATTCTTTTCCTTATGATGCGCGCGCAAAGGCGCGACGGAGAGCTTCGGCTGCGAGTTCGGGTGTGAGGTCGCGCTGCGGCGAGCCGAGAAGCTCGAAGCCGACCATGAATTTCCGTATCGTGGCTGAACGCAGCAGCGGCGGATAGAAGTGTGCGTGGAAGTGCCACGCAGGGTGCTCGGCGCCGTCGCTGGGTGCGCCGTGAAGACCCATGGAGTAAGGGAAGGATGTGTCGAAGACGCGGTCGTAGCCGCTGGTAACGCGGCGCAGCATGGCGGCGAAGAGATCGCGCTCGGTGTCGGTGAATTCGGTGAGGGAGGCGACGTGGCGTTTGGGGAGGACGAGTATTTCAAAGGGCCAGACTGCCCAGAAAGGGACGAGCGCGATCCATGCGTCGTTCTCCGCGACAATGCGTTCCCGTTGCGCGAGTTCGATGTCCCGGCAGGTGCAGAGGAGGCATTTGCCGTGATCGGCGAGGTAGGCGTTTTGGGCGGCGAGTTCGAGCGTCGGCTCGTTGGGTATGGATTCCGTGGCCCAGATTTGTCCGTGGGGATGCGGGTTGCTGGCGCCCATCATCGCGCCGCGATTTTCAAAGACCTGCACATAGCTGATGTCTTCGCGGCCGCCGAGTTCTTCGGTTTGCCTAGCCCACTCGTCGACGACGAGACGGATGTCGGCGACTTCCATCTTCGCGAGCGTAAGGTCGTGGCGCGGCGAGAAGCAGAGCACGCGGCAGACTCCGCGCTCGACTTCGGCGCGGAGCAGGCCCGCATCGCCGATGTCCGCCGAGGCGGCGGGGAGATCGGGTTTAAGTGCGGCGTAGTCGTTCTCGAAGACGTAGGTGCTGGTGTACTTCGGCGTCTGCGCTCCGCCGGCGCGGGCGTTGCCGGGGCAGAGGTAGCAGGTTGGATCGTAGGCGAGTGTCGCGGGTGCGGCTGTGTCTTCGGTTTGGCCTTGCCACGGGCGCTGCGTGCGATGCGGCGAGACCAGCACCCACTCGCGGCGGAGAGCGTGATAGCGGCGGTGCGAGGCGTTGCGGAAGAGGTCGTCGATCATGCTTCTGCCACCTCCGCAAGTGCGCGTGCATTGCGCAGTAGGGCGCCGTCGACGGGCTCGGCGACGAAGGTGTCCGCGTGGATGTTGAAGCGTTCGAGGTAGCGCTTGCGGAGTTCGGCGGCGAAGTTTTCGGCGTTTTCGTCCTTGACGAGGTTGACGGTGCAGCCGCCGAAACCGCCGCCGGTCATGCGGGCTCCGAAACAGCCATCGAGGGTTGCGGCGGTATCGACGAGGAAGTCGATTTCGTCGCAGCTACAGGCGAAGTCGTCGCGCTGGCTGGCGTGCGCAGAGAGCAGAAGCTGGCCGAATTGCACGCTGTCGCCGGAGGTCATGACGTCGCGCGCGGCGAGGGCGCGTCCGTTGTCGGAGATAATGTGGCGGCAGCGCTTGAAGGACTCCGGCGACATCTTGTTGCGGCAGCCTTCTAGGTCGGCGATGGAGGCGTCGCGGAGCATCGGTATGTGCGGAAAGGCCGCGCGGACTGCGGTCTGGCCGGCCTCCACTTCGCGGCGGCGGACACCGTATTCGCCGGTCGCGATGGAGTGCTTGACCATCGAATTGCAGACGACGACGTGCGTGCCGGGGAAAAGTGGCAGCAGGTCGTAGGTGAGGGCGCGCGTGTCGAGCAGCATGGCGTGGCCCGCGTGGCCGGCGGTCACGACGAACTGGTCCATGATGCCGCAGGGCGAGTGGACGTAGTCGTTTTCGGCGCGCTGGCAGAGGAGCGCGATTTCCTTCGCCGACAGTGTCACGCCGGAGTGCGCCAGCATGGCGACCGCGCTCGCCACTTCGACCGACGCCGACGAACTGAGGCCGGAGTTGAGCGGGACGTCGCCTCCGAGCGAGAGGTCGAACGGCGGAGGCTCGATGCCGCGGTCCTGCAACATGCGGAGAACGCCGACGGGGTAGTCGCTCCAGACGCCGCGAGAGGGGGAACGGTCGTCGACGGCGATGTCGAATGTTTCGGGGAAGCGCTTGCTGGAGAAGCCGTACCGGGCATCGCTGCGCGGAGAGATTTCGGCGACCGTGGCAAAGTTGATTGCCATGGGCAGGACGAAGCCGCCGGTGTAGTCGGTGTGCTCGCCGAGCAGGTTGATGCGGGCCGGGGCAAAGAACTGGGCCGAGTTCATTGAATTTCCGGCATTGTCATCTTTTGCAATCGTTTTGGATGTCGTCGATGTTCCCATGGGGCTTTTCACCATCTCATTCCATAGTAGAGCGAGCCTCGGAAAAGCGCCCGATTACGGTCGCGTCATCTGCCGGTTCTGCTACAGACATTGTTGTGACGTATATTCGGCGGGTATCAGGCGGATATTGGAGCCGGGATGCATCGAAGTCAGTGGGGAGTAATGATATGAGGGTAAAAAAGATTGTTCTGCAGTCGCTGGGATTGCTGGTGCTGGCGGCGGCCGCGCTACCGGCTCTGTCGCAGGCCAAATGGGATGCGATCAAGAGCTGGCATATCGGTGGAGATGGCGGCTGGGACTACCTGACCGTCGATTCGCAGACGCATCGGCTGTTTGTTCCGCGTGGGACCCACACGCTGGTGATAGACGCCGATTCCGGCAGGGTGCTTGGAGATATTCCAGGACAGAAGACGGCCCATGGCGTTGCCATTGTGCCTTCGGTCGGGCGTGGGTTTATCACCGACGGCGGCGGTGCGGGTGCGATCCTGATTTTCGATTTGAAGACGTATGCCGTGCTGGGCAAACTGGCGACGATGCCTGATTCCGACGGCATTATTTATGACGCCAAGCTGGGCCGGGTGCTGGCTGTGTCCGGCGATGGCGGTGCGCTGATGACCTTCAAGCCCGACATCGATCCCGTGTCGGGCAAGATCGACCCGCCGATTGAGTTGGGTGGTAAGCCGGAGTTCCTGGCGTCCGATGGAAGCGGCAAAGTCTACATCAATCTGGAAGACAAAGACCTGGTTGCCGAGGTGGATGTACCCGCGCGCAAGGTCCTCGCGCGATGGTCTGTGGCACCTGGCGGTCATCCGGTGGGGATGGGGATCGACGCGAAAACACACCGCTTGTTTGTCGGCTGCCGCAACCCGCAGAAGATGATTGTGATGAGCACCACGGATGGAAAGATACTGGCTTCGCTGCCCATCGGCGCGGGCGTGGATGCGACCAAGTTCGATTCGGGACAGGCGTTCGCGAGCTGTCGCGATGGATCGCTGGTGGTCGCGGGTGAGGTCGGAGGCAAGTTCGAGGTCGAGCAGACTGTGAAGACGCCGCTGGGGGCGAGGACGATGGGCATTGATATATCGACGCACAAAATCTATTTGCCAACGGCGGAGTTTGAAGAGGTAAAACCCGGAGCGGCTGCTGCGCGTCCTAAACAAAAGCCTGGCAGCTTCATGATCATTGAAGTTGGCCGGGATGCTTTACACTGATGTACCAATGACCGCCCGAACGTTGCCGGACCGTCGCCGTTCAGCCCAACTCAAAGTCGTTCCGCGTACGCTCTCATCGATGAGATTTTTTCTCTGCATTGTGAAATGGCCGCTTCTGGCTGCACAAATTCTCGGTCTTAGTTTTGCAACTGCGTTCGGTCAGACCGTTAGTAGTCCATCGGTTGCGGACGTGGGGACAAACCCCGTCATCTCACTGGATGATGCCATTCATCGCGCCCTCGCGAACGGGCCTGTATTCGCGGCGGCGATGGCCGACAGCCGCATAGCACAGTTGGACCGCTCGATTGCTCGCGCGGGGCTATTGCCGTCGGCGACTTTCCACAATCAATATTTGTTTACGCAGGGCAATGGCTCGACGGATCGGATTGGACAGACGACAACTTCGGCCGCTCCGCGGTTCATCGCGAACAATGCGGTGCATGAGTATGCGAGTCAGGCGGTCGTCAATGAAACCCTCGGTTTGCAACAACTGAGTGCCGTGACCGTCGCGGACGCCAACGCCGCAAAGGCCGTCGCGGAGCTCGAAGTCGCGCGGCGAGGGTTATTGTCAACGGTCGTTACGCTGTATTACACGCTTGCTGCTTCCGAATCCAAGCTGGCGACGGCGCAGCACGCGGTGGACGAGGCGAACAGTTTTGTTACGCTGACGCAGCAGCGTGAAGACGCGCGCGAATCGGCGCACGCCGACGTTCTGAAAGCGCAATTGCAGCAGCAGCAGCGCGTGCGCGATCTTGCCGACGCCCGGCTTGCGGCGACAAAGGCGCATCTTGAGTTGGGCATACTGCTCTACCCCGATCCCAGAACTGTTTTTCAAACGGAGGCGAGCGCGCCGCCGATGCTTCCCGATCGCGCGGAGGTTGAGGCTGCGGCGGGGAAGAACAATCCCCAACTGCGCAGCGCGCTGGCGTCGCTGCGAGTGAGCGAGGCGGGCATCAGGTCGGCGCGGGCGGCCTATCTTCCCGACCTCGCGCTGAATTACACCTACGGCATCGACGCGCCGCAGTTCGCGGTGAATGGACCGGATCGAACGCGCAATCTTGGGTATTCGGCGAGCGCCACGCTCGATCTTCCGCTGTGGGACTGGCTGGCGACCGAGCATAAGGTGAAGCAGAGTGAGATTCGCCGCGACGCCGCGAAGGTGGCCTTGTCGGCGGCGCAACGCAGTTTGGTTGCGGATCTGGCGGAGTTCTACGATGAGGCCGCGGCGGCGCGCGACCAGCTTGCTTCGCTTGACCTGAGTGCCGCGACGGCGAGGGAGAGTCTGCGTCTAACGCGATTGCGCTATGAGAACGGGGAAGGCACCGTGCTGGATGTGGTGGATGCGGAGAACAGTCTCGTGTCTGCCGAAAATGCGCGGGCTGACGGCGTCGTGCGGTATCAGACGGCACTCGCCAATCTACAGACGCTGACAGGAAGGTTTTAAACATGGGACGTTCACAGAAGAAGGCGGGTCATCACTACGTTCGAGTTGCTGCGGCGTATCTTCTTGCTGCTGTGAGCGTCGCAGGGTGCAAGAAGGCGGAGCCGGCGCCCGAGGTGGTGGTCACGGTGCAGGCGGCGAAGCCCGTGGTTGGGCCGATATCGGAACAGATTACCGGCGATGCCATTCTTGCGCCGCTGGCACAGGCGTCCCTGTCGCCCAAGATCAGCGCGCCGGTGAGGAAGTTTTATGTGCAGCGCGGTTCGCATGTGACCGCTGGGCAGTTGCTGGTCACGCTCGAAGACAAGGATCTGGCTGCGACTGCCGTCGACAACGGCGGTACACTTACCGCCGCGGAAGCGACGTATCAGCAGACGACCAAGGCGCAGGTCCCTGAAGATGTGCAGAAAGCTGAGTTGGATGTTGCACAGGCGAAGGCGAACCTCGACCTGAACCGGAGCATTGTGAATGGGCGCAAGAAGCTGTTTGCCGAAGGAGCGATTCCGGGACGCGATCTGGACACGGCGCAGGCCGCGCTGGTGCAGGCGCAGGTCGCATTCGATACTGCGACGAAGCATCTTCAGTCCGTGCAGAATGTGAGTCGGGCCGCGACGGACAAGAATGCGCAGGGCCAGTTGACGTCGGCCAAAGGAAAGTTTGAGAACGCACAGGCGATGTTGAGCTACGCTTCGTTGCGCAGTCCGATCGATGGCGTGGTGACCGACCGGCCGTTGTTTGCAGGAGAAACAGCGCAGGCGGGAACGTCGATTCTGACCGTGATGGATACGTCGTCGCTGCTCGCGAAAATTCATCTTGCGCAAGCCGTGTCGCAACGCATGAAGGTTGGGGATAAGGCGCAGGTTACGGTGCCCGGTGTGGACAACCCGGTGAGTGGCGTTGTTTCACTGATCAGCCCGGCACTCGATCCGGGTTCGACTACGGTCGAGGTGTGGGTGCAGTTGAACAATCCGGATGGAAAGCTGAAGGTGGGGACGCCGGTGCATCTGGCGATTGTTGGGCGGACGGTCAACGACGCACTGCAAATTCCGACCGAGGCGTTGGTGCCGGGGAAGGATGGCGCGGTCTCCGTGATGGTGGTGGGCGACGATGGCGCGGCTCATCTGAAGCCCGTTCAGACGGGAATTCGATTGCCCGATAAAGTCCAGGTGACGAGCGGAATTTCCGCGAACGATATGGTCATCAGCTCCGGCGCCTATGGCATCGATGACGGCACGAAGGTGAAGATTGGCGCTGCCGATGATGCCGGCGAGGGCAAGGACTAATGGACGCGATCGAGTCTTCGCGACCACGGCCCTTCTGGCTTGCGCGGTCCACGCAGATCGTCTTCTTCTTCGTCGCCGCGCTTACGATTGCGGGTGCGTGGGCGGCGTTCCGTGTGCCTATCTCGGTGTTTCCCGAGACCAATTTCCCGCGTGTCGTCATCGGCGTCGACAACGGCGTGATGCCGGTCGAGCAGATGGAAGTCACGCTTACCAAGCCGATCGAGAGCGCGGTCAACAGCGTCCCGGGACTTGTGACGGTGCGATCGACGACCAGCCGCGGTTCGGCTGAGGTCAGCCTCTTTTTCGATTGGTCTGTGGACATGTTCCAGACTCTGCAGATGGTCAATGCGGCCCTGGCCAGGGTGCAGCAGGGCCTGCCGTCGACCGCAAAAATAACCACCAATCGGCTGACTTTCGCGACGTTTCCGATTCTTGGCTACAGCCTGACTTCAGATACCGTGTCTCAAACGCGATTGTGGGAACTGGCCACGTATGATCTTGCGCCGCCGCTCAACCGGGTGCCGGGAGTCAGCACGGTCACCGTGCAGGGAGGGCAGATTCCCGAGTTCCATGTTGTCCCGAGCCTTGCGAAGTTGCAGACCGCGGGCGTCACGATTCTCGATATTTCAAACGCGATCGAGGCGTCGAACATCGTCGATTCGCCGGGGCTATACGAGCAGAACCATCAACTGGTGCTGGGCCTTGTCGGGGCGCAGGTGCATGACATCGATGGGCTGCGCCAGCTTGTGGTCAAGACGACTCCCGGTGGTGCGGCCGTCCGGGTTGGCGATGTGGCGCAGGTTGTCGATGGAACGCTGCCGGTCTATACGGTGGTCACGGCGAACAGGAAGCCGGCGGTGCTCATCAACATCACGCGGCAGCCTTCGGGAAATACTGTAGCCGTCGCGGACCAGGTCGCGGCGGAGGTCGCGCAGTTGCGGCAGAAGCTGCCTACGGGCGTGACGTTCGAGCCTTATTACGATCAGTCGGAGATCGTGCGCGAAAGCATCAGCAGCGTGCGCGATGCGATTTTGATTGGATTGGTGCTGGCGTGCATTGTGCTTTTTGTCTTCCTTCACGACTGGCGCTCGTCGCTGATCGCCGGGTTGGTGATCCCGGTGACGGTGGCGGTCACCGTGCTCTTCATGTGGATGATTGGAGAGAGCTTCAATTTGATGACGCTTGGCGGGCTCGCCGCGGCGATTGGATTGGTGATCGACGACGCCATTGTGGTGGTGGAAAATATCGTGCTCCATCGCGACGCGGGGGAGAGCCGCGTCGAGGCAGTTCGCAAAGCCATTCACGAAATATCTCATCCGCTGATTTTCTCCACGATCACACCGGTGGTGGTGTTTCTGCCGCTCGTCGCGGTGTCCGGCGTTACGGGAAGTTTTTTTCGCGCCCTCGCCATTACGATGACGGTTTCGCTGCTGACATCGCTGGTGCTCGCGTTGACTTGGACACCGAGCCTTGGCCTGGTGATTCTGCGCGAACGGAAGGGAACGCCGGCGGGCCAGCAGGCCGACGGACACCCGGAGCCGGGCCGGGTGCTGGGGCGGGTGATGCGGTGGCATGGTGTCGCGCTAGAATGGTCGCTGGGCAGGCCGGTGATGCTCGGGGTGATGTGCCTGCTGTTAATCGGTGGAACGTTCTTTGCGTATCGCTCGCTTGGGTCGGACCTGCTGCCGGAGATGGATGAAGGCGGATTCGTGCTGGATTACATCATGCCCGCGGGGAGTTCACTGTCTGCGACGAATCGCGTGCTCGGCCATGTGGAGCACATCCTGCGCAGCACGCCGGAGGTTGAGAGTACGTCGCGGCGCACCGGTCTTCAGATG
>DASRLB010000375.1:0-13234 GCA_035648695.1 Acidobacteriaceae bacterium | reverse complement strand
CCGCTGGAGAGAGCGAGATCGCGGCGCGTGGTGTCGTTGGTGCGGGCAGCCTCGGTGCCTTCATCGGTGCGGGTGCGGACCAGATAGCCCTGCTTCACAAGGTCGTCGATCGTCGCGCGCGTGCCGTCGTTCTGCTCGGTGAAGGCGGCGTCCGGAAGGCCGGGCTCGGCATTGGTGAACAGGATACGGCCGCGCAGCGATGGGTGATTTTCGGTGTAGATGGATTCGACGTGGCGCTGGTCCATGAGGAAGACGACGCGACCGCGGGCCTTGTCCAGCGTCGGCCAGCCACCCGCTTTTATCGCCGCGTTCAGCGTTTCATGCTTCCTACGAACTTCGTCCGGGGTGATGAACTCGCCGGGCTTGAAGACGGAGCGGATCTCCGCGTCGAGCAGGTCGAAGAGTTCCGGCGTGAACGGCACGGCCACCGGCGCTTCGGGAATCTCGCGCACACGGCCTTCCTTGGTTTCGACGAGGATGAAAATCGGCAGGTGGTGCGGGTGCTGCTTCGACCACGTGCGGACCGCAGTAAGGCACAGAACGAACGTCTGGCAGGTAGACCGCTGGTCGAGGCCCTGCATGTGCAGGACCTTGAAGCCGGGCTTGTCCATGACGTGGTCGGCGTTGAAGGGCGGATCGGCGGGAAGGCCGGCGGCGGCGACGCGGTCGTCGAAGGCGATATGGGAGTAGCGGCCGCCCTTGGTGTCGGCGAACACGTCGATCTCGATCTGGCGAACGCCGCCCGAGAGCTGGTCGCCGAGCGGCGCGTGGCTGTAGTCGAGCGAACGGAGCGCCTTGGGATTGAGCTGTCCGAGCAGCTTGCGCTCGCTGGGCGCGAAGCCGGCGTGATAGCTGTTGTGCGAGCCGATGACCTGGATCTGGTTGATGTGGATCAGCTTGTCTTGCTTCTTCTGCTGCGGCGTCAGGTGCGCTTGCGCGAGCGCGGCGGCGGCAAAGGAGAGAGTCATCGTGCAGATGGTCGCCGTACAGAGTTTATTCGTGTTCATCATTCTCCTTCGGGGACCGGTGGAGCGCAAACTCACGCTGCCGAATCCATGTTAGCTCTGAAACGGTAAAACGGCGCCATGCATGGCCGCATGGCGCCGTCCGTTGGTGGAGTGCGCTGGCTTCCAACTAGAAGATAATCTTGGCTGCCAGTTGGAGTTGGCGGGCCGGGAAGGCGCCGCTGATACTGCCAAACGTTCCGTTGCTTACGTTGCCATCAGGCGCCTGATAGTTGACTTTGTTGAGGAGGTTGAATGCTTCCGCGCGGAAGTCGAAGTTCGCACCTTCACGCCAGAGAGGGAACGCTTTGTGCAGGCCGAGGTCGGTCTGGTAGAAGGCCGGCCCGACAACCATGTTGCGTTGCGCGTTGCCGAACGGGCTGCCGCCGGTTGGAACCGAGACGCCAGGACCAGTCGGAGTGACCACACCGGCGACCGTCGTCGTGGGGGCCTTGATCAGGTATCCGGTCAGTGCTGTGACCGTCTTCACCCGGTTGGACGCAGGAGCAACAGCAGGGCCGGAAACGTTGGGACGATACGTGTACAAGTCCGTTACGTTGGTTCCACTGCTGGTGCTGTTGGTGTATGTCAGGTTCGTGGGCAGGCCGCTGGTCATCGAGTTGATGACGGTGATCTGCCATCCGCCCAGAAGAGCATCTTCAATGTAGGGAGCGCTGCTACCGAAGCGGCGTCCCTTGCCAAAGGGCAGGTCGTAGATGATCGAGGTTGTGTCGTTCAGCGGTTGGTCGTAGTTCGAACGGCCATAGTCGCTGCTGGGGTTGGCGAAGTTGACGCGGGAGTTGTCGCCGTTGCTGGTCTCGAGATGTCCGCCGGAGAGGTCGAAGGTGCGGCCCCAGGTGAACGAATTGAGCAGATAGAGCCCGTTGCCGTAACGTTTCTCAATCTTCGATTGAAGCGCGTTGTAGTTCGCGCTTCCACCGCCATAAGCGATTTCGATGTCCCCAAAGGTAGGCACTGGACGGCGTGCCGCCAATGTTCCGCCCGGGCAGCCACTAACCAGAGCAGCCGTGCAGATAGCAGACTGGTTGTAGTCGGCAAGGATTTGCAGATGCGTTGCCTTGTTGCCGACGTAAGCCAGTTCCATTACCAACTGGGCAGGAAACTGATGCTGCACCGAGAGGTGATAGCTCTGCACGTAGCCCGTCTTGAAGTCCTTCGGGATATAGCGCGACGTAACCAGTTTTGGATTGAAGTTGGCTGCCGACGTAAGCCCAACCGCATAGCCTTGCTGCGTCTGGCGGAAGCAGGCAGTCTGGTCCTGGGTGTCTGAAGTGCAGCGGTCGGTGAGCGAAGGCGTTGGGTTGTTGATGGTTGCGTTGACGACATTGGGGCCGTTGTACGTCAGGTTGTTTTCGCCGCCGGCGCGGTTGAACTGCGTATAGGTTATGCCATAACCAGTGCGGACGACCGTGCTCGGTGTCATGGAGTAAGCCAGGCCAAACCGCGGCGCGACGTTCGTCAAAGGCATATTGACCAGAGCACGGTTGTAGATCGAGCCACTCGACGCCTGGATCAGTGTCTTCGTGTTCGGGTCGAAGTTCGCGAGCTTGTTGTTGGCCTCGTATTGCGGGGTCGCCAGCTCGTAACGCAGACCGGCGTTGACCGTCAGGTTGGGCATCACCTTGATGTCGTCCTGGAAGTACATGAAGTTCATGCGTTGGCGAACCGACGCAATAAAGAAGTTGGTTAGCGAGTAGGAGTTGCGGTTCCCGAGCATAAAATCGGCGAGATTATGCGCTTCTGCGAGTTGGGTGAAGGCGTCCGTAGGCGTGCAGGGCGACACTGGCGCAGCCGGCGGGGTGGTGCACGCTGGCGCGGTCGCAAGCGGCACCGTCGAATACTGGCCGCCGTAGTTGTCTTGGCCGTAACTCGGGTTGTAGTCGTTGATCTGCGTGTTGATCGCCTGGTACTCGTACCCCACCTTCATCGACTGGTTGCGATGCACAAAGGTGTAGTTGGCCTTCGGGTTGATGACCGAGGGGTTCTGGAACTGCGGGTTTGCAGGCTGTGTGCCGAACTGGCTGAAGTTCGAAACATTCTGCGCATTCAGGGCGCGAACGATCAGCGGGTCGGTGGGAATGCCGTCCGTAATGCCGTTGCTCGTCAGCAGGCTCGTGCTGCCCAGACCGTAGGGCGACTTGCCGCCCTCGTTGTGGCCGATTCCCATGCGGAAGTCGAACAGCGACGAGGGAGTGACAACCCACGTCACGCCGAAAGCAATCTGGCGGTTATACAGATGAACGTTGGAGTTCGCATTGCCGCCGGCCGGTCCGCCGAATGTGGGCGGGTCGAAGATCGCCGTCTGGTGCTGGCTGTAGACGCCGAACACGCTGAGCTTGGCGCCGAAGGTGTGATCGATGCGGGCATCGCCCTTGTCATCGTTGATGGTGCCGCGGGGGAAGGCAGAGTAGTTGCTGTTATAGGCCAGGTTGGTCCCGGCCGCGGCGCCGAGGTTGGGACGCGGAAGAGCGGCGAGGACTGCTTTGGCGAAGGGAGTCTGGTCGGATGCAGGGATGACTCCGTTGGCATAGACGACACCGGTGACGGGGTTCTGCAGCGGGATTGGCACCCCGGCATCGTTAGCCGCGTAGTGCACCTTGAATACTCCGCTGGCCTGGTCGACAGTCGGCAATGTCACGGTGCCCAGGCCGAGGGCAATCTGGCGAACGCTTTCCCAATCGAGGAACAGGAAGGTGTGGTCCTTCCAGATCGGGCCGCCGAGGGTGGCGCCGAACTGGTTGCGGATGAAGGCGGGTTTTACACGCGTGTTGGTGATCGGATTCAGAGGTGGCGGGAAGGGCCCGATCGCGTTGAAGACCGTGTTGCGGTCGTAGTCCCATGCGCGTCCGTGAATCTTGTTGGTGCCGCGGCGGATGCTGGCATTGATGACGCCGCCGGATGCGCGTCCATACTCGGCGCTATAGTTGTCGGTTTCGATACGGAACTCGGAGACTGCGTCCGGCGATGGCGGAATATTTTCGTTCGCGAAACCCTGGTTGGACGTCCCGTAGGAGTTGTTGTCGAGACCGTCGAGCAGGAAGTTGTTGAACGCGCTGCGCTGGCCGTTGATGTTGAACGAAGCTTCGCGGTTGGTAGTCGTCTGGTTCTCGAGGAACGACTTGCGCACACCCGGCGCGAGCAGCGCGAGATCGGCGTAGGAACGGCCGTTGAGCGGCAGGTCTTCGATCTGTTTGGTGCCGATGACCTCGCCGCGAGAGCTGGTCTCGGTCTCCAGGACCGTGGGGGCGGAGCTGACGGTCACCGTTTCGGTGACGGCGCCGGGCTTCATCGCCACGTCCACGCGTTGGCGGGCGTTGGTGGTGAGCTGGAAGTCCGGGGTACGCGCCCGGTCGAAACCGGCGGCCTCGGTTTCCACACGATAGTTTCCGATGGGCACGCTGTTGAACTCATAGCGGCCGTCATTGTCGGTCGTCGCGGCCTGCGACGTGTTGGTGGCGACGTTGGTCATCGTGACCTTGGCATTGGGAACCGCCGCGCCCGATGTGTCCTTCACATAGCCGAGCACCGAGCCGGAGTCGAACTGCGCATTGGCGCTAACGAACGGCAGAAGTAGAAAAAGGGCAAGGGCAAGCCGAAGCCACGCTGTCGTTCCGCTCATGTTCGTCTTGCCACTATTGATTTGCATACTCTCTCGTCTCCGAATGAAGCTCGCTTTACGAACTTCCGGGTGCTTTTCGGACGTTCGCGACGCAACTTCTTAGGTTTGGTATTCGAAGAGAAAGGTACGCCCGGCAACAACCAATGTCAATGGAGAAATTTTTACGATAGCGTTAACGTAAACTTCCCAATGCTTTATTGAAATGCATTTTGTTTCAACAACTTGAGCGAAAACCAATGCAGGTTCAGCGGGAACGTATATTGACACCTGTCGTCACAATGATTCAAAAAGAAACATGAATTGTGGAAATGAGGGTGCGAGCGACGGTCTCCGACACGACGGCGGCACTGAGGCGGGAAGGAAATTTGATGGTTTCGAGTTGCGTGAAAGCAGCCAGACCCGCCCAGCCGAAACCCGGGTCGACCTGCACCACTCCCCCAAGATTGTTGGCCATGGGATTTGTCCTGACCTATCGTCAAAACAAAGGCCCCGCAATGCTCTTCGCATGTCAGGGCCTTCTGAGGAAAATGAATGTATTACCAGGCAATCTTCTCCGGAAAGAATTCTGCGAACAGGTCGTCGTAGTAAGGCTTCAATTCTTTGGCGTCCGGCTTGGTGTGTCCCTTGGAGTAGAGGTCGTACACATTGAACTTGTTGACCCACTCGAACATGTCTTCATCGTGCTGCGTCATAAGGTGTTTGTAGGCCCCGTGACGGTGCGCGGAATAGAAGGAGTGATAGCGCAACATGGCGAGCGATTCGGGTGGCATGTAGTTCTTCATGACTTCGTAGATATAGCCATCGTGTCCGAACGACATATGCACCTTGTCCAGGCCGCAGTTGGGCTCGTAGATTCCGTACTTCGTCCGATACGCGGGGTTGTCGATGTCCGGATTGTCGCGGAAATATTCGGGGAAAACGATTTGGTCGGAGTACGCGCAGCCGACGGGGAAAGTATCGCCCACGACACCCCACTGCGGCTCGCCCCACAGGCAGAGGACCTTGCCGAGATCGTGGATGAATCCGGTGAGCACGAACCAGCGCGGGTGTCCGTCGCGGCGAATCGCTTCTGAAGTCTGGAGCAGGTGTTCGATCTGCGTAAGGTCGGTGTCGGGGTCGCTGTCGTCGACCAGTGTGTTCAAAAAGTCTGCTGCTTCCCAGATGCTTTTCATGCCCTTGTCGAGCCCGAAATATTCCTTCTCTTTGGCGACGACGTAATCGTAGGTCTGGTACTTGTGATTGAGGCGATAGAACTCGGCGACGCCGGGTGTGGCAGTCTCGTCGTACTGACGAAACTCGGTTTCGCTCTTGCCTTCCTGATAGCGGCCGGTAAGAAATTCGTCCCACTCGTCCATGTCCTTCAGAGGAGCGGATTCAAGCGGAGCAGTAGTGGTTGACATTGGATTTAATCCCTCGATATCGCGCCGCAGGCGATAGACGGCGTTGCGTTATCGGTAACTATACCAGAATCTGGATTTAACAGAAGAAAAATTTCCGTTGGAGCTTAGCGCGTGGTTCCGGGGAGCGCCGCCGTTGAGCTCGACTGCCGAACCACAAGCTTCGGTTCAAGCAGAACGCTGCGCGGCGGCTGGTCGGGTTTCGCCGCCAGTTCCAGCGCCATTTCGCCGGCAATTCTGCCCAACTCCGCGGTCGAGTGGTCGACCGAACTGAGCGGGACGCGCAGGTAGTCGGCATAACGATTGTTGCCGCAGCCGATGAAGGCGATGTCCTCCGGCACGCGCAGCCCAGCCTGGAGCGTGGCCTCGATCGCGCCGATCGCGGAGAGGTCGTTGTAGCAAAAAACCGCGTCGGGGCGGGCGTCGAGGCGCAGAAGTTCCTGCATGGCCTGGAAGCCGGCAATGTCGCCGGTTTCGTCGAAGCGGTCGCGCTGGGCTATGTACTCCTCTGGCACGGCGATGCGGTGCTCGGCGAGAGCGTTGCGATAGCCACGCATACGGTCGAAGGAGGGGCTGGTGTTCTGGCCGCCGATGTGCGCGATGCGGCGCCGCCCCTGCTCGATCAGGTGGCGCGTAGCCATCTCGCCGACCTTGACATCGTCGGAACCGACGAAGTGCGCGGCCAGATACGGAAAGTTGCGGTCGAACAGAAGGTAAGGTGTCTTCTCGTCGCCGAGCTCGTAAAAATTGCGCAGCTTGGCCTGGCAGGAGGCGATCAGCAGAACATCGATGCCGCGAGTGAGCAGGGTGCGAATCTCCTGCTGCTCAACCTCGGGATTTTCTTCCGACGATGCGAGGATCAGCGCCTGGTTCGCCGCTCGGAGCACGCCGCTGAGCGACTTGGCGAACTCCGCGAAGAACGGATGCACGAGGTCGGGGACGACGAGGCCCACGGTCGATGTCCGTCCGCTGGCGAGGCCGCGGGCCATCATGTTGGGTCTGTAGTTCAGCTCCTTCATGCGCTTGAGCACGCGCTGCCGCGTCTCGTCGCCAATATCGCGATTGCCGCGCAGCACCTTCGAGACCGTGACGACGGACACTCCGAGATCGCGCGCGATGTCTTTCAGCCGAATCGCCATAGAGGTAGTCTCCATCATCCAGACGCTCAGCGTGGCAAAAAGACGCAGAGCGGCGGTGCTAGGAAAAGCGTGTTCTGCGCCACAGCATCAGGCCGCCGGCGGTCACGCTGGCCAGCAGGACGACAGAGAGCGCGATAACCCAACCGTAATTCATAGCCAGTGGCGGGACGGTGGCGCGGACGCCCAGCCAGACGAAAATGCCGGTCGCGGTGAGCAGGATCAGGTAGTCCCACCAGCGGCGGCGCTCGTTGCGGCTGCCGAATTCATCTCCGCTTTGCGCCGCGTGGGTGCGCTCGACGTCGAGGTTGTAGCGCTCGCATTCGCGCATCATCGCGCCGTGACTGGAGACCTGTTCGCGGTCCGAAGCGACGGCTGTGCTGACGGCGAAGGCCCCAAGAATCATGATCGCAGACCCGGCCAGCACCAGCATCTTGTGCGGCATGTCGGCAGTCGCAAGCTCTCCGAAAACCAGCGCGCCCCACGCGAGTCCCCAAAGCTGGTTGGTGTTGGAAAGAGGAATGCCACGGCCGATGCCGAGGTACTTCGTCGCGAACTGCTGAAAGAGATCGCCGACAACCCACACGAAGCCGCCGAGAAACAACCAGAACAACGCGCCCCGCGTATGCAGCAACTGGAAAGCGGACGAATGCAGGCCGCCGTCGAGCGCGAGTGTCAGTGCGAGCACCGTGCCCAGTTCGCCGACCGTGAACGCGGTGATAAACGAGAGCGGGTTCATGCCGCTGATGTAGGCCTTGCGGTACGGGATGTACATCGTCCCCCACATCAAGCTGGCTCCGAAGGCCGCGGCAATGCCGCCGAGCGCATGGTGCGAAGCAGCAGTGCCGCCCCCATGAATAGTGCTGAAACCGAGCATGATCGCGGCGACCACAATCGCGACAACCCCGAGAACGACTTTGCTGATGGTCTTGGCATTCGCGCCGTCCAGTTCGCGGAACAGCAGCCGTCCCCACAGCAGCCCGATCAGCGAGTTGGTGTTCCACAGCGGAAACGCAATGGAAAGACCAACGTCGCGGATCGCAAACACGGTGAGCGTGTTGGCGACCGCCCACAGCGCTCCGGCGAGCAACGCCCAGACGATGAGGTGCTTTTTTTCGGCGAGGTCGGTGAAGACGTAGCTCGTGCCCTTTAGCAGCGTAGGGAACGTCCAGCGCGCCGTGAAAACTCCGGCAACCATGCACAGCGAAATCGCAAACGGCGAGTAGCCGGCGTTGACCAGCTTTGTGGGCGCTTCGGCGGCGCCCAACCACACGCCCGCCGTCAATCCGCAGATGACGCCGAGCAGGTGCAGCGATATCCCGGGCTTGCGGGTCTGCTGTGTTGCGACTGTCATAGTGCTCCTGCGCGTGGCGCTTTAGTGAAGGACAACCAGCAGGGCAACGCCGGCCAGCAGAACGAAAAACGGCACCAGGAAGTGGCTGTCCGTCACAATACATTTGGCGGATTTCAGGAAGCTCATGCAGCTCTCTTTCGTTGGTGAAAGCTATTAGTCAGCGGTTACGTAGCCCGAAGCCTATAGATTCGGCGGCGGTGGTGTCAACTTTGCGACGCTTCAATACAGCAGGATTTTGGCCCTCCGGGCGTTGAATGCGTCGAGCGCCGGCTGCCAGGATGCACGGATGGCGTGGGGGTCGTCGCCGCGCTTCAGGGCGTCGATGGTGGCCTGGTTGTCCACGAATCGCAGGGTAAGTCGAAAATCGTCGGGATAAAGCTTGTGCAGCACCGCGAGAATTTCAATCCCCAACTCGGGCGTGTCGAGCGCGTTGCGGTCCGTAACAGTGAAGCGAACGGCTTCGATGGTCTGTCCATGGAATGGATATTTGTTGCTGTCTTCGAGGACCGGGACAGTAGTCGCGGCGAAGGTGACTCCAGGAATGTGGCGGGCCGTGAGGGAGGCTGCGACATCGGCCCCTTTGAACCACGCAGGCTTCTGCTCGCCAGTCTTCGAATCCCTCGCCGGCACACCCGCGCCGATGATGTGGAACGGCGCATCCGTGCCGCGACCTACGGAAATGTTGGTGGCCTCAATCATGCCGATCCCGGGGTAGAGCGTCGCGGCCACGGGGTCGCGCAGGTTGGGGCTGGGATTGATCCACGGCAGGTGCGTGTCGTCGAAGTATTCGTCCCGCCTCCAGTTCCGCATCTGGACGACCATGAGCGGAGCATCCAGCGGCTTGCCTGCGGCATCGAGCTTGTACGTGTTGAAGTAGCGCGCAAGCTCGCCGTAGGTCATGCCATCGCGCGCGGGCAGTTGCATGTAGTTGGTGTAGTTTTCAATGCCGGCATCGGAGACCGGCCCCTGCACTTTATCGGCGGCGACGAGGTCGGGGCGATCGAGGATGACAATGTCGAGCCGGTGATGAAACTCGTCTCGTTCGCGTGCCGAGGCTTCGAGGAAGTAGCCCATCGCGGCCTCATAAGTCCAAAAATGCACGCCCGCGTCCTGGAGGTCGATGACCACGGCGTCGAGGTTCTCCAGTTGCTCGTGAGAGGGGTGCCGCTGCTCGGGTTTCGCCCCATAAAGGCTGAAGACGTGCAGGCCGGTCGCCGGCTCGGTTTCGTCGGAGATGTTATTCGTGTCCTGCCGTCCGGAGATGCCGTGCTCGGGCGAGAACAGGGCAACGAGTTTCGCGTTGGGCACGGACTTTGGCAGGTCCGCCGCGAAGATATCGACGGTCCGCCGACGGTTGGCATCGATGCCGGCCTGGTTGGTGAGCAGGCCGATCCGAAGGTGGTTATCATGCTGCTTCGCGAGGGTGGCGAGCTGGGCGAAGTGCGTGGCTTCGAGGACGTCGAGGCCGCTGAGAGTTGTGACGGCGGGTGGCGGCGTGAATAGTCCGCCGCCCGACTCCAGCCGGGCGAATTGTTTGCTTTGCCCACGGGCGGTCACAGTAGCGGGTACCTCCACTTCGCCCCGCTTCGGCCGCGATGTCAAAGTGGGCGTGCGGTCGGTGGAACCATAGAGCCGAAGCGCGCGCGCCGTAGCGGTCGCAACTTCGCCGCGCAGGTTCGAGATCGGCGGATTGCCGCGCGGATGAATGGCATTCGCCAGCAGCACGATGTAGGTATCGGAGCCGGGGTCCATCCAGAGCGTCGTGCCGGTGAAGCCGGTGTGTCCGAAGCTGCCGATGGGGAAGATCAAGCCGCGCGGCTTCGAGAATGCGGTGTCGATGTCCCAGCCGTAGCCGCGCAGGTCGTGGCCTTTGATGGCGGGATAGGCGGCGGCCAGCAGTGGTTCGGCGGGGTTGGTTCCGGCTGCGCGGGTTGCCGCATTGGCCTCCGCGAGTTGCTGCGTCGTGTGGCCGGGCTGCTCGGGCGTGGTCATCAGCTCCAACGTCGATTGCTTGAGCGGAAAATCGCTGGGCCGCCCGGCCAGGCGGTCGAGCAGCGCCTGGGCGAACAGCGAGACATCGTGCGCGGTGGAAAAGAGGCCGGCGTGTCCGGCAATTCCGCCCATGCGGCGCGTCGTTGGATCATGCACCGTCCCGCGCAGCAGCTTGTCGAAGTCGGGGTTGGTCTCCACGGTGCCTTCGTTGTCGTGCGCGGTGGGAGCGATGTCGGCAATGAGGCTGGTGTTCCATGTGTTGGGAGGGCAGACGGTTTTGTTGACGCCGCGCGTCGGCGGCGCCCAGTGGATGGCAGCGCCCATCACCCAGCGCGGACCGCACGCTTGCGCGAAGGGCAGGTAGCGCGTGTGCGTCATGCCGAGCGGCTTGTAGATGTGGTCGAGGACGTACATGTCTTCGGGCTGGCCGCTGAGGTGCTCGACCAGCATGCCGAGCAGGATGAAGTTGATGTCGGAGTAGCGAAAGACCGTTCCGGGCGTGGACTGCAGCGGCGCGGCCAGCGCGCGGCGGAAGCCTTCGGCGCGGTCGGGCGCGGCGAGGCCCCAGGGATCTTTGAGCGAGAGGTCGGGCGGCTCGCCGGAGAAATGCGTCAGCAACATGCGGAGCGTGACCTGCGCCCGTTGCGGGTCGTACGTGGGGTTGAAGTCGGGCAAGTATTTCTCGACGGGGTCGTCGAAGTCAAACTTGCCTTGCTCGTATAGCTGCATGACGGCGGTTGCTGTGGCCAGGTCTTTGGTGAGCGAGGCCATGTCGAAGATGGTGTCCTCGGTCATGCGCTCGGCGGGCGACGGCGCGCCGTCGAGGCCGGGCTCGCCAGCGAGCTTGCGATTGCCGTAAGCATGATGAAAGACGACGTGGCCGGAATGTCCGATGACGAGCGTCGCGCCGGGGAGTTTGTGCGCGGCAATGGCGTCGTTGATGAGCGTGGATACAGGAGTGAAGTTCGGGCCGGGTGCAATGTCAGGCTCCTGCGCGACGCTCCGCAACGGCAGCAGAAGCGCGAGGACAACCGCAGCCACAGCAATAGCGTTGCGGCGGGACTGCTTGCGAAAAATGAGGCTGGCGAGCGAGCCGATGGCGAAGGTCACGAGTGCTCCAATGATGGTGTACCAGGGATAAGCGATTTTGGGGATGATGATGGGACCGATATGCACGGGGAATGCTCCTTGCCAAAGCCAGATGTTGAGTGCGAAGCCGCAGATCATGCCGATGCTCGCACCGAGTTCGGTTGCATAACGTGTCAGCGTGCCGAGCAGAAAGACGCCCAACAGACAGCCATACGCGACGGACGCGATGGAAAGCCCGATCTCGACGACGTGGCCTTTGCCTCCGACTTTCACACTATAGATGGCGATCGCAAACAGCACGAGCGCCCAGAGGACGGTGGACGATTTCGAAATGATGCCGCGCTCGCGGTCGTCTGCATTTGGCCGCAGACGCATGTAGAAATCGACGACGGTAGTGGAAGAAAGTGAGTTGAGTGCAGCGGAGAGGTTGCTCATTGCAGCAGCCAAAATAGCCGCGACGAGCAGCCCCGCGATGCCGATAGGCATCTCGCGCACGATGAAGGTGGGGAAGATGCGATCGCCGCTGGCGAAGACCGCCGGATGCTGTCCGTAGAAGACGAACAGCCCCGCGCCGATCAACAGGAACAGCGTGAACTGCACGAAGATGACAACGCCGGAACTGAGCAGGGCAAGCTGCGATTCACGCAGGCTGCGCGCGGCCAACATGCGCTGCACCATCAGCTGGTCGGTGCCGTGTGAGGCCATCGTCAGGAACGTCCCCCCCAGAATGCCCGCCCAGAAGGTGTAGGTGGTGGTCAGGTTCATGGTGAAGTCGAGCATGTGGAACTTGCCCGCCGCGCCGGCGACGGCGTGGATCGTGCTCCAGCCGCCGGTCACGTGCGAGCCGAGTGTGATGAGCGCGACCAACGTCCCGCCGATGTAAATGAACATCTGCACCACGTCCGTCCAGATGACGGCCGTCATGCCGCCTTCGAACGTATACAGCAGCGTGAGCGCGGAGATGATGCCGATGCTGAGAACGTCTCCGGTGCCGATAGCGATGCCGACGACGATCGAGACGGCGAAGACGCGAACGCCTTCCGCCGCGGCGCGGGTGAGGAGGAACAAGCCAGCCGTAACTTTATGCAGCGACGGCCCGAAGCGGCGGTCGATCAGTTGATACGCCGTCAGCATTTCGCCCGCGAAGTAGCGCGGCAGAAACAGCACGGCGACCACGATGCGGCCCAGCATGTAGCCGATGACGAGTTGCAGGAATCCGAAGTTGCTGGCGAAGGCCAACCCCGGAATGGACACGATGGTGAGCGTCGAAGTTTCGGCCGAGACGATGGAGAGCGCGATGGCCCACCATGGAATCGTGTTGTTCGCAAGGAAGTAGCTCTTCAGCGATTTGTCGGCTTTGCCCGCGCCTTTTTTCTCGCGGAAGTGCAGGCCAAATAATGTAATCGCAACCAGGTAGACGGCGACGAGTGCGAGGTCGAAGGTGCTGAGGCGCGTGGGCGGAAGCGCGAATGCGATGGCGGCCAACGGGCTCGGCAATGAGGTCTCCTGACGACGGAATGCAGTGGAGCTTATGATAACGGGCTGGGGCGGTTGCTTGTCGGCGCCGCTTGAGGAGACCCGGAAACAATGGCGTATTTTGTAGCGTTGGATGGTGGTGGGAC
>DASRLB010000374.1:0-11446 GCA_035648695.1 Acidobacteriaceae bacterium | reverse complement strand
CATCCCCAGTCCCAGGAAAACCCGGCTGGCAAACGACCCACCCCGCTCGCCCGCCTGCAACACGTCCGCGCAAGCCGTTCCCTCGGGATACACCAGCGTGTCGTGCTCCTCGACGATCAACTGCCTTCGCAGCGGGATCATGAACAGCACGCCCAGCCAGCCCCCAAACAACGCCAGCGCAAAAATTCGCGACGCCTCCAGGTCGAACCCCAGGAAGATCAGCGCCGGCAGCGTAAAGATCACGCCCGAGGCAATCGACTGCCCCGCATTGCCGGTCGTCTGCACGATATTGTTTTCGAGGATCGTCGCTTTCCCGAACACGCGCAGTATCGAAATCGACAGCACCGAAATCGGTATGCTCGCCGCCACCGTCAACCCGGCGCGCAGCCCGACATACACCGTCACCATGCCGAAGATCACCCCAAACACGGCCCCCAGCAGCAGCGCCCGGAACGACAACTCACGCGGGGCCTCACCGGCGGAAACAAAAGGACGAAACGTAGTCGTTGATGCCATAGCTCTTGCTTCTCCAGAATCAGGGTGCAATCGTTGCAGCCGAGTGTACCAAGTCGGCGGCCTTTTTATTTGTCATCCCGTAGCGCGGTGAAGGGACCTGCTTCTCGCCCGCTATGATCTCCACACGCCCCCTCGCCCCTCAAACCTTAGACCCTCACCCCTCTACAAACTCGCCTTTCCTCTAAGCTCATGACCTCGCAGCTCATCACCTCATAGCTCTAACCTCGTTAAAACCGCATTCCCTCAAAGCCCCACAAATCCACCGCTTGACAGGTCATTGCGATCCGGCGGACCGACGCGTCGACTCATAACGTCACTTCGCCCCATACTGGTATAGAGTGGGCTTCGGGCCTTGCCCGCCGGAAATTATGACTCACGCACCAGGAGTTTCCTTATGCCGCAACGACTCCGCTACGCCGAACTTGCCCCCCAGGGTATCGCCGTGCTCCGCCAACTCGAGCACTACCTCAACACCGGCACCACACTCTCGCCTGTGCTTCTCGAACTCCTTCGCCTGCGCGTCTCCACGCTCAACGGCTGCGACTTTTGCATCAAGATGCACACTGCCGAGCTGATGAAGCACAACGAGCCGCAGAGCCGCATCGACGCGATCGCCGACTGGCGGTCCTCCGACGCCTTCACCCCGCGAGAGCGCGCCGCGCTGGCTTATGCCGACTCGGTCACCAACATCCAGCAGACCCACGTCAGCGACGAAGAGTACGCCGCGATCAACGAGTTCTTCACCGGCAAAGATCTCGCCGACCTCACTCTCGCTATCGCCTCCATCAACAACTGGAACCGCCTCGCCATCCCTTTCCGCAGCGAGTGGGACCCCGGCCCCGCCAAGCCCGAAGCCTCCAACGAGCCCGCCGCCGTCAACCTTGGCGACGCCACCGTTTCGGCCGTAGGCGACGACGGCGGCAAGGTCGCCGAAGACTGATGACCGCCTCCATCCTTCGCGCCGCAGCCCTCGAAAAAACCTACCCGCCGCTGGGCGCTAACGCCACCGGCCTCAACCTTTTTCGCGACCTGTCACTCGAAGTGGCCGCCGGAGAAATGGTCGCCATTGTCGGCGAGTCCGGCGCCGGCAAGAGTTCCCTGCTCCACCTGCTCGCCGCGCTCGACCGTCCCACCGCCGGCGAAGTGTGGTGCGCCGATACCAACGTCACGCGCCTCACCACGAAACAAGCCGCCGCCTACCGCAACCGCGATATCGGCTACGTCTGGCAGTTCCACTACCTGCTGCCGGAGTTCACCGCGCTCGAAAATATCGCCATGCCGCTGCTTGCTCGCGGCGTTCCGCATAAAAGCGCGCTCATCTCGGCGGCGAAATGGCTCGACCGCGTTGGACTGGCCGATCGTGCCGATCACAGGTCTGGGGAACTGTCAGGGGGCGAGCAGCAGCGGGTCTCGCTGGCTCGCGCCCTGGTCACCGAGCCCAAGCTCCTGCTCGCCGACGAGCCGACTGGCGACCTCGATACTGCGACTGCCGACGCGGTTTTTACTCTCATCCAGCGGCTGCATCGAGAGAATTCCCTGGCCAGTGTGCTGGTCACCCACAACCTCGATTTCGCCAGCCGCTGCGACCGTGTCCTTCGCCTCCGCAACGGCAAACTTTCTCCCACCTGATATTTACCTTGCCCACCATGTCGTTCCTGCACTAACCTGAAGCCGTCCGTAGTGGTGAACCCGTGACCCTTCGTCTTGCCGTTAAGCTCCTGTTCGCCTCAAGCATCCTGCTTCCGTTTGGCAGGCTGGCTCTCACCCAGACGGCGCCGCCTGCAGCTCCGGCCACGGAGGCTGCGGGCGATGATTCCAGCGTCCACGAAGGCGGTTGGAAGCACACCATCGAAGTCGACCTGGTCGCCGAGAAGTTCGACGACCTCGACCGCATGGCCGACGAGTATCGCCGCGACAAGAGCCGACTGCCTGGCGGCGATTGGAAGCTACGAGCGTTCTACGAAATCCTCGATGCCCCGCAACTCACCGACAAGGACTCCGTCGAGCACCTCGACCACCTGCACCACTGGATGAAACTTCGCCCCGAGTCCATCACTGCGCGTGTCGCCCTCGCCACCAGCCTGACCCGGTGGGCCTGGGTCGCTCGCGGCAACGGCCTGGCCAATACCGTCACGCCCGAAGGTTGGCGCCTTTTCGGCGAGCGCGCCGGCGAAGCCTACGTCGTTCTGGAAGGCTCCCGCGACATGAAGATCATGTGTCCCCAGTGGTACACAGAGATGATGACAGTCGGGCTCGCCCAGGGCTGGGACATCAGTCGCGTCCAGGAGGTTTTCGCCCGCGGCATCCAGTTTGAACCCGACTACCAGTACCTCTACACTCAGTACGCCAACTATCTCCTGCCCAAGTGGTACGGCAAATCCGGCGACTCTTCCGCCTTCGCCAAAACTTCCGCCGACAAGCTAGGCGACCGCGGCGACCTTCTCTACTTCCAGATCGTCGGCAGTCTGATCCACCAGGGCAATGGCAAACTCCAGGTCGCCAACGAAGAAATCGACTGGCCCCGCGTCCAGCGCGGCTACGCGAGCCTGATCGCTGCGTATGGCCAGAACCGCCACCGCGCCAACCAACTCGCCTACATGGCGTTCCGCTTCCGGGACCGCGAGGTCGCGCAGCAGCAATTCGCCTACATTGGCGACAAGTGGAGCCTCAATGTTTGGAAAGACCGCAAACTCTTCGATCGCGCCCGTGACTGGGCCAACGGCCAAACCTCCTGGCCCCCGACTCCAGCCCCAACCCCTGGGTCTTGAACCTGGCCCTTCCCGTGGTTTGCGACCGGTTTCGCATTGCCGCATCCAATCTTCAGAGATTCCGCATCTTCCGCGATTCCCACACTTTGCCCCGCGGGAGATAGAGTTAGGTACACTAGATGCAACTCTCTGGATGCTGACTCTCCGGCACTCAGTCTTTTCCGCCGCAACCCAGCGCGGCGGCGGCCCACGGTCTAAGGCCCTCGGCGTTACGGCGCCGAGTCGGCAGTTCGAAGGGGGAGCATGTTCGAACGCTATACAGAAAAGGCGCGGCGCGTCATATTCTTCGCGCGCTACGAAGCGAGCCAGTTTGGCTCGCCCTACATTGAAACCGAACATCTTCTGCTCGGCTTGCTGCGCGAAGATAAAGCGCTCACCAACCGCTTTCTCCGCTCCCACGCCACGGTCGAGTCCATCCGGAAGCAAATAGAGCAGCACACCACCGTCCGCGAAAAGGTTTCGACCTCGGTCGACCTCCCACTCTCGAACGAGTGCAAGCGTGTGCTCGCCTACGCCGCCGAAGAGGCCGAACGCCTCTCCCACAAACACATCGGCACCGAGCATCTTCTGCTTGGTCTGCTGCGCGAAGAGAAGTGCTTTGCCGCGGAGATCCTGCACGAACGCGGCCTTCGCCTGGCCACTATCCGCGAAGAGCTCCAGCGCACCACGCAGGAGAAAGCTCCCGCGCAAAGCTCCAGCTCCGGCGGCAAACAGCGCGGTAACCAGGAGCAGTCGCTACTCGCCGAATTCTCGCGCGACCTCACGCAGGCCGCTGCCGATCAAACCCTCGATCCCCTGGTCGGCCGCGACAACGAAGTCGAGCGCGTGATCCAGATCCTCTGCCGCCGCACGAAAAACAATCCCGTGCTCATCGGCGAGCCGGGCGTTGGTAAAACAGCTATCGTTGAGGGTCTTGCGCAGAAGATTGCGGACGGCGAAGTTCCGTCTTTTCTCGCCGACAAGAAAGTCCTTTCGCTCGATCTTTCGCTGATTGTCGCGGGCACAAAATATCGCGGCCAATTTGAAGAGCGCCTCAAGACCATCATGAAAGAGTTGATGGAAAACCAGAACTGCATCGTCTTCATCGACGAGTTGCACACGCTGGTGGGTGCGGGCTCTGCTGAAGGCTCGCTGGACGCGGCGAATATTCTGAAACCAGCGTTGAGCCGCGGCGAAATCCAGTGCATCGGCGCAACCACGCCTGCGGAATATCGCAAGTCCATCGAAAAAGACCGCTCGCTCGAACGCCGTTTCCAGGCCGTCAAGGTCCCGCCTCCGAACGAAGAGGACGCGATCAAAATCATCATGGGCATCAAGGAGAAGTACGAGAAGTTTCACGCCGTCAGCTATACCGACGACGCGATCACTTTCTCGGTCTCGCACTCCAACCGCTACATCCCGGACCGCTTCCTGCCCGACAAGGCGATCGATCTGATCGATGAGGCGGGGGCGCGCGTGAAGCTGCGCCAGACCTCGCTGCCCGAGGAGATTACCGAGGTCCAGAAACGCATCAAGTTCATCGTGCATCGCATGGAAAACGCCATTGCGAACCACGAGTTCGAGAAGGCGCGCTTCTACTCCGACGAGGAACGCAAGGAGCGCGACAACCTGCGCGCCCTTCGCGAAAAATATCACCTCGACGATTCATCCTCCGGCATCGTTACACGCGAAGACATTGAAGATGTCGTCTCCCGCTGGACCGGCGTTCCTATCACGTCGATCAAGGAAGAAGAGACGCAGAAACTTCTCCGCGTGGAAGAAGAGCTGCACCGCCGCGTTATCGCGCAGGACAAGGCCATCGGCGCCCTGGCCCGCGCCATTCGCCGCAGCCGTGCGGGCTTGAAAAATCCGGCGCGGCCGATCGGCAGCTTCCTGTTCCTCGGCCCCACCGGCGTCGGCAAAACGGAAATGGCGCGTACGTTGGCGCAGTTTTTGTTCGGCAGCGAGAAGGCGCTCATCCGCTTCGATATGTCGGAGTTCATGGAGAAGCATTCTGTCTCGAAGCTCATCGGCTCGCCTCCGGGCTATGTCGGCTATGAAGAGGGCGGCCAGTTAACGGAGCGCGTCAAGCGTTCGCCCTACTCCGTTGTCCTGCTCGACGAAATCGAAAAGGCGCACCCGGATGTCTACAACCTGCTACTGCAGGTCTTCGAAGACGGCCAGCTCACCGACGGCCTCGGCAATACGGTCGACTTCAAGAACGTCATCATCGTCATGACGTCGAACATCGGCGCCAAGCACCTGATGAAGCGCGAAAACCTCGGCTTCCAATCGGGCAAGGAAGAAGTCGTGCTCGAAAAGATGCAGGAGATGGTGATGTCGGAGGTGAAGCGCACCTTCAACCCCGAGTTCCTCAACCGTCTCGACGAGGTCATCGTCTTCACGTCGCTCTCCGACAACGACCTGATGCAGATCATCGAACTGCTCATTCAGCAACTCAACACCAACCTGGTCCACAAGGCGATCACTCTCTCGGTGCAGGACGATGCCAAGCGTTGGATCCTCGACAAGACGCTGGTCGACCGCAGCTACGGCGCTCGCCCCCTGCGCCGCGCGCTGCAACGCTTCATCGAGGACCCACTCTCCGAGGCGCTCATCGCCGGTCAAATCTCCGAGCGGCCTGCGTTCCTCGAGGTGTATCTCGAAAACAATCAACTGCACTATCGTCCGGTCGCGGCCGACGGCGAGGAAAAATCCGCCGGACTCGCGCTGACTACTGTGTAGTTTTCAGCCGCTCGAAGCTCAAACGATACGCCCCGACTCAATCGTCGGGGCGTATCGTTTGAGCGGAGGATCAACCCCACGATGGACCGCCGTGAATTTTCAACCCTGCTCCCCGCACTCTTAGCCGCCACCGCTCTCCTGCCCGAAGCTACGGCCCAACAACCCGCCCCCGCGAAGCCCCAACAGCCGCTTCTCTCCTCCGGAGTCTACAAAGCCGGCCCACCCAAGAACCCCGCCGCAGAGCGAGTATCCCAGCCCTTCATCCACGGCATGTTGAAGGCTGGCAACATTCGGCTTGAGATTCACGAAACGACTCAAAAGCCCGGAGCGGTCCACGAGCCCGACGGCACGCATTTGCACAGCGAAATCTGGCTGGTGAAGGAAGGCGTCTGCGAACTCAACATTAACGGCGTCTCGCATCGCATGGAAGCGGGCGACATCGGCCTGGTAACGGCAGGCGATCATCACTGGGTGGCGAATGCCGGCGACACGCGATGCTCCTACTTCGTCGTCACCGTCGGCCCACCGGAATAAGTCGCGCACAAACAGCAAGACCTCGGCGATGCCGAGGCCTTGCTGCACTACGCGGCCCAAAAATCAAACCAGCTTACGAGCTGCCTTCGACGCGGTCGACACATAATCGCCCGCCGTATCCACCACGGCGTCGAAGCGGTCCTTGCCGCTGTCGATCAGCTTCTGCGCTTCCCTGCTCAGATATTCAGCCTGCTTCTTCAGGTAGTCGCCGGCCTCTTCCAGCGCATCGCCGGCGTCCGCAAGCCCACGCTTCAACTGTTTCCGCGTCTTCACGCCGGACTGCGGCGCATACAGCAACGCCGCCACTCCACCCGCTACCGCGCCGATTCCCAAGGCAATCCAAAACTCTCTATGACGCATCATTAGCACCTCCATGTCGTGCAGTGCTACAGCAGCTTAGTAAGATTCGCCACACGCCACAGGGGATGCTCCACCGGCCGCGAAAGAAAAACTACCGCAGCCCCGCCAGCTCTCGCGCCCGCACAAACACCTTCGCAAACATCACCTTGTTCAGCCGCCCGGTATTCGTGTTCCGCAGCGAGGGATGATAGCTCCCCACCAGCCAAATCCCATTGGGCAGCCGATACTCCGCTCCATGCCGAAACGTGTACGCCGACCGCCGCTCGATCACGCCGGCGTTCAGCATGTGCGCCAGAAATCCATCCCACGCAATCTTCCCCAGTGCCACCACCACCTTCACCTTCGACAGCGCGGCGGACTCCGCCGCAAAATGCGCCGCACAATTCCGCACCTCTGCCGGAGTGGGCTTGTCGCCCGGCGGCGCACACCGCACCACCGAGCCGATCCACGTATGCTTCAGCTTCAACCCGTCGTCGCGCGAGACGGCATTTCCGTGGTTCGCCAGACCCAGTTCATGCAGCACGGGATACATAAAGTTCCCGGCGCCGTCCCCCGTAAATGGCCGCCCCGTGCGGTTCGCTCCATGCGCCCCGGGCGCCAGCCCTACAATCTGAATCCGCGCGTTCTCATCCCCAAACCCCGGCACCGGCTTCGCCCAGTATTCCTGGTCGATGTATGCCCGCCGCTTCACCCGGCCGATGTTCTCCCCGTACTCCCGCAGCCGCGGACACTGCTTACAGCCGGCAATCCGCTGATGCAGCGTCTGCAGCACGGTCAGCTCAACTGGCGCCCCGGCCTTCGCCGAGATCTTTGCATTCGCCGTTGCCTTTGCACTTGCCGTTGCCTTTGCAGTTGCTTTTCTAGTTGTCATTCCCGAAGGGAACCTGCTGTCCTTACCCACGCCACCTGTCTCTTCATCCATGATACGTTCCGGCGCACGCTAATCCCTACTCCCTATTCCCTACTCCCTGCTCTTGTCGTATCCTTGATCGAGCAACACTTTTGCGGCGGGCGGCGCTCGAACGCGCTCCTATTCAATCCCAACCCGCCCACAAAATCTGGAAGGCAACACTTTGACCCCCACTGAATCCACCGAAGAGAATCTCGCGCCGGAAGCGTCCGCGCCCGCCGCCGAAGAGCATACCCACGAAGGCCATGACCACGCCGACCACGAGCATCATCACCACCCCGCTCCCACGCTGAACCCCGAGCTCACCCGCACCATCTCCGTCGAAGCTCCGGTCGAAGAAGTGGACAAGGCTTTCCGCCACACCTACAAGCGTTATCAGAAGCTCGCCCGCATCCCCGGCTTCCGGGTCGGCAAGGTGCCCGAGTCGCTGATCAAGTCGCGCTTCGCCAAGGAAGTGCGCCAGGAAGTGCTCGAAGCCCTCGTCGACGCCAAGTTCCGCAAGGCGCTCACCGAGCAGAACGCGCAGCCCGTCTCGCAGCCCCAGGTCTCCGAGCTGTTCCTCGTCGAAGGCCAGCCGCTGCGCTTCAAGGCCACTTTTGAAGCCGCTCCGCAGTTCGACATCGCCGGCTATGACACGGTCACCGTGCATCGTCCCGACGCTGCCCTCACCGAAGGCGAGTTTGAAGCCGAGCTCGAAAATGTTCTCGACCACCATGCGACCATCGAGACCATCGAAGAAGACCGACCCCTCGCCGACGGCGACTGGGCCGAAATCGGCTTCACCGGCAAGGTCCAGGACCTCGCCCAGGTAGTCGGCGAAGAGGGCCTCGAAAGCAAGACGGACGACCGGCCGATCAAGGGCGACGACGTGCTGCTCGAAATCGGAGGCAAGCAGACCCTGCCTGCCTTTACCGAAGGTCTTCGCGGCGCCAAGGTCGGCCAGGAGCTCACTCTTGAAGTCGTTTACCCCGGCGACTTCGGCGACACGCGCCTCGCCGGCAATACGGTCAGTTACGATATCACCGTCAAGGCCATCAAGCACAAGGATTTCCCCGAGCGCGACGACGAGTTCGCCAAGGAGCTGGGCGCCTACGAAAGCTGGGCCGAGTTTGAAACCAAGCTGCGCGAGCGCGTCGGCCGCCGCAAGTCCGAAGCCCTCACCAGCCGCGCCAAGGAGCAGATGCTCGACGACATGCTCGCCAAGTTCAACTTCCCGCTGCCCGAGTCTTTCGTACAGCAGCAGATCGACGCGCGCCTGGAACGCGGCCTGCGCGCGCTCGCGCAGCAGGGCATGACCTCCGACGCCATGCGCAAACTCGACTTCGGGCAGCTCCGCGACGCCCAGCGCGAACAGGCCATGCAGGAAGTCAAAGCCTCCATCCTGCTCGACCGGCTGGCCGACGCCGAGAACGTCACCGTCTCCGACGACGATATGAACCGCGAGCTTCTGATGATGTCGATCCAGCAGCGCGAGCCGCTCGAAACCCTGCGCAGCCGCCTTGCCGAAGACGGCTCGCTCGACCACATGCGCGAACAAATGCGTCGCGAGAACACCGCCACGCATCTCTTCGAGAAGCTGGCGTCGTAGGAAATCGGGTGGCCCATCCTTTCTCGCTTCTGAGAAAGGGTGGGGTGCTCTTGTCCACCCACCCTTACTTCCACCACCTGTATCCTGAACAAGCAGCAACAGAAAGAGAGACCCGATGGGACTTATACCAATGGTGCTCGAGCAGACGAGCCGGGGCGAACGCTCCTACGACATCTACAGCCGTCTGCTCCGCGACAACATTATCTTCCTCGGCACGCCGATCGACGACAACGTCGCCAATCTGATCATCGCGCAACTGCTTTTCCTCTCCGGCGAGGACCCGGAAAAAGACATCCAGCTCTATATCAATTCGCCCGGAGGCTCCATCACTGCCGGCCTCGCCATCTTCGACACCATGCAATACATCAAGAACGATGTGACGACGATCTGCATCGGGCAGGCCGCTTCCATGGGTGCCTTCCTGCTGATGGCCGGCAAGAAGGGCAAGCGTTTCGCGCTGCCCAACTCGCGCATCCTCATCCATCAGCCGTCGATGGGCGGACTCAGCGGCCAGGCCACGGACATCGACATCCATGCCCGCGAAATTCTGCGCATTCGCGAGATCACCAACAAGCTGATGAGTTCCAGCACCGGGCAACCGCTCGACCGCATCGAGCACGACGTGGAACGCGACTTCATCATGACCGCCGCGCAATCCAAGGAATACGGCATCATCGACGACATCATCGACCGCCCACGCTCGTAACTGCCGTGACCGGCCCCCTGTCTCGCTTTTGAGGCGTGGGGCTTCTCTTTGCATCCCGCGCAGCGCGTAGGCACCCAACGCCGATGGGCCCGTACCTCCCTCGACACGGGTACTTCCTGCATCCCCTGTAGCATTTCCGTACGTCTTTTCCGCACGCTTTACGGTGTAAACTAAAATCCGTTGTGTCGCACCCGGCGCCCGCCGGCATGTGCGAAGGAGCCGCTGCATTGAAAACCACCCGGGGCCTGGAAGAATCTCTTCGCTGCTCGTTCTGCCATAAATCGCAGGACGCCGTGGCGAAACTCATCTCCTCGCCCTCCGACTATCCGCGCGCCTACATCTGCGATGAGTGCGTCGCCGTATGCAACTCGATCCTGGAGGACGACAAAGGCGAGCAGCAACCCGGCGCCGCCCCCGCGCAGCTTCCCAAGCCCGCCGAAGTCAAGGCCTTTCTCGACGAGTACGTCATCGGCCAGGAAGTCACCAAGAAGAAACTCGCGGTCGCCGTCTACAACCACTACAAGCGCGTGCAGATGAACCGCGTGCGCGGCAACGATGTGGAGCTGGCAAAGTCCAACATCCTGCTGGTCGGCCCGACGGGTTCCGGAAAGACTTTGCTGGCGCAAACGCTGGCGAAGATGCTCGACGTGCCGTTCGCCATCGTCGACGCGACCACGCTCACCGAAGCCGGCTACGTCGGCGAAGATGTTGAGAACATCATCCTCAAGCTGCTCCAGGCGGCGGAGGGCGACGTTGCCCGCGCGCAGTCCGGCATCATCTACATCGACGAAATCGACAAGATCGGCCGCAAGGACGAGAACCCCTCCATCACCCGCGACGTGTCCGGCGAAGGCGTGCAGCAGGCGCTGCTCAAGCTGCTCGAAGGCACCATTGCGAACGTCCCGCCGCAGGGTGGACGCAAGCATCCGCACCAGGAGTTCACCATCGTCGATACGACGAACATCCTGTTCATCTGCGGTGGCGCCTTCGTCGGGCTCGAAAAAGTTATCGGGCGCAGGATTGGCAAGAAGGCCCTCGGCTTCAAGACCCAGGGCGAGCCCGGCAAGGAGCATGACGTCACTCCGATCCGCCCGCAGCGCGACTCCGAGCTCCTTCGCCAGGCCGAGCCCCAGGACCTGCTCAAATACGGCCTCATTCCGGAGTTCGTCGGACGCCTTCCGGTGCTCGGTATTCTCGACGAACTCGACGAAGCCGCGCTCATCGAAATCCTCACCAAGCCCCGCAACGCGATCCTGAAGCAATACGCCAAGCTGTTCGACTACGAGGGCGTCAAGGTCGTCTTCACCGACGGCGCCGCGCGCGCGATCGCCCATGAAGCG
>DASRLB010000373.1:0-3293 GCA_035648695.1 Acidobacteriaceae bacterium | reverse complement strand
CGTGGTTGTACGATTCCAACAACGACTTTGTGAGAAAGCCCGTCGATCTCTTCAGGCTGCGTAACATGGACAATATCTCCTTTCCGCTCACGTCCAACGACCAGCGTAAAGCAAGAAACGTCAAAACCGCGTCAAAACGCAAGCCGAACCAAGATAATCAACGTGGTTCGACCCGTTGGAGCAGCTCGAACGGCCACGAGTCTTAAGCGGGCTCACCGGCAGTGCGATCGTGAACTGCGTCGAGAGCCGGGTTCGCGCGTGCGGCGCATTCCGCCCTGCGTCTTCTGAGATTTAGCTGTAGGCGTCGCGGCCCGCGCGGGCCGCGTGGATTGAAACCCTCGTGCGAGCGCTCCGCGCTGACGACTTGAATCAGCCGTGGGACCGGGAGGCGGCGCGAAAGTTCAACGAGTTTTTCAAGCGGGTGGTGGAGGCGGTGGCGAACGCACCAGAGAGGCCGCGGTGGCGGGAGGGAAAGCCGGTTCGGGCGCGCGGATGCGCACAAAGTTTGAGAGGGGCGGTCTGGCTACTTGGAGATGAACTTTTCGATCACGACCAGGGTGTCTTCGAGGTCACCTATTCTTTGCTCGGCGGCTGCGTTGTCGCGCGTCCGTATCGCCAATGCGATGGCCCGTTGCTGGTTGGCCAGCCGGTTTTGCGCGGCACGGATCTCGTCCGGAAGGGCGCCGCCGCCCACGGCCAACTTCATTCCCGCCTGGGCTAAAGCCAACCGGTCCTGGGACGCGCGCACCATGACGGCGCGGTAGTGAGTCGTAAGGTCGGGTTGGGTGGCATTAGGCGTCGCGGACGAGGCGGGACGCGCCGGAGGCGGGGTCTGTGGTGCTGGAATAGTTGTCGCCGCTGGCCGAGCCGGGTTTGTCGCTGCCCGTGGCCGACCGTCGCCTAACCGGGCGTCCATCCCCTCGATCGGAGCATAAAGGGTCTGCAAAATGTGCCGGTACTCCCCGTCGAGACCCTTCGAATGAGTCTGCTGCTGAAAGCGCACCAAGCCTCCCGGCACCTCAGCGCTGGTCCACGTTTTAGTAAAGGTAAGTGGATCGTCGGCTCGCGTAAAGCACTCCCATTGCGTGGGGATCTTCTTCCCGTTGAGTACCAGCGTCTCTTCGCCTCTTGTGACGATCTGGGTTAGGTCGTCCACTGGCTCTATCCGCCTCGCCTTGATAATCCGCTGATTGCTGGAGTGGCTCCCCGAGATAGTGGAATCGTTCACGATGGCCCGCTCGTCGTCAATCGATCCCAGCGTCAGGGTGTAACTCGAAATTTTGGTTTGCCTATATCCATTGGTTCCCGGTTTGTACTCGTTCAGCCCGTAGGTCGTATAAGCGGCCTTCGAACCGGGCGGGAATTTCTTCCAGGCAAGGTATTCGGGTGAGTCCACGGTGGCTTTGGGGGCCGATCGCAACTTTATCGAATCCGGCGCCGCTTCGCGGAAGTTTGCCAGCGGGCCGGTATCCAAGCGCAGACGGAACAATTGCTCAGCGGCCGCCGCCGTCGACGGGCATTTCGTGAGGGAAATCAGCCCCAACTTCAGAAACGGATGACCATACGCCGACAGAATATCTTTCAAAATATCCGGAGGTGCGGACGGGTACCAGAAGTTGTAATCCGTGTAACCACCTTGTGTGTACGCTTTGGCACTGTTTTGCGTGAAGGGCGGTCCGTACTGGCAGTCCAGAACCTGTTGACCGGCATCCTCGAGATCCGACAACTGTTTCTCCACCATGTCGCGTTGGCTTGAACTTACATCGTACAGGCTGTCCACCGCCCCCTGATTGAGCGCGGAGATCGTCTCGCGCAACAGGGCGATTTCCTGGTGATTGCTTTGCGGCGGCGGCCCGGGAACTATTGGCGGCCGGGGTTTGAACGCGATCGGCGGTCCCGGCCGATTTACCGAAGCCCAAGCATCGACAAAGTGGATTGCCAATTTCAGGGCTTCGTCGGCGACCCCGATTGAGGCCACTCCCCCAACTTCTCCGCTCTCGGCGATCTTCCAAATGGCCTTGTCCTGAATGGGGTTATTTGCCGTCGTCGTGCCAGGGACAAGCCTGCGCAACTCGGCCGCCAGGTCGAAGGCGACCGTCGTAGTGGTAAAGCCCGGGGTTGTAATCTGCCTGCCAAATGGTTGGGTGGGGTCGAGTGGGTGTGTGGAGGGCCCGACGGTGTGCGAACTGGCTACCTCTTTAATGGTTAGGTTGAATACAGGAAACCCGGGCGGCGCGGTATGCGGCAGGATATTGATGCCAAGCTGGCGCAACTGCTCCTCGATTGAGAGGCGGATTTCGGCAGGGTTGATTTCGCTGGTTCCATAGACGCTGACGTAGACGGACATGGCGGTTTGGCCGTGGAGCGGAGTGTTAGCCGCCGGGGCTCGGACATTCCCCTCGATGCCGCCTCCTGCATTGCTGGCCATTGTGCCAGAGATACCGGCGAAGGCGTTTCGAGCGCCCGCAGTCATGCCAGGTACGCTCCCCGCAATCCCGGCTACTCCAGTCTCGGCGTACTGGATCATCTTGAGCCGGTAGTTCAAACGCGCCTGGAGCAGCGTGCGATTCGGACAATTCTTGCAATTTGACAGGCTGGCTTTAATTTCATCCAGCGTGTCAGCCCGCATGGACGATGCTAATGCCAGTGTGAAACATCCGCTGACGATCCATTGATTCTTGGTCATAGAGCTCCCAATCCGTCTTCACTTGTAGGTGATAGCCACGGAAAACTCGATCGTTCCGGTCCCTTCGGCGGTATCAAGACCGGTAGCCGAAAACGTTGAGGCGCCGCCGCCGGGTTCGTCCATCCCGAGTGGTCCGGTGACGGGCGTCATCTTAATCTGGAACTCAGTCCAGCGTCCCCCGCAGTGGTACCGTCCCGTAAATGGGTCGAAAATGCGATTAGAGTGGTCTTGGGCTGCTGCGGCTTGAAGAAACGCGAGGACAAGACAAACAAGCCGTATCGTATCAAGTTAGTGGCCTCTCCGTCCTTGCAATCTGGAGCTTGCATTATGAGACACCCACAAGGGGCTGCTGGGACGGGCCTAATGGATTGTCTCCTGCCATCGCGGCAAGGCCGAGGCCTCGCGCCAGGTATCGGCGGACCAGCGCGTCGGGTTTTCCGGCACGGCAAAGGTGATGTGCAGAATGTGGTAGGCCTGATAGGCTGGGCGTGCTGAGCTTGTAATTACGTCCCTATGCTCCCGAAACGAGCCTTCGGCATGGGCAGCAATAGATTCTGACATCTGATGCTCCTTTGGCCGGGAAAGTGGCCCGGCACTCGCTCTATAC
>DASRLB010000372.1:0-8983 GCA_035648695.1 Acidobacteriaceae bacterium | reverse complement strand
GCGCAGAGGCGCATGACTGCGGCTGTCTCGTCGGTGGAGGCGGGCGAGACAGTGAGGATGCTGGCCGTTTCGGTGACGTGGTCGGGGCCGACGATGGAGGCGAAGTCGGGCATTAGAAGACCTCCGCTATGCCCGCGGCTTCGATCGGGTGTGGTTTGTAGGCTCCGTGGCGGCGCTCGCCGCAGAGGCGAGGCGTCGGGAACAGCTTCTCAGGGTTGGCGATGTTGTCGGGGTCGAGCGCGAGGCGGACCCGCTGCATGGTGGCGAGGTCGGGCGCAGCGTACATGTAGCTCATCTCGCACTGCTTCTCGCGGCCTACGCCGTGCTCGCCGGTGATGGAGCCGCCGGCGTCGACGCACATACGGAGGATCTCGTAGGAGAACTCCAGCGCGCGGGCCTCTTCGCCCTCGATGGCTCCGTTGTAGAGGACCATTGGATGGAGGTTGCCGTCGCCAGCGTGGAAGACGTTGGCGACGCGGAGACCGGTTTCGTCGCTGCGGGCCTTCATCTGGGCGAGGATCTGTGGGAGCTTGGTGCGGGGGATTACGCCGTCTTGCACGATGTAGTTGGGCGAGACGCGGCCCATCGCGGCGAAGGCAGCTTTGCGGCCCTTCCAGACGAGCGCGCGCTCCTTCTCGGTCTGCGCGAGGCGCTGCTCCCATGCGCCGTTGCGCTCGCAGATGCTGCGGACCTGGACCATCTGGGCGGAGACTTCGGCGGTTGGGCCGTCGAGCTCGACCAGCAGGAGGGCTTCGCAGTCGGGATAGCCAGCGTGCACCGACGCCTCACACGCGGAGATGGAGATGCGGTCCATCATCTCCATTGCGCTGGGGAGCATTCCGGCGGCGATGATGTCCGAGACGGACTGCGCGGCAGCGGAGGTCTCGTTGAAGGCGGCGAGGAGCGTTTGCACGGACTCGGGGCGGCGAACGATGCGCAGGACCGCGCGTGTGGCAATGCCGAGCGTGCCTTCTGAGCCGATGAAGACTCCGGCGAGGTCGTAGCCGGGCGAGTCGACGACGCCATGCTCGGAGCCGAACCATGTGACTTCGCCGGACGGCAGAACGACTTCGCAGCCGAGGACGTGTGTGACGGTGAAGCCGTACTTGAGGCAGTGCGCTCCGCCGGCGTTTTCGGCGAGGTTGCCGCCGATGGTGCAGACGCTTTGCGACGATGGATCGGGAGCGTAGAAGAAGCCTGCCGCTTTGACTCGTTCCGTCACCTGCGAGTTTGTGACTCCGGGCTCAACGGTGATGCGGGCGTTGTCGAGGTCGACTGCGAGGATGCGGTTCATGCGGGCGAGCGAGATGACGACGCAGCCTTCCTGCGGGAGCGCTCCTCCGCTGAGGCCTGTTCCGGCGCCGCGAGCGACGAAAGCGATTTTGTGTTTGGCGCAGACGCGGACGACTTTTTGGACTTCTGCCGTGCTTTGGGGGAGGACTACCGCCCCGGGGAGGGCGCGGAAGTTGGTGAGGCCGTCGCACTCGTAGGTCTGGAGCTGGTTGGGCTGGTGGATGAGCCCCCCGTCGCCAACGGCGGAGCGGAGTTCGGCGAGGATGGCCTGAGTGAGCACGAAGTTTTATGGTAACGCGCGGGTGGGGGTGGCCCCCTCCCCCCGGGGGTACTTTAGAGCGGAAAATATAGAGCCGTTTAGGGTTAGGGTTTTTGGGGTATGGCTGCACCGAGAGTTGTGCAAAGGTGAGGGACGAATTGGATGCGAGCGCGAGCATTTTCCCTATCGATTTGCGCCATATCCGCGAGATGGGTCTGCGAAAGACCATGCTTTTCACGAATTGCAGTAGGCCTTCGACCCAATTGCACAGGCAATGAAATAGCCATGTGCCATCTTTGGCCGGTTTCTGGGATATAGTTTCGGTACACCGACACAATGAATAGAGAATCGCAAAATAAGAAATTGGGATGGATGGGTCTCCGGCTGTCGAGGAATGACCCCTTCGTATTAGTCCTTTGGGGCTTAGTCTTTGTAGCCTTACTGGTGTGGATAGGCCTTCAGGCTCCCGGATGGGACGTGACAGTTTGTCGCAACGCGATTCGCTCCCTGCAATCCGGCCACGACCCCTACGTCGATGCCATTCGAATTCAGAAGCTTGCTTATAGTAACGGTCCGATTCCACCAAACACAGATCCGCCCTTTAGCTACGTTTACCCACCCATCACCCTGCCCATTCTTAGCCTTTTGGGTCATCTATCCGTGAATTTTACCGGTTTCATTTACTGGTCCATGTACGCGACCGCAATTCTGACCCAGATTTCTGTAGGGTTGCTGCTGCCGAACATACGTGAGAAGCGAATCTTCCAATACCTGGCGCCGGTCATCATCTTCTTTCCCGGCCTTCTTGCCGACGGAACCGTCCTGAGCGGGAATGTCGCTCACATTTTCTATGGTGCTATCCTCCTGGCCGCCGTCATCGGTTGGCGCCGCAATGTGTGGCGATGGTTCTACGTCGCAATCCTGATCGCCTCGTGCGTGAAACCTCCGTTTCTCACCCTGCTGGCCATCCCCGTTCTTTCCAGCAGGAAACAGTGGTTGCCGGCGACCCTGACAACGCTCGGGGGATTTGTACTCTTCATCGGCCAGTTGTGGCTTTGCCCTTTGCTATTTCGCAACTACCTCGAAGCCGTCCGGCTTATGTTCAGCCTGAGCCATGACTTCGGCTGCAGCCCCGAAGGCATTTTCAGTCAGTGGTTGGTCGCGCATCATCTTCCATACTACCCAGGCAATCTTTTGTTCTATCTTGCATACGCTCTGCCACTGGCAGGATTCCTGTTCTATCTCTCACGCCGATATTTCGCGGGCGCTTTCATGCTGAAGCAGTGGGCACCTGTTCTTTTGGTTGGGGCGGTACTGCTCAATCCGCGCATCATCGAGTATGACGTCGCACCCATTGCCCTTCCATTGGCCCTCATCGTATGGCGTGTGACTACCTACTTCCTGACGACGAAGCAAGCAGGCATTGCCTTGTCCTTTCTTTTTGCCGTCGCCAATGCCTTCGCCCTAACCAGTTGGAGCCTTCGCAAAATCATCGACTGCCCACTGCTGGTCATCATCTTTCTAGCTGGAAGCTGGCACCTTCTCTACGATGGACGCCGGATTGTGCGGCCCGCCTTGGCGGCGAAGACGGGTCTCCCCGGCGAGGTGCAACTACAGGCGCAGATCCTTCGCCTTCGGCGAAGGATGACAAATTAAGAGGTGAGCCAGCGGAGGGCGTTGGCGAGGAAGCGCTGCTGGAGGATGGGGTGGAAGTCGGGGCAGCGGTGGTAGAGGATTTTGCCCTTGCCGAGAGAGGTGGTGAAGGTGCCCGCGCCGACGTGGCGGTCGTGGTCGCGGGAGTAGGCGGCGATGATTTCGACGGCGGGGCCGCCTGGTGCGCGGTCGACGAGGAGGCCGTTGGATTGGCGGCCGTTGGCCTGGTAGAAGAGGCCCATTACCTGGTTGACCGGCATCCCGGCGAAGAGCGGGTGCTCGCGGACGAAGTACCAATTGCCCATCCACGGTGCGCGGAAGTCGCCGACATTTCCACTGAAGCTAAAAGCGCCCGCTTCAGCCAGTTGTTTGGCGACGCCGTCCGAGAGGGTGTTGGCTTGCGGGATGGCGAGGAGCGGTGTGCCGGCCTTGACGGCTTCGAGAATGCCTTGCTGGAGGTGGCCGAGTTGGGTGGGTGTGGCGACTTCGCCGGGTTCGGGGATGTGGCCGGGTTTCATCGGTGGAGGCGTGGATTCGAGGCCGGTGGTTTCGCCGGCGGCGTGGTCGGCGGTGGTGTGGGAGGTTAGGCCGCCGGAGATGATGGCGTCGTACTTTTCGCCGGGTTTGAAATCTACTATTGTGCCGGGTCTCTGTTCATACGCGGTGACGAGCGCCAGCAAGTGATCGCGTAGAGATTTTGGGATTCCGGAAACCGCGATGCGAAAGCCTCGAACCGGGGCACGGAATTGCGTTCCACCCCCCGGCGCTGGTTCCGGCCGCAAAGCTCCGATGATTGCAAGCAGCGGTGCGTTTGTAACCCAGACTTCTTTCGTTTGTGTTACCGCTGGCGCGGACGACAGCGCGAACTTGAAACGATAGAGACCTTCCTCTTCCAACTTTGGTGTCTCGAACCCTTCCTGCAAGAGGTAGCTAAAGACGTCGGGTGTTTGCGTTGGAGCGGGGAGGGTTTTGAGGTCGATCTTCTTGCCGCTGGGCGTGATCATCGAGAAGGTGAGCGTGCCGTTTGCGGGCTTGCTGGTGTCGTTGAGTAAGTAGAGGTCGAAGGTGGCGGACTCGCCCTGTGCAATGACCGTGCTGCGCTGTTTGGCGACGGGGTGGATGGGCTGAAGTGTCTGCGAAATTGGTGCGGGGTCGGATTTGAAGTTGCGGAGGTTGTCGACGATGCCGGAGTGGTTTTCGATGGCGGTGGACTCCCATCCGGAGATGGCGGCGAAGTCGAGCTCGTCGGAGATGCGGGCGTTTTCGAGGTAGTTTTGCCAGGTTTCGTAGCACTTTTTGCCGAGCGCGTTCCAGAGTTGTTCGGTTGCGGGGAAGGCTTTGCGGAAGCCCCATTTGTCCAAGAATTTGTCGGTGCCGGCGATGATTTCCTGATGGTCGAGCAGGTCGTAGCTGGTGCCGCCGTATTTCTTGTAGGTGTCGGTGATCTGGTGGACCATCAGCGAATGATTGTCGGGTGTTGCACAGCCTTCCATCTCGCCGAACTCTGAGATTTGGGCGCGGACCGGGGACTTATAGGTGAAGTCGGTCGGCGACTTGTAGAACTGGTCGTACCACTGGTCGCCCGCGCCCTGGTGCTGGTTCCACCAGCCGCCCCATTCTTCTTCGTCAGAGCGGTGGAGTTTGGGGTTCCAGGGTTCGAACCAGGCCTGCGCGGCGCGGCGCGGAGGGGCGACGAAGCCGTCGTTGAGGACGATGCAGCGGGAGGGGTCTTCGGCACGCATGGCTTCGAGGATGGCGATGGTGTCGGGATTTTTGAGGTCGGCGCCGATCTCGTTTTGGAGGCAGTACTCGATGACGGAGGGGTGCGAGCGGTAGGCTTTCACCATCTCCACGCACTTGACGAACATGAAGCGCTGGGCGAATTTCTCGGCGTCGGAGGTGGGCTTGACCATGACGATGGAGTGGTCGATGGACTGGCCGCCGGTGTTGCCCGCGGGCGGTTTGCCGATGGCCATCTTGCCTGCGCCCGGCTCCATGTAGCGGAGCAGGCCGAGGCGGTCGTGGGCGCGGAGGACTTCTTCCTTGGCGAGGTTGCGGTGGAAGTTGAGGCAGTTGAGACCGAACTTTTTGGCCTGCGTCACTTCTTTTTCGGCGAGCTCGGGGACGGGGAAAAGGCCGTTGAGCCCCCAGTAGCCCCAGGAGATGGCGGTGTAGATGCGAATGCGGCGGCCGTTGAGGCGGAAGAGGGCGTTGGTGCCGAGGCCGTCGACGGTGAAGGAGCGGAAGCCGAAGGCGATGGTGCGGGTGTCGTCGAACATCTGCGGCCTGCGTTCGGTGGAGGGCAGCGACACACGCAAGTGGTAGAGCTCAGGGTTATCCAGGTCCCACAAGTTGGCTTCTGGCACGTCGAGTTCTGCGTGCGCAAGGATCTGCTCGGAAGAGGCACCCGTGGCCGTCGCGCTGACTGTCTTGAGTACGCGGAAGGTGGAACGTTCGACGATCTCGAAACTGACATCGCGCACCCCAGCGCGTGAATCGAAGTTCGGATCATCGTCCAGCGTTGCGAAAGCCACGATCGAATTGCTCGACTTGTTGAGCACCCACGCATCCTTGATGCGAGTTGTACCTTGATGCGAGCTGATCGTCACACCGCGATCCAGTCCCGCGAAGCCGTGCGAACGATAGAGTGAAACGTGGCCCCACTTTGCATTGAGGCCGTCGACCCAGTCGAAGCGTCCGAAGGGGTTGGTAAGGCGGATGGCGAGGATGTTGAGGCCACCGGGGTCGGCGGCGTGGGTGAGGTCGCACTCGAAGGGCAGCTCCTCCATGATGGAGTAGCCGACGAGCTTGCGGTTGAGGTAGACCTCGGCGCGGAGGCGGGCTCCGCGGATGTGCAGGAAGATGCGCCTGCCCCGCACTTCCGTGGGGATGTTGATTTCGCGGTGCCACCAGGAGATGCCGAAGTAGGCGCCGTTCTGGGGGACGTTGTCGTCGGCGGGGGGGGACGGGACCGGTTGGCGGGACGGCGTAGCGGTACTCTTCCGACGTGTAGGGGCGGGGCTTGCCGTCGGCTCCCGCGCCGAACTGGCCCCAGAAATGCGCCTCGACGGTAGTGGGGAGGAGGACTTCTTTGCTGGTGCCGGGGGTGAGCGCGGACCAGCCGCCGGTGGGGGCGTTGGTAGGGAGAGGGCGGCCGCCGCCGTGGAGGACTCCGTCCTGCCAGTGCACGTCTTCGGGGAGGAAGATGTCGTCGTCCTGCCATTTGGCGGCACGGTCGAGCCAGAGGTGCCAGCCGTCGTCGGGGATGAGAATACCGTTTTCGGGGTAGGACTCTGTGTGGGGCACCTCCGTGAGCGCACTGAGTGCGGGGGCAAGCGTGGCGGCTGTGGCGGTCTGAAGAAAGGTGCGGCGCGAAAAGTTCGGCATGATTGGCACAGCAAGTCTAGCGTATCGCTGCTCAAAGAGAGGCTGGATGTAACGTCTATTATCTTGGTAAGGAATCAGCGAGAGCGGAGGAAGAATGTCGGAGAGCAACTTCAAAGATGAGGAGATTCAGGAAGAACGCCGAAAGATAGTTTCGCGATCTAAAAATATCGATTATGACAGGCTGGAACTAAAGCGAGCCCTGCGGAAGATCATCGAAAGCGGGACGCTACAGGATTTCGAGGCCAAGCTGATAGAGATCGGAAAGGGACCAGATACCGTCGAGGGTCAACAATTTCTGAAGTGGTTCCTCAGCGTGAGGGGATCGCGTCCGCGGTAGCGTGAATGCTTGCAATGACCTCCGCACGTTTGCCGGGAGTCATCATTGCAAGCTGCTCCTCAGTCAAATTGAACATTGCGTCAACGAGGGCATCAACTTCCTCTTCGGAAGTACGCTCTGCCAAATGCGGTTGCGCCAGAGTAGCCATGGTGCCTCCTTCGCCCGCGAAATGACCGCAGGTTACTAGCAAGATGCTAGCACTCAACAGTAAGTCGCCGCAATTATTCGCCGAGCATGAAGCGCTGGATGTGGTGGGCGCGGCCGGTGGCTCCTTCGCAGGAGATTAGGGTGGCGCACATTTTTGGGTTGCCCTTGGCGGCTTCGAACTTGCCGGGCATTCCGGTGAGGAAGCGCTTCAGGACTAGCTCGGTTTCGACGCCAATCACCGAGTCGTAGGGGCCGGACATGCCTACGTCGGTCTGGAAGGCGGTGCCGCCGGGGAGGATGCGGTCGTCTGAAGTCGGAATATGAGTATGGGTTCCTAAGACCGCCGTAACGCGGCCGTCGAGGTACCAGCCGAGGGCGACTTTTTCGCTGGTGGTTTCGGCGTGGATGTCGAGGATGATGACTTTCGCGGTAATTTGTGAGAGCAACTCGTCGGCCTTGCGGAAGGGGTCGTCGCAGGAGGACATGAAGACGCGGCCCTGCAGGTTGAGGACGGCGTACTCCTGCCCGGTGGGGAGCGCGCCCTGGTAGAAGCCGAAGCCGGGGGTGCCGACGGCGTAGTTCGCGGGGCGGAGGACGCGGCGGCCGCGGGAGTGGGAGCCGGCGGGGACCGTCATGTACTCGAAAATTTCCTTCTTGTCCCAGATGTGGTTGCCGGTGGTGATGACATGCGCGCCGAGGTCGAAGATCTCCTCCGCGATGGAGGGCGTGATGCCGAAGCCGCCGGCGGCGTTCTCGCCGTTGACGATGAGGAGGTCGACGGCGTGGGTTTCCAGGAGGTGGGGCAGGTGCTCGCGGACGATGTGGCGGCCGGCCGAGCCGAAGACGTCGCCGACGAAGAGAATATTCACTTGCTGAGTTTATCGCGGGTGGGGAGGAAAAGCTTTGACGCGGAGTTCGCGAAGAGAGGCGCGAAGTTTCGCGGAGTAAGACGTAGACTTTGGGGATGATTAATTTGCAGAGCAATTATCCGGTGCTGGCGGAGCAGGACCGGGAGTGGAATCGGTTGCTGCATTCGGCGGTGGACCGGTTTGCTCCGGAGTCGTTGCGGCTGCCGGCGTTCGGTGGGAGCGTGGAGAATCGGCGGCTCGCGGCGGCGTGGCTGGAGATGCCGGTGGAGCGGGTTTTTATTGCCGAGGCGGGGCATCATGCGCTGATTGCATCGGTGATGGCGGCGGCGCTGGTGGGGAAGACGGTGGCGGTGGAGGCGCTGACGTATCCGTGGTTTGTGCGGCAGGTGCAGATGCTCGGGTGCCGCGTTGTGCCGGTCGCGATGGATGGCGAGTGCATGAGACCGGATGCGTTGCGAGCGGTGTGCGAGCGCGAGAAGGTGGCGGCGATTTATACGATGCCGACGCAGCATAATCCGACGGGAGCGGTGGCGTCTTTGGGTCGGCGACAGAAGGTGGTTGAAGTTGCGCGTGAGTTTGGGCTGACCGTTATTGAGGATGGCGCGTATGGGTTTCTGGTCGCCGATGAGCCACCGCGATATGTGGAGCTGGCGCCGGAACGGGCGTTCTATGTGGAGAGTTTGTCGAAGCGCGTGGCGCCGGGGCTGCGGACAGCGTTTCTGGTTGCGCCTGCGGCTCTGGCGGCTGAGGCTGAGCTGGCGCTAAGGGTGACGACGAGTGGGAGCTCGACGCTGCTGGCGAGTCTCGGCTGCTCGATGGCGGCGGATGGGTCTTTGGCTGCGGTCATTCAGGCCAAGCGGGTGGAAGGGGCTCGGCGGCAGGCGATGGCGTTGCAGATGCTCGCGGGGTTGGAGATTGAGGCGGGGGAGAATAGCTGGCACATGCTGGTTTCGTTGCGTGCGGGGATGACAGCGGAATCGTGTGAGGCGTTGTGTGAGGCGCGGGGTGTGCTGGTGACGGGCGTGCATTGGTTTACGG
>DASRLB010000371.1:0-3561 GCA_035648695.1 Acidobacteriaceae bacterium | reverse complement strand
CCCGCGGGCTATTGGAACGTGGTCGACTACATCCACGCCCACGCCGGCGATATCGGGACCCCGCCGCCCGCCAAAGACAGCAAGACCGCCAAGCCCGGCGACGCGGCGCGCATGGCCCAGGGATGCTGTTCGATGGGGTAGTCGCGGTAGACGATGCGGACCTGGTCCTTGTAGCGGTCGGTGATGGCAGGGAAGATGTCGGCGTTGAGGCGCGCGCAGTAGGGGCACTCCATGTCGTCGAAGCCGACGATGAGGACGGGGGCGCTGGGCGGGCCGCCGCGGGCCGGACGGCCTGCGCCCGAGACGAGGTCGCGGGGGTCGGCGGAGATGTCGAACTTCGTCATCTGAATGACCTGCTTGTTGTCGGTCGAAATGAGGAAGTTGATGGGGTGCGAGACAGTGCCTTCGATGCTGGTGAAGGTGACGGCGATCGAGTCGTAGCCGGCGAAGTCGCTCTTGCGGCGCGGACCCACCTGGATGGTCGAGCCGGGGGGCAGCGAGGCTTTCTGGCGCAGCAGGACTTCGACGCGCCGGGCGACATCGGGCGACAGAGGCGTGCCGGGCTGGGGGACCTGAGCGTGGCATCCGAGAGCGGCTAGAGTGGCGGCGAGAAGGAGCGTGGGAAGGGTTTTGACGAGGCGTAACACGATGGTCCTATTATCGCAGAGCTTGGGTTTGAAGTGGCAGGAGCGAGGGTGTAGTGGCGAGTTGAACAAGGCATACCCCAGGGGCTGAAGCCCGCGTTGTTCTTGAGCCGGAGATGCCAAGGCTGAAGCCTTGGCTTACCTGGAAGCAAACGCAGGGACGAAAGAAGCCTTGGCTTACCTAGCTAGTCGTCACACAAATTCGTCAGCCTGAGCGTAGGCTCGCGCTTTTGCGGGCCGCAGTCGAAGGACCTGCCAAGCCGCCGCCATCACCGAAACTGTCGCCACGTTCAACCACCGAACTGCACTTCGTTCGCCCCGCGCAATTTCTATTCGCGAGCGACTGCCTACAACAGCTTCCGCACCACGCCGCGCACCTTCTCCGTCACCACGCCGTAGAGCACGTGCGTCGCCGCCTCGCTGCTCTGCTCGCGCAGCGTCTGGTCCTCGGCCTCCGCGGCAAGCCCCATCGCCGGCAGAGCCTTCGCATGGGTCAGCGTCATCAGCGCCAGCCCAAAGCTCGCACCCTCCTTCGCCGTCGCCGCCGGATAGAACTCCGCCAGCGCCCCATACGCAGCGCCGGTCAGCGCCCCAAACCCCCAATGGATCGTCTTGCTGGCAATCTCCTTGGTCTCATCGTCCAGGCGATGCCCGGCGATCTGCTCCGCCAGCAGTTCCCCAGGCTCCGGCTCGCCATGCGTCCGCGGCGGATAGAACCGCTCCGCCAGCGTCTTCGCGGCAGTCGCCACAAGCCCCGCAATCAGGCCGGCGAGCAGCCCCTTCAACAACCGTTGCTGCGTGGATTCCATTTCGTCGCTCACGTTGGGTTCAGATGCGCAACTTCCGGCCTAAGTTGCGAGCCCCTTCCGCAGCGCCGCCGCCTCGTCCTCATCGAGCGCCGGAGCATCCTCATCGAGGTCGTCCTCGGCATCCGCATCCAGCGCGTCTTCGTCGACGGCAAACTCCCGGCCATCGTCATTGGCATCGTCATCCGGCTCTGTATCGGGCAGCAAAGCGTCGCTCATAGGCTGAGTCTACATTCCCGGAACACACTCATCCGCCTCACCGCGCCGCTCCACCAACTCAACCGGCAACTGGTGTTCCGCTCAGGCATGGCGCGACTCTCAGACGCCCTACAATTTACCCTACAGTTTCAGCGGCGATTCACCGCTGGAGAAGCGACCTTGATCGCAACGAAGCCCGACCACGCAGAGCGGCAGAGAAACCTGGCCCGCGACATCTTCCTCCGCGCTCTCGACGCCAGCACTGTCGCGGCCGCGGTGGCCCGCAGCGTGCAATGCGACGGTAGCATCCTCGCACTCGCAGACCGCACATACGACCTCACGCGCCACAGCGAAGCCTGCATCGTCTCGATCGGCAAAGCCGGCGCAACCCTGTTCGACGCCATCGACGCGCTCCTGCCCGCAACCCTGAAGCGACGCGCGATCGTCTCCGCGCCCGCGCCGCCGCAGCGCATGAGCGCAAACGTTCGTTACTTCCCCGGCGGCCACCCCGAACCGAACGCGACATCCATCGACGCAGCCCGCGCGGCCCTCCACGCCGTCAGTGCCTCCGCAGACGATGCACTCATCCTCTTCCTCATCTCCGGCGGGGCCTCGGCGATGTGCGAGCTTCCAATCTCAGACGCCGTAACGCTCGACGACCTCATCCTCTTCAATCGCCTGCTCATCGGCTCCGGAGCATCCATCGCCGAGGTGAACTGCGTGCGCAAGCACCTCTCGCGCGTCAAGGGTGGAAGGCTCGCAGCGCAGGCCGGATCGCGCGAGAAGATCATGCTGCTGGTCTCCGACGTCCCCGACAACGCCCTCGACGCCCTCGGCTCCGGCCCCAGCCTGCCCGACCCCACCACCGTCGCCGACTGCCTCGCAATCCTCGCGCGCCATGCACTCCACAATCGCCTGCCGCTCTCCATCCAATCCCTTCTGGCCGCCGATCTCGAAGAGTCACCCAAGCCCGCCCACCCAGCATTCCGCAACGCCGCATCGGCCGTGCTGCTCGGAAATAGCACTGTCCTCGAAGAGGCCGAACGCATAGCGCGCGGGTTGGGATATGAAGTCACGATAGATAACAGCTGCGACGATTGGGACTATGCCGCCGCGGCGCGGCATCTCCTGACGAAGCTCGATACCCTGCGCAAACCCGGCGCGAAAATCTGCCTCCTATCCGGCGGCGAAGTAACGGTCCGCCTACCGGAAGCCCCTGGCACCGGCGGCCGCAACCTCCAGTTCTGCCTCTACTGCGCCGCCTCGGACCTGCCGCCCGGAACAACCATCCTGAGCGCGGGGACCGACGGCATCGACGGCAGCAGCCCCGCGGCGGGCGCCGTCGCCGACGCAACCACCCGCCCGCGCGGCGGCCACATGGGTATGCACATCGAAACGTATCTCCATCGCTTCGACGCCTACAGCTTCTTCGCCCCACTCGGCGACGCCATCGTCACCGGCCCCACCGGCAACAACCTCCGCGACCTGAGAATATTGCTCTGGGATGGATCGAATCGCTAGCAACCCCAATTGTTGTCAAGCCCTCCAGCCTGTGCAAAACCCCCAAACCCAGCATAAACATTGGCAAAACTAATTTCCAAAACTTGGCGTGATTTATCTCTCAACTCGCTACAATTAAATCAGCACTCAAAACTCACAACTCAAAACTGAACAGGATCCCTTCAGACGCCAACCGCGCCCATGAACCTCTACGCTCAATAGCTCAAAGCTCTGAGCCGACCAGAACCCTCGCTCCTCAACCCTCGCACCCGGAACAGAAAGGTAGGTGTACTCCTCACCGGTCTACGCCCGAAACTGGGGCCTGGCAACTGAAAACTGGCGGCTGGTAGCTCAAAGCTCGCAGCTGAAAATCGACCCACAACCGCAATCGGCGGCTAAGTCCTTATATTGGA
>DASRLB010000370.1:0-28719 GCA_035648695.1 Acidobacteriaceae bacterium | reverse complement strand
GTCTCGACCCGATCTATAACCGCTCGACGTTTCACCTGCACGACGTTCTGACTGCGACGTCCTTTGCCGCGCTGACCTACATCGGATTCGACGGCGTCACGACGCTGTCGGAGGATGTAAAAAATCCACGACGGAATGTGTTGATCGCGACTGTGCTGGTTTGCGCGCTGACGGGATTGTTCAGCTCGGTGCAGATCTACCTCGCAGCCCGCGTTTGGCCCACCTACGATAATTTTCCGAATGCGGAGACGGCGTTTCTGGATGTCTGCGGACGGGCCGGCGGTGTCTGGCTGTTCCAGGCGATGGCGATCACGCTATTTGTCGCGTGCGTCGGCACAACGCTCACCGGACAGGTGGGGGCGGCGCGCCTGCTCTACGGCATGGGGCGGGACGGGGTGTTGCCGCGCGGATGGTTTGGACGGCTGAGCGCGAAGACCAATGCGCCGGCATTCAACATTGTTTTGATCGGAGTGATTACCCTGGTTGGAGCGTTCACACTGAGTTACGAGCATGCAGCGGAGGTGCTGAATTTCGGTGCCTTCCTGGCCTTCATGGGCGTGAATGCGGCGGTGGTGAAGACGTTTTACTTTGAAAATCGCAAGCGCAATATTGTGACCGATATCCTTGCGCCAGTTGCGGGTTTCTTGTTTTGCGCAGCCATCTGGTGGAGTCTGCCGATGCTTGCCAAGTGGATTGGAGCTGCGTGGGTGGTGTTGGGAATCGTATATCTGGGTGTACTGACGCGCGGCTTTCGCCGCCCGCCTGCCCGGTTGGATTTCGCGGAACAATAACCGCGGAGGAATGAAAATGAGCGTTGAAGAGCGTACTTTGGGCCGCGTCGCCGTCATCGGATTGGGGCTGATGGGGCGCAGCATTTGCGCCTGCCTATTGGCGGCAGGCCATCGCGTTACGGGCGTCACGAACGATCTTGAAGGCAGCGCCGTAGTGCCGCAACGCATTCGCGATCTGCTGCTCGAAATGCGTGAGGAGCAACTGCTGCTGGAAGACGTCGACGTTGCGATGCGGCGTTTTACGTTGACGAACAATCTCGCCGATGCGGCGGACGCGGAGGTTGCGATCGAGTCTGTCACCGAGGACCTCGCGCTGAAACGGGCGTTGCTGCAGGATGCGGAGCGCGTCGTTTCGCCGGCCTGCATCCTTGCGTCCAACACATCGGCGCTGCCGGTATCGCTGCTGCAGGAAGGAGCACAGCATCCCGAGCGCATCGTCGGAATTCACTGGGATGAGCCGGCGCATGTGACGCGCTTCATGGAAATTATTCCCGGCAAACTGACATCGCAGGCGTGCCTCGACAAGGTCGCGGCGATGGCGCCGCTGTGGGGCAAGGAGCCTTCAACTCTGCGCAAAGAAATTCGCGGCTTCATTACCAACCGAATTTCGTACGCGATGTTTCGCGAGGCCTGCCACCTGGTGGATTCCGGCGTCTGCACGGTCGAGGATGTGGACCGCTCCCTGCGCAACGACGTGGGATGGTGGATACCGTTTGCCGGGCCTTTTCGTTACATGGACCTGATGGGGGTCGAAGCCTACCACCGCGTAATGGCAGACCTGTTGCCCGACCTTTCCAACGAAAAAGAGATTCCCAAGCTGATGCGCGACGTCGTGGAGAGTGGCGGACGCGGCATCTCGAATGGGCGAGGCTTTTACAGCTACACCGAGGAAGAGGCGAAGCTGTGGGAGTCGCGGTTCGTGGAGTTCAACTACAAGATTCGCAAGCTGACCGCCGAATATTCCGAGGCGTCGAGCAGTTCGAAAACCCGTGTTGTGGAGGACGTATGAAATATCTAGCCCTGCTGTTCTTTCTGTTCACTGGCGTTACTCATGCGCAGGACCTTCGCGCCGGTACAGCGGAGGTAGACATCACGCCTCCGGTGGGCGCTGCGATGGCCGGTTACTACATCCCCCGCTACGCAACCGGGACGCACGATCCTCTGCATGTGAAGGCGATTGTGATCGAGCAGGGCGGCACGAAAGTCGCCATGGTGGCCTGCGACCTGGTCTCGCTGCCGCGAGAACTTTCGGAGGAGGCCCGCGCAATCGTCCAGAAGAAGATCGGGCTGGCTTCGGACCACATTATGATAAGCGCCACGCACGATCATACGACGCCGGTCATCTTGACGAACCCGTCGCGCTACAACCTCGAAGGCGAGTCGAAGCGGATTGCCGAGGAATATACGAAGGGGCTCCCGGCAAAGATCGCCGACGCTATTCTGCGTGCAAACGCGGTCCTGCAACCGGTGCAGATGCGGGCCGCCGTCGGCAAAGAAACTACGCTTGGCTTCAATCGGCGCTTCTTTATGAAAAACGGTTCCGTGGGTTGGAATCCGGGCAAGTTGAATCCAAATATCGTTCGTCCGGCCGGGCCAGTGGATTATGGTGTGCCGGTGTTGTACTTCGAATCTCCCGACGAGAAGAAGCCGGTCGCCGCGTATGTGAATTTCGGTGTACATCAGGACACGACAGGTGGGCTGCTGTTTTCCGGGGACTATTCGTACACGCTGGGCAAGGTACTGAAGCTGGCCAAGGGAGACGATTTCTTTACACTGTTTACGATCGGCGCGGCGGGAAATGTGAACCACATCGATGTGTCGAGGAAGGAACCGCAGCAGGGCTATACCGAGGCGGCTCGCATCGGTGCTGTGCTGGCGGGCGATGTGTTGAAGACGATCCAAACAGCTCCGGTGGTAGCTGCGCCGACGATCCGTGTGAGCGATCGCATTGTGAAGATTCCTGTGCCGCGGTACACCGAAGCCGAAATAGCAGAAGCGAAGCGTGCGCAGGCGAGCTATGGAAAGACCGGCGCCGCGCCGTTTCTTGAACTGGTGAAGGCGGCCCGGATTCTGGAATTGAATGCTCGTCACGGAGAGCCGCTGGATGCGGAGGTGCAGGTGTTTACTTTCGGCGACCAGGTCGCTATCGTGGGGTTTCCGGGCGAGATGTTTGCGGAGTTTGGGCTGAGATTGAAAGAAGACTCGCCGTTCCCGATCACGATCGTCGCGGAACTCGCCAATGGAGCGTACACGTACATTCCGAACCGCATCGCATATGAAGAAGGGAACTACGAGCCGACGAGTTCGCGACTGCCGGAAGGCGGCGGCGAGATGTTGATGGATTCGGCGGGCGAGCAGTTGTTGAAGCTCGCGCACAGGGACGCCAATGGGAAGTGAGCCGAGGATGAAGGTGTACGAAGTTTCCACGCCTGCGGTGGTCGTGGACCTGGATGTGATGGAGCGGAACCTCGCGCGCATGGCGCAGTATTGCGAATCGCATGGAATCGCATTGCGTCCGCACACGAAGACGCACAAAACTCTCGAAGCCGCGCAGAGACAACTGGAGTTGGGCGCCATTGGCCTGACGGTGGCCAAAGTGGGCGAAGCCGAAGTGATGGTCGAAAGCGGTGCGAAGGAGATACTGGTCGCTCATCCGATTATTGGCGACGAGAAGCTGCGGCGCCTTGCTGCGTTGACGTCGAGGGTGCGGGTGATTGTCGCGGTCGACTCTCTGCGAACAGCGGAGGCGATGTCGCGCATCGCGTCCGAGGCTGGATGTAACTTCGATGTGCTGATCGAGTTCGATTCCGGAGCGCTGCGTTGCGGCGTCGCTGCCGGTCGAGACGCAGCCGAACTTGGAAAGAAGATTTCGCTGCTTCCAAACATAACGCTGCGAGGTCTGTTTACTTATTTTGGAAGTGTCTGGGGCAACGAGGCGGAGCGCGCCGCGGAGATGCAGCGTCTGACGGCGGACGTGGAGCGAACGATCAAAGCGTTTCGCGAAGCTGGTCTATCAGTGGAGATTGTTTCTGCGGGTTCGACGCCGGCCGCGGAAATGTCGCATCTGGTTCCGGGGATTACGGAAATTCGTCCGGGGACGTACATCTACAACGACCTGAATACGTATTACCAAGGCCTCTGCGGGCTCGAAGACTGCGCGGTGCGAGTCGTGACGACGGTCGTATCTACCGCCGTGCCCGGGCATGCGATCGTGGATGCCGGCTCAAAGACATTCTCTTCGGACCTGTTGAGCGCGGGGCCAAAGGTCGGCTACGGCGAGGTGATGGAGCGTACTGCAAGGGTGTCCAAGCTGAATGAGGAGCACGGTTATCTGACGGCGGACGACCTGACCGGGTTTGCGGTTGGGCAGGTGCTGACCGTCATTCCTAACCATGTTTGCACCTGCATCAATATGCACGACGAGGTGCTGCTGGCGCGCCAGGGAGAGATCGTCGGGTCGTGGAACGTAGCCGCGCGAGGCAAGGTCCGCTAAGGTGGATCGCAGTAGGACGGTGCGAGGCGAATGGTACTATGTCTAGTAGTTCCATTCGTCAATCACCTAGACATTGTCTACTCCTGGCACATCTCCGACTGCTGCAAAGGGCCCGAACGTTTATTCCGTTCCAGCCATCCATCGCACCCTCGACATCATTGAAGCGCTCATCAAGCTGCGCACGATCACGGTGAGCGAGGTCAACCATCAATTCAAAATTCCCAAGAGTTCTGCGTATGCAATACTGCAAACGCTGAAGGCGCGGGGGTACGTCCACAAGGATGAGCAGGACCGCTACTCTCTCAGCCTGAAGCTGTTCAGCCTGGGCAGCGAGTTGATTGCCGGCATCGACTTGCGCAAGTCGACATATTCGCTGCTGAAGGAGCTTGCCGACAAGGCGCAGATCACCGCCCACATCGCTGTGCTCGAAGGCAACCGCTCGGTCTACATCGAAAAGATCGAAGTGATGGCGAGCATCCGGCTAAGGACCGAGGTGGGCAGAACGCTGTACCTGCACTCAACGGCGATAGGGAAAGCGTTGCTGGCGTTTCGTCCGGAAGAAGAGATCGAGCGCATACTGAGCACGCTGCCTTTGCCGGCACTGACGCCCAAGACGATCACCGAGCCAGACCTGCTGAAGAAGGAGCTGGCGCGCGTGCGTGCGCAGGGATATTCAGTGGGCAACGGGGAAAATGAGATCGACACCTGCGCAGTGGGTGCGCCGATCTTCGGCAGTGGCGGACGCATTCTTGCGGCAGTCAATCTGGGGGCCACTTCGCTACAGATGCGGCCCAAAGACATTCCGCGGCTCGGCGCACTGGTGCGCGAGTATGGCCTGAAGATGTCGGAACGCCTCGGGTACCACCCGTCTAGTCGTAGCCCAAGGCCTTGATATTCGCGGCTGCCTGGTCCTGTATTTTCTGGTAGAGACTGTTGCCGTGGGCATCGATCGCCACGATCAGCGGACCGAAGTCGCGCACGCGAAACTTCCACAGGCATTCCGGCATAAGGTCTTCCCACCAGACTTGTTCTATCTCCTCGATCTGTAGCGTTTCGAGTGCCGCCGCGCCACCGACAATGGCGAGATACACCGCGCCGAAACGTTGCATCGCCTCGACGCTGGGCTGCAGCAGGCCGCCCTTGCCGACGATGGCGCGCACGCCATATTGGTTCAGCAAGCCGGGGACAAAGCGGTCCATGCGCGGACTGGTCGTGGTGCCGATGGAGATTTTTTCGAAGGTGCCGTCAGGCCGCTTCCGTACTCCAGGAGCTGTATGAATGCAGACGGCGCCCGTGAGATCGGCGGGCGGGGCGACGCCTTCGTCGAAGATGCGATGCTGGGTCGCATCGCGGATGCCGAACAGCGTGCCATCGAGATAGACGCGGTCTTCGAGTTGCAGTTGGCGCATGGTCGCTTCGTCGAACGGTGCGCGGAGATGATAGTCGCTCATTGTTTTCCTGTCCTAGTTTGTGGCGCCGACGAGTTCGTCCTGCGGATTGGTGATGGCGGGGATTTCATCCTGTGGAAAGCGCACTTCGCCGCTCGCGGTAATCACCGCTTCGGCGCGTTCTCCACGCCAGCATTGCATATTCACGGCCACCGGGTTCTGGCTGATATGCGTGTGGGCCCAGTCGATGTGTACGGCGAGCGCCGTAGTCGCTCCGCCCAAACCCTGAGGGCCGATGCCGGTCTGGTTGATCTCGCGCAGCAGTTCTTCTTCGAGGCGCGCGACGTCGGGGTCGGGGTTCTTCGTGCCGATCTTGCGAAAGCTGCTGGCGCGTTTTGCCAGGCCGGATGCAACGTCTGAAGTGCCGCCGAGACCGATGCCGACGATCACCGGGGGGCATGGCCGCGCGCCGGATTCGAAGACGCATTGCAGGACAAATCTGTGGATGCCTCGAATTCCATCGGAAGGATTGAGCATCTTTAGAAAGCTCATATTTTCCGAACCCGATCCCTTGGGTGCGAGCTGCAACTCGATCTCGCTGGAGCCGGAAACAAAATCAAAATGTACGACAGGAATTCCCACGCCGGTGTTGTTCCCGGTGTGCTTGCGCGTCAGGGGATGCACGGTGTTGGAGCGCAACGGACGCTCGCGCGTAGCCCGCGCACAGCCGCGGCTCAGGGCGTCTTTTAGTTCGGGAATCGATACCGGAGCGTCGCTGCCCACCGTGACGTGGAAGATCGGCAGTCCAGTGTCCTGGCACACCAGCGTATGGTCGCGGTCGGCCACTTCGATGTTGTTCAGGATCGTGAGCATCATCTGGCTAGCGGTCTCGTTTTGTTGCTCGATCTCCGCCTTCTGTCCGCGCGCTAGAGCAGCGCGAATGTCCTGGGGAATTTCCTGCAGTGCGCGAATGTAGAGTTCGCAGGCCGTTTGTTCAATGGTGTCGTAGATGGATGCCATGCTGGGTCCTTGCTTAAGTTGTGGCCGCCGCAGGCTCCAACTCCGGCGGAGTCATGCGGTGGAAGTTGATGGGAATGTAACTCACGTTCATTGCGCCATCCTGTTGCTGGAGGCGAATTCGTTTCAGCCAGTGCGGGTTGTTGGTGGGGAAGTCAGAGCGATAATGCGAGCCGCGGCTTTCTTCGCGTAGCAGCGCTCCGCGAGCGACCAGAGCCGCATTCAGACAAATGTTGGTCACATCCATCGCTTCGTTCCAGGTCAAATTGAAGGCAGTGCCCGAGCCGGCGCACTGCCGCTCGCTGCGTTCGCGGATCGTTTCGAGTTGGGCGAGAGCGGCTTCGAGGTCCGGTCCGTTGCGCACCAGACCGACTTTTTCCCACATCAGATTTTCAATTTCGCGACGCAAGACATTCGGGCGTTCGCCTTCGGTCGTCCGCAATGGCGCGCTCCATTTGGAGCATAACTCGTGCACGTATGCGCTGGATGCGTCCTGTGGCGCCGCGGGAAGAAGCGACTGCGACATCACATCGCCGGCGTGTGCGCCGAACACTATGGACTCTGCGACGCCATTTCCGCCAAGCCGGTTGGACCCATGGACGCCAGAAGCATCTTCACCGGCCGCGAACAGTCCTTCGAGGGTCGTGCGACACTCGGTGTCGATGTGCACGCCGCCCATCTGGAAGTGTGCGCTAGGCGATACCTCGACCTGACCATGCAGCATGTCGAATCCGTTGTCGCTGCAGCGCTCCACCATTCCGGGGAAATTATCGAGAAGGAATTTCTCTCCAAGATGCCTTGCATCGATGTAGATGCCGCCGTGCGGTGTCCCGCGACCAGCCATGATTTCCATATAGCTGGAGCGCGACACAACGTCGCGTGTGGCGCGCTCGGCCTTGGGATCGTAGCGCTCCATAAAGCGTTCGCCCTTGCCGTTGATAAGCCACGCACCCGCGCCGCGCAGGCCTTCTTCGAGCAGGCCACCGGTCGCAATCGATTTACCCACAAGCAGGCCGGTGGGATGGAACTGTAGCATCTCCGTGTCGCTGAACGCGGCCCCGGCGCGCCAGCCCATCGCCATTCCGTCGCCGGACTTTTCCAGCGACGGCGACGAGATGCGGTACATCCGCGCGCCGCCACCGGTCGCGAGAAGCACTGCGCGGGCATTCACCGCGACAAATGTTCCCGTGTGGCTTTGCAGCAGCAGAGCGCCGGTTACGCGGTCGCCTGAAAGCAGTAGATCGAGCCCGCGAGTTTCTTCCAGCACTCTCACCGGGCTCTCGAGAATGTAGTCGCGGAGGTTCGACATGATCTCGATGCCGGTGAGATCGCCGCGATGGACGGTGCGATCGAAGGACTGTCCCGCGAACGGCTTTTGATGAACGCTGCCGTCGGGGTTGCGGTCGAACATGCAGCCGACGCGGTTCTCCAGTTCGATGATGCGCTTGGGAGCTTCGTTCACCAGCATCCAGGCGAGGTCCTGATCGTTGAGGTATCCACCGCCGCGAATTGTATCGGCGAAATGGCGCTCGAAGGAGTCAGCCGGATTCAGGACGGCGTTGAATCCTCCCTGCACCATGCGCGTGCATCCGCTCTGCCCCAGCAGACCCTTGACGACGACGGTGATATCGAGACCCGGCTCGCGCGTATGAGCATGCAACGCGGCCATCAGGCCGGCTCCACCGGCGCCGAGGATCAGTATGTCCGTGTTGAGGGTCTCGATGTTCATAGATTATGAAACGCCATGATGCCCCAAATCGCCCACGCCACTCCGACAGCAACAAGCAGGACGAGCGTAGCGGTCGCGGCGCGCGAACCAATTTTTCCGTAGTCGAGGACAATGCCGTAAAAGCCGTTGAGGCCGTGATAGAGCGCGATCAGGAGGAAGCTGATGTCGATGGCCTGCCACCAGGGATTTGAAATGCGCGACAGGATGACCTCGTACGTCAGGTCGCCGCGCATCAACGTGGCGGACATGAAGTGCTCCACCCAGAAGTGCGCGATCAGCAGCGGCACCAGCAGGGCTCCGGTGATTCTCTGCATGTACCAGGCGAAGGCGTTCCGCGACATTGCTTATCTCTCCCAGACCGAGTGCATGAAGAGGGGAAGGGCGCCGGCGATGAAAATCAGCGTCCCGATCACTACGGCGAGGCCCCAGAAGAGCCGCTTCTGGTGGCGAGTTGCTACTCCGAAGTCGATGGCCATAATGCGGATTCCATTGAGGGCGTGGAGAATCACTATGCCCAGCAAACCGATTTCGAGTAGCCGGAAGAGGGGGTTCTTGAAGGCGTCCATCGCGTGGTTGAACGCTACCGGCCCGCCGCTGATCTCGTGGACAGTATGCACGTGCACCAGAAGATAAAAGAGCAGCAACAGGCCCGTTACGCGCTGGATGAAATACGCCGTCATGCCGATCAGCGGGGACAGGTATGTCTTGACGAGAATGCGCGGCGGAATCACGATTCCAGCTCCCCGTTCCTGAGCAGCAACCGGCGCTTGAAGAAGCCGATGCTCTCCGTAAGATCGATGCCCTTGGGACAAACGGCCACGCAGTTCATCTGAGTATGGCAGCGCCAGACTCCGTCCTGTGAACTGTCGAGAATTTCAAGCCGCTCGGCGCGCGCCGTGTCGCGTGGATCGAGCACCCGTAGCAACGCCTTGTTGATCGCGGCCGGCCCGAGATAGTGCTTGTTGGTCGCCAGCACTCCACAGGCGGAAAAGCAGAGCCCGCAGGTAATGCAATCGCGCTTGCCGGCGGTGTGGCGCATATACGCCGAATCTTCCGGAACGACCGCAAGCTCCTGCGATTCCGGATCGCGTGAGCGCATTGCGGGCAAAATCTTTCGCCACTGCTCAAAAAACGGCGCGAGGGAAATGACGAGGTCGCGGATCACAGAGAGATGCGGCAAAGGTGCGAGGAAAACATCCTTGCCATCGAGTTCGGTAAGCCGCGTTTTGCAGGCGAGACGCGAAACGCCATTGATCTGCATGCCGCAGGTACCGCACATTCCAACGCGACAGGAACAGCGGAAAGCGATGGTAGGGTCCTGCTGCTGCTGAATAGAAAACAGCGCATCGAGCACCGTGAGTTCAGGCGAACACTCCAGGGTGTAGTTCTGCCACCGACTTTTACTGCCGCTGCCCGACCGACTTATGAAGATGCGCTTGTTCATTTGGTAGAACGCCAATACCGCATATAAAACACTACTGAACTTTCCTTGTCAAGAGTTTCGTCGTCTCTTGCACATGTCTTGCGTGTTATCAGAGGTAATTGAACTGTCGTTAGTAGGTTTTCGGCTTCTCGGCCACCATCGTGTTTTCGAGGATTCCTATTCCTGCGACTTCGATCTCGACGCGGTCTCCAGCCCGGAGATAAACCGGAGGTTTGCGGCAGGAGCCGATGCCCGCCGGCGTCCCGGTGCTGATCACGTCTCCCGGCTCTAGCACCAGCGTCTGCGAAAGAATCGAGATCAGAGCCGCCGGGCCGAACACCAGGTTCTTCGTGTTGGAGTGCTGGCGCTCTTCGCCATTCACTCGCAGCGTGACTTCCATATCGGTGGCGTCCACAATGTCGTCCGCAGTCACCAGCCAGGGCCCCAGCGGACCGAAGCCGTTGCAGTTCTTTCCGCGAAACCATTGCTTATCGAGACGCTGCAAGTCGCGCGCGCTCACGTCGTTCATGATGCTGTATCCGGCGATGCACTCATTGGCTTCAGCTTCGGAAACGCGATCGGCGCGGCGGCCGATGACGACCGCAACCTCCGCTTCATAGTCGACCATGTCGGTGATCGCGGGGATGGGAACTTCGGCCCCGTGGGTGACGACGACCTGTGGGAGCTTAGTAAAAAATATTGGCGAGGTTGGCGGAGGCACGTTGTTCTCGGCCGCGTGATCGGCGTAGTTGAGACCCACGCAGAATATTTGCGCATCGCGTTCCACCAGCGGCGCGTGTTTCAAAGTGCTCAAAGCCATAGCGGTCGAGGGATCGGCGGCGACCTGATCGCGGAGACTCTTGATGCGCTCGCCGGTCGCATCGCCGCTGGCCAGCCACTTGCCGACGGTTGAGAAATCCGGGTCGCCGTTCGAGGCTTTGGACAGGTCGTACACGAGGTTGTCTTCGACCAGGCCCATTGCCCGAGCGCCTTCAGCGTTATAGAAATTCAGCAGCTTCATATTTTATTCACCATGCGCAAAAAGTTGGTGCGAAGAATCTGTTCCTTCGCGGTGTCCGAAATATTGGAGGTCAGCACGCGGCCGATGGTCATTGCGGCTTCGAGAAACGGAAGGTCCGAACCGAACAGAATTCGCTCTGCGCCGAGACGCCGAACGCAGTGCTCGAGAATGAGGCGATGGTTCTGCGAGCCGGAAAGATCGAGGAAGAGATTGGCGGCAGTCTCCGCAGCTTCAATGGCCTGCAGGTAGCCGCGCCACGTCACGCCGGAGTGGCCCAGCAAAATGCGCGCGTGCGGATGTGCGCGAGCGATGGCCGGAAACAGCAGCGGACCGCAGTTGGGATCGGAGTCCCACGTATGCACAAGCACTACGGCGCCAGTGGCGTTCGCGTACTCCCAGATCGGCTGATAGTGCTTCCCGGTCACCGGATATTTGTGCAGGCCCGGATGAAATTTAATCAACGGCGGCGAATGGAAGTGCGACCACTTTTCCAACTCGGCGACGCCCTGGCCGGGAGGGTTGGGATTCACCGTGATGTAGCCGAGAAAGCGGTCGGGATACTTCTCGATGACGGGAGCGACTTCAGCATTGCCGCGCGGGCAATCGTTGTAGCAAGCCAGCGTCGAAGTAATCGCGAGCAACTCGATGTTGAGATGGTCCATGACGGCGATCATCTCTTCGGGCTCGGCTTTGTACGACGGAAAGTCGGGATGGGTGCCGAGGTGTCCGTGGCAGTCGGCGATGGCGATGGGCGATCTCACAGCGCGCCTCCGAAGCTTGCAGCGGCAAGCAGACGGCGCAGATTGCCGCCGGCGACGGCAAGCCTTGCTGCGTCCGAGATGCGGGCGCTTGATAGCACGCCGAGCGATGAAGCCGGCGTATACAGCGGCAGGCGCGTACCAAACAACAACCGCTCCGCACCGAGACTTTCGACGAATGCCTCCAACTGGCGATGGGCCAGATAGGTCGCGGAATCGAAGTGCAACAATGGAAAACGTTTCAGAAGCGGAAACAAATAACGGTCAGCGCGGTAACCCGTTTCGAGCAGCACCAACGGCAAGCGCGGAAAGTTTTCCAACAGCGATGTCAGGCTCGGCCAACCGATATCTGCGAGTGTAATCAGCGTGACGACGGAGTGCTGCTGCAGATAGTCGAACATTCCTCCAGCCGACCATCCTGCGAGAGAAAAATTATGCTGCGTCGCGCCAGGCGTAATGCGCACGGCAACAGGCTTGCGCAATGCGAGTGCAGTAAGCGAATTCGCATCGGGCATCACAGCCCATGCCGGCGTCATCCTGTCAGCGGCAAAATCTCTGGCGAGAGTTTCGTTGCCCGACGCCGCTTCGTACTCCTCCGACTCCCAGTGCGAAACGAGGGCCCGTCGGATGAAAAAGCGATCCATCTCCGCGAGCAGCCCAGCGGTATCGAGGGCGAGCTCGCCATGGACTCCCGAGGAGCCGAGACGCGCGTTCACGTCGAACAGGTTCCAGTCCGCGGCATCGTTGAACAGCGATTCGGACAAGACAGCTCCCCTCGGAAGAATATGTGCGCTTTACTTTGAAGCTCCAACTGCTTCTATCGATGGCACCGACGATGCCAGCCGCTGGACCTTCTTGAACGCTTCGACGATGTCGTCGACATCCGTCCGATCGCCAAGAAAAACAGTGTGGTTCAACCAGATGCCATCGCGGCAAACCCGCTCCGCTTCGGGCAATTGTAGCTTCGCGTAGTCCTGGCCGGCGCGCCAGTCGCTGCAACGTGCGACCATGCCTTGCTGCTCGGTGAAGACCGGGTTGCGATACAGCGGGGCAGAATAGCTGGCCTTGCATGGAATGCCTTCCGCATTCATGGCGCGAATGACCGAGTTGCGATCGAGGCCGGAGAAGGTCTCGGGGTGATAGCGCAACGTGATCAGGTAATACGGATGCTGCTCGATGCGCGGATCGTCCTCCATGAGGATGATGCCGGGGACATCCTTCAAACCCTCGCGGAAGTATGCGACATTCGCCGCGCGCAATTGCGTCTGCGCCGGCATCTTCTTCAACTGCTCGCATAGCACAGCCGACTGAAATCCAGTGATGCGGTAGTTCGTCCCCAGCGTGTAGTGGTCGAACCATCCGCCGTCGCGCTTGCGTCCCTGGTTGCAGTAGTTCCAGCACTTCTCGATGATCTCGGCGGAGCGGCTCAGAATCATCCCGCCCTCTCCCGCTGTGATCAACTTGAACGACTGAAAGCTGAACGTCGCAACATCACCCCAACCGCCGACCGGCACGCCGCACCAGCGTGCGCCATGAGCGTGGGCCGCATCCTCGAGCAGCGCCAATCCATGCCGCTTCGCCAGCGCCTGAAATGCGTCCATCTCGGCGGGCCGTCCACCGAAATGGACCACGATGATGGCGCGTGTCCGCGGAGTGATGGCAGCTTCCGCGGCCTGCACCGAGAGGTTCAGCGTTTCGGCGTCGATGTCGGCAAAGACGGGCGTCGCGTTGCAAAGCAGGATGGCGCTCGCAGAGGCTACGAACGTAAAAGGCGGGACGATGACCTCGTCCCCGGGACCCACACCCAGAGCCCGCAGCGCCACTTCGATGGCCACGGTGCCATTCGAGCAGGCCACGGCGTGCGAAAGCTCGTGGTAGCGCGCAAAACTGCTCTCCAGTTCCTTTACGCTTTCGTGATAACCGCCCCACTGGCGGCTATGCAGGACGCGGAGCAGAGCTTCTTCTTCATTGTGGTCATACTGCGGCCATGGAGCAAAAGGCTGGGTCCGTACGGGTGTACCGCCAAGCATCGCCAGAGTCACGAGCGCTTCCTTTCGTCGTCTAAAACCTTACAGCCACTTTCGGCTAATCATATCGCCGATCTTCGAGTCGATTTGCTCGGTGAGTACGTTCTATATGTAAAACATCTATTCGATATGATAATTTTCGGTACCCTTCAAGTCAAGCGTTCGACCTGTATCGTGATATGAATCTGTTGGGGACAGACCTATGAAGCGGCGACAATTTCTGCTCCGGGCGGCAGCGGCGGGAACGACCCAGATGGTGGCGGGCGGAATGGCTCTGCGGGCGGCGGAATCGAGCAAGCGTCCGCGTGAAGCTGACGCCGAACTGCTGGGCTACAGCCTGTCGCAGCTTCGCGACCTCTATCATCGCGACCTGTTCGACGATTGGCTGCCGTTTATGGAACGCCACGTTCTCGACCCGGAATACGGCGGCTTCCTCTGCAATACGGATTTCGACGGCACGCACACCAACATGGAGAAAGAGCCATTGTTCGAAGGCCGGGGAATCTGGGTCTATTCCAGTCTGTATATGCACTTCGGCAAAGACCCCCGCTACCTGGAAGTGGCGCGGCGGAGCGTGGACTTGCTGAGTAAATCGCAGCCAGAGAAAGATGTGTTTTGGTGTACGACGATCCACCGCGACGGCTCGCCTTCCAGCCCGCCGGGAAGGGTGATCCCGACGGACATAGCCGTTGCCGAAGGCTACGCGGCGTATGCGCAGGCGACCGGGCAGCAGCAGTATCTGGATCGTGCCAAACAGCTTCTGCACAAATGCGTCGAGATCTACGACCGCCCGGACTACAACCCGACCGTGGGCAGCGGGTACTTCGGCGCAACGGCCCCGGCGTTTCCGGGCGCGCGCATCATGGGAAGCTCGATGATCATGTTACGCACAGCCGCTCAGATACTGGAGATGGACTCCGACCCAGCCGTGGATCGGCTTGCCCGCCGCTGCGCGGATGCGGTGGTACGCTATCACTTCAATCCTGAATTTCAGTTGAACAACGAATTGCTGCATCACGATTACTCGCGCCCCGCCGATGTGTATGGCCAGCTCTCGAATCTCGGCAACACGCTGGAGATGACGTGGATGCTGCTCGACGAAGCCACGCGGCAGCGCGACGAAGCGATGTTCCGCGTATGCGTCGAACGCTTCGAGAGGCACGCCGAGGTCGCGTGGGACCGCGTGTATGGCGGCGTCTTCCACAACCTGCTGAACGTCGACGAGAACCGCCTTGAGTTGAACAAGCTCCTCTGGGCGCAGGAAGAAACGCTCATCGACACGCTCTATATTTACGACCGCACTTCGGCAGCATGGGCGGCAGAGATGTTCGGCAGGATGTACAAGTACGTCCGCGAGCGCTATCCGCTCACCGCGCATGGTTCGCCGATCTGGATGTACGCGACCGGCCGGAAGGCCACGTTTGAGGAGTTCTCCGGCCTGCGGAAAAGAATCGAGAACTACCATCATCCTCGCCACCTGATACACAACCTGCGTCGGCTTGACGCGATGGTGGCGCGGTCGAGCAGGCGTCCTGTGTAGCGCGGAGGACGTTGCTCGCTCCATCATTTAGAATTATCTTATTGTATTGTCGTTCTACCTAATGCACAGGCTGCCGAAATTGCTGCGGCTTCAAATCCGGAACGACGCTTCTTCTTCCCCGCACGGAGAGCCAATGCACGCTATGGGCAAACGAATGTTCCAATCCGGCGCATGCCTTGTGATGGGAATGTTGCTTGCGCCTGCTGGATCCGCCGCAGTGACGCCGAACAAGCCCGGAACAGACCGTCGGCCGTGGGTCTTTCGCGCCGACTGGACGGTCGGCTACGCGGGGTGGATGAGTTTCCCGCTGGCGCAGGACATCGGCTACGACCCAACAATTTTTACCGAGAAGCAGGGAACGAGCACGGTCCTGCAGCACGAATTTCTCTCTCACGGCGAGCCGAGACCGTGGTTCGGCATGGTGCGGCCGCTGGAGTTTTCGGCCGGTGCGCAGAGCGAGATCACGCTGCGCTATCGGCTGGACACGGCGGGCACGACCATGCGTCCGCTGGAGTTGGTCCTGAACGGCGTCGATGGGCGCCACTACACAACTGCGCTGCCCGCCGGCCCCGGCGAGCACACGGTCCGCATCGCCGGCGCGCAGATGCATCTGACTGCGGAAACCCCGATCCAGGCCATCATCCTGCGCGGGCGCTTGCAGCATCCGTCGCTCGATTCCGTGTCGCGTTGGACGCTGGAAGAGTTTGTGCTGCACGCGGAGAGAGCGCCGGAGGTCGCGCTGTCGCTTCCGCAACTGAACGCGACAGTCGACGGATCGTGGGTAGCAACTTCCACGGTTGCTCGCGGCGGCGAATTGACCGTGGAGCGAAAGTCTTCCGGTTTGCCAGCGCGGATTGCGCTGTATAACGGCGCGGGGGATTTAGTGGTTCAACACGATGGCGCCGCCGGTGAGACTCGGTGGTCGGTGCCCGTGGGAGCAGACGCGGCGCCCGGTTTGTGGCGGGCTGAGATCACCGAGGGGCAGGCCCACACCGCATTTCGCTTTCTGGTTCTCGGAGACATCGCGCCCCATCCGCGCCTACTGCTGACGACATCGAGACTGGATGAACTGCGCGAGCAGCCTCGCTATGCTGACTTGCGCAAACAGATTCATCAGCGCGCCGAAGCGATGGCCGCGAAGATCACCTACAACGCTGCCGCCGGCGACAACATCGAGATGATGCCCTCCGGCCAGGGCATCAGGCCGGCCTGGCCAGGACAGTTGAAGCCGTACATCGAGCTGGTCGAGGCCTATGCCGACGCTGTCGCCTATAACGCGCTGGACTATCGCCTGAACGGCAACAAGAAGGCGCTGGTCTCGGCACGCCGTGCGTTGGCGACGATGGACAAGTGGCAAACATGGGTGCCGCCGCGGTTTCAGAACCACGGTCTTTCTACCTACTACGAGGTCGGCGTAACGGCGCAGCGAGTGGCGTTCGGCTATGACCTCATCGCGGATGAGCTTTCGCCCGAGGAGAAAGAAAACACCGCCAACGCGCTGTGGGAGAGGGTCGTTCGCCCTACAGTCGAGGAATATTTTTCCAGCAACCGCGATCCGATCGCCGCCAGCAACTGGATGGCGAACTCTGTCGGAGGCGCGCTGGAAGCGGCGATTGCGGTTGCCGGCGATACTCCCGGATGGAACCAGCGTGAAGCGCCCGCTGTCGCCAAGCTGATCTTTGCGTACGAACAGTTGTTGCAGGGACTCTTCCCCGGCGACGGCAGCGAAGCCGAGCCGTATGGGTATGAGAATTTCGCGATGCAGGGAATGTCGTGGGGCATCAGTTCTCTTGCCGCGTTGCATATTCGACCGGCGGGTGCGGACCGCATGATCGCGGGCTTCTGGTGGCCTTACTACGTTACGGTGCGTCCCGGTTTGCAGCTTGATACCGGAGACTTCAACGGCCACCTCACGGGGCTTCCGGGCTTCGCGTGGGGCACGGCGTTTACCGGCATTCCGGAGCTGCAGGCGCTCTACGATACCGGCACACACCTCGATCTTTCCAAGGGCGCCGACGCCGGTCAGAACGGACATCTGCTGGAAGAAAATCTTGGCCCAATCGACCTGGCGTGCTGCTCGAAAGCCGTGCCGGCGTTTACGGCTCCGCCACCGTCGCGCGTCTTTCCGTTGCGAGGCAGCGCGGCGTTGCGCAGCGGATGGGATGCCGATGCTACGGTGATTTCACTGCGCGTCGGCCCATGGTTCAACCATCAGCATAACGACGAAGGCAGTTTTCAAGTGGCGGCATTTGGTGCGGAGTTGATCGACGAAGCGGGTTATGGGAACTACTACACCGACCCGCGCTATGCAGACTATTTCACGCAGGCGGCGGGACATAACGCACTCTTGATCGATGGAAACGCCTTCAGCCAGACGGCGATAGCGGGCCGATTCTGGGCAGGGTTTGAGCATCCCCATTTCACGTCGCAGATGCTTTCGCAGACTATCGATTATCTTTCCGCGGACCTTACTTCGGCCTACGATGGCGTGCTGCAAAAATACCAGCGGCAGTTCTTTTTTCTGAAGCCGGGTATCCTGATCGTGCATGACACGGTGAGCGCTTCCGAGGCGCATACGTTTTCGTGGCTCTTGCATAGTCCGCCGAATTCGAAGCTGAGCAGCGAGGGCGCGACCGCGTCGATCCAGGTGAAGGAAGCCAACGCATCGATTACAGCGACGGGAAAAAATTCGGCGTGGACTACGGCCATCACGCCGATTCAGGCGACGATGTTTACCGACCTCGATCGTCAGCACATCGAACCGAGGCAGGAATTGATTTTGACTTCTCCCAAGACCACCGAGACACAATTTATGGTGGGCATGAAATTCGCGGCTGGTGTTGCAGACGTGAAAGCGCCGCTGGAGGCATGGTCTGAGCCAGCCGGAGACGGCCTGCGCACGGCGGGCGCCAGTGTTGTGTTCCGCTCGGGAACGGGCAAGCTGAACCTCGACACGTTGTCGACGGATGGCTCGGCATTCGCGCGCCAGGAAGGGAATTGGCTGGCAATCGGCGCGAAAGACGTGGACGAGGGTGGACAGGCAATCTTCCGCGCGGACATGCCGGCCGATGTGACGTGGGAACCTGTGGTCGCCGGCATGGAACTGACGGTGCATACTGCGGCTAAGAATGTTCTGCAAATTTTCAGCGACACTGCGCCTGTTTCGGTGAGCGTGGATGGCCAGCCGATTCCGATAATCTATGAGGGCAAAATGATTCGCGTGCCGCTGCCGCTTCCGGGAGAGCATCATGTCTCCATTCACTAACGAAAGCATTTTCGGCGAGGCCGCGGAGTGGAACATCTGGGACGTGAACGCCCGCGTCGGGCCGTCCGGGCCGCATGGCCAGGTGGCAATGGATGCGCCGGAATTGCTGGAAGAGATGTCGCGTTACTTCATCCAGACGGCGGTCGCAGCGCACGGGACCGGATTGGAATTTGATGCAGGAGTGGGCAATGAAGCGTTGGCGAAGATCGTCGATCCACGGTTGATTCCGGCATGGGCCGCAGTGCCCGATCCGGTGTTTCTTGAGCAGTTGGACGCGCGCAAACCTAAAGCTGTGCGACTGACTCCGAAGAACCTGAACCACAGCTTTCCGGTGACCGCGTGGGGCGCAGGCGATTTGTTCGAATATCTGCAAGCTAATCAGGTGCTGACGCTGATCGCCCGCGAAGACCTGGAGTGGGAGCCGCTGATTTCCCTGCTCGAAAATTTTCCACGCCTACCGTTGGTGCTGATGGATATCGGCTATCGCTTCGACAGCTTTATGGTGCCGCTTCTGAAACGCTTCCCGACTCTCTATTTCGATAGCGCGACGTATCTCGCTTACCGGCAACTGGAAAACTTCGTCGAGCGCCATGGGCCCGACCGTGTCCTCTACGGAAGCAAACTGCCGTTGTTCACTCCGGCGACTTCGCTCGGCGTGCTGGCCTCGGCACGGATTCCGGACGACGCGCGATTGGCAATTGCCGGCGGCAATCTGCGCCGGCTGCTCGATGCCGCGCAGACTGGAGCGGCGTCATGATGCGCTCGCCCATTTCCGTCATCGATGCTCACGGACACCTGCGCATCGGCGTGCAGTTCCCGTACAAGACCGAGCCGGAACAGATGCTGGAGGTGATGGACGATCTCAACATCGAACGCCTCGCCGTAACTGCTTCGCTGGCCTGTTGGAACGATGCGCCGAACGGCAATGCCCAAGTAGATGATGTGCTGCGGCGTCATCCGGCGCGGTTTCTCGGCTATATCACGGTCACTCCTCGTGTGCCGGGGGAGGCGCTGCGTGAGTTGGAACGGTGGTCGCACTTTCACCATCCGCCGCTGATCAAGTTGCATCCCGGAGGCCACCAATACCCCGTCAACGGGCCGGATTACGCATCCATCTGGGACTATGCAGACCAGACCGGAGCGACCGTGCTGGTACACACCTGGGACTCGCATCCGCTGCATGGGCCGCACTTGTTTCCGGCGATTGGGCGAGCGTATCCGCACGCGAATATCCTGATGGGACATTCGGGCGTGACGTGGCGCGGCTATGAGCAGGCCCAGGAGGCGGCGGAGGCTGCGCCGAATTTGTACCTCGAGCTTTCGGGCTCGCAGCGTCAGCGCACGATGCTGGCGCGCTGTGTCAATCGCGTCGGAGCGGAACGGATTGTGTTCGGCTCCGACATGCCGGCGCTTGATCCCGCAGGCACCTTGGCGGATGTGCTGACGGCGCGCATCGCCGACGCGGACAAGGAAAAGATTCTGCGGTATAACTTTTTGCGCCTTCTGGGTGAATCATAGAAGCAGCGATATTTGACGGAAGCATCAGCACGGAAAGTTGGAAATCATGGATCAAGTTCGCATTGCAATCATTGGCCTGGGCAAGATGGGCCGCATGTGTGTCCGGGTATTTACGGAGAGCCATTTGACGCGGGTTACTGCCGTCAGCGCGCGGCGGCAGGAAGTGGTGGACGAAGTTTCGGCGCAGTACGGCATGCCCGGCTATAGCGACTACCGCCAGATGCTGGAGCGCGACGACATCGACGCCGTCGTCGTCGCAACGCCCGACAACTGGCACTTTGAATTCGTCAAGGCTGCCCTCGAATCCGGGCGTCACGTGTTCTGCGAGAAGCCGTTTACGACCAGCACCGCCGAGGCCGACACGCTGCTGCGGCTGGCGCACAAGATGGGCCGCAAGATCCAGGTGGCCTTCAACCATCGCTGGCTCTCCGCGTACCAGAAGGCGCACGACACCATCGCCGCGGGAGACATCGGTATGCCGATGACCGGTTATGCGCGCAAGAGCGACACGATCATTGTGTCCACCAAAAACATTCGATGGGCTGGCGAAACGACCTGCGCGTGGCTGCTCTCGGCGCATGACATCGATCTGGTGCGCTGGTTCGTCAACAGCGAGCCGGTCGAAGCGCGCGCCTGGGGACGCAAGGAGGTGCTCGTTGCCCGCGGCATTCCGACCTACGACGTGATCCAGGCCCAGGTGAAGTTTGCCAACGGAGCTTTCGTCACGTTCGAGTCGGGGTGGATTTACCCAAACACCTTCCCGACCAATGTCGACTCGTATATTCAACTCATCGGCAGCGCCGGGCATGTGCTTCTGGACCGCAAGCGCGAGTCGCTGGAGATCAGCACGGAAAAGCAATTTTCCTATCCGAAGGGCTTCCTCGTTCAGGACATCTTTGGCAGGTTGCGCGGCGCGTTTCCGTGGTGCCTGGAAGACTTCGCCTATGCGATCCTGAACGACACGACGCCGAGGGTGACCGGGTACGACGGGCGGCAGGTGACGGCGACGCTGGAGGCAATCCACGAATCGATGGCCCGCGAGGGGGAGACTCTTACGATTCCTCAAGCCGATGCGGACATACTTAGCTGGTCGCGGGAATGATGTTGTGTGCGTATCGCTTCGAGCGGGTCCGCAGACTGCGTACCTGGGGAGGACCCCCCCTCCCCCTCTCCTATTTCTATTGCCCTTGGCTAAGTGCTTTAGAATGTTGGGCTCGCGGTTGAAGGGCTCCTGCAAGCGGTTGAATCGAAATGGCTTAGCCGTCAAAATATTCCGAGATAAGGAGTTAGTGGCTGGTTTGGCGGCTGGGGGTTGATTTTCAGCTGCGAGCTTCGAGCTGCCGGCTGCCAGTTTCCAGTTTCCAGTTGCCAGTTTCGGGCGTAGAGCGGTAAGGAAGTGCCTGCCTTTCTGTTGAGGAGCGAGGGTTCTGGACAGCTCAGAGCGCAGAGCTATTGAGCGTAGAGGTTTATGGGCGCGGTTGGCGTCTGGAGGTCTCCTGTTCAGTCTTGAGTTGTGAGTTTTGAGTGCTGATTTAATTGTAGCTAGTTGAGAGATAAATCACGCCAAGTTTTGAGAATTAATTTCGCCTGTGTTTATGCGGGGTTTGGGGGTTTTGCACAGGATGGGGGGCTTGACAACTTTTGCCCCTGGACCGAAACGGCGGGCGTGGATGGGAGGCTGCTACGCATTCTCCATCGCGCTTACGGTTTGGCGGGCGCGATGGAGCCGGTACGCGCCCAGAGCAATCAGGCAAGCGGCGATTCCAAGGTCGAGGAGACGTGCGGAGCGTGAAGCGGCCAACGCGCCCGCGATTCCCAGCAATATGCCGACAGATGCAGTCGAGAGCGAGATCACTTTCACCTGCTCCAGATTCTGGCGGCCGCGCTTCGCCCTGGACGGCGCGGGTTCAGGGTGGGTGAATATCTCCGCGAACTTCTTGCCCTGGGTGCCGGCCTTGCCGAAGATCATAGTGCCAACGCACATGCCTCCAATGGTTGCCGCGGTGTTGATGAGGATGGCCAAGCCGTCGAAGTTGAACTGCAGCCAGGCCCAGTGGCCATGCGGCAGATACCAGGCGCGGACCCCGAGCAGCGACAGGCCGACCGACAGGCCGAGGAAGTATCCGACAACGACGCCTTGCCAGTTGAGTCGACGCGAAACCAGCGCGGCCATCAACGGGACGAACGATGGCGCGATAAAAGCGGTCGCGATGAGCACCATCAAGTGAAACAGCGACTGGTCGCCGCCTCCCGCGATGTACAGGCCGATGCCGAGAGAAATGCTGCCAATCAACAGCGTAATCAGCCGGCCCACATGCACCAGCTTCTTCTGCGAAGCGTTGGGGCTTATGAGGCGTTGATAGACATCCTTGGTCAGCACGCTGGCGATGGAACTGAAGTCGGAGCTGACGGTTGCCATGGTTGCGGAAAGCATTGCCGCGACAATAATCCCCACCATGCCGGCCGGAAGCAGCTTGATGACCAGCAGCACGTAGACGTCCGCCGTACGATGCTGCGCGATAAGGTCGGGGAGGAACGTCCGCGCGAGGATGGCCGGCAGGATCATGGCGGGCCCGCCGATGAGATGCAGCAGGGCGGAGAAGTAGGAAGCCTTCGCGGCCTGGCGCTCGTCCTTCACGGAGTAGAATTTTTGCGCCAGCGACCACGAGCCGTTCAGCGTAATGGTCAGCATCACTCCCCAGCCGACGAGGTAAATCCAGTTGTAAGGCCCGCCTGTAGCGTGGAAGAAGCTCGGCGGCAGCACAGCAATCGCGTGATGCACTCCGCCCGCACGCCAGATGGCGAGCGGCACCAGCAGAGTGAGGGCCATGATCTTCATCAGGAACTGAATGTAGTCGGTCACCATCAGCGCCCAGAGGCCGCCGAGGAACGTGTAGACGATGGTGATGACGCCGCAGACGACGACGGCCCATGTAGCGGAGATGCCCAGGCCCACCGCGAGAAAAATACTGGTCGCGAAAAGTTTGAGGCCGTCTTCGGCAACCTTCATGGGGATGCCGGCCCATGCGAGAAGCTGGCGAACGAAGGGATTGAAGCGGCGCTCCAGAAACTCGACTGGAGTTGTGACGCGGGCCCTGCGCCACTGCCGCGCGAAGATGAGACCGCCGACGATGCAGCCGGGAACCGATACCCAGATGAGGCTGATCGCGGTGAAGCCGTAGGTGTAGCCGACCTGCGAATACGAAACGAAGGCCAGGGCGCTGGCGCTCGACATGTAATGCGAAACGCCCGCAAGCCACCACGGCACTTGATGTCCGCCGGCAAAATAATCGTCGGCGGACTGCGTGCGGCGACGGTAGTAGAGGCCGACGAGCAGCACCAGCAGCAGGTATCCGACGATGACGACGAGGTCGGAAAGTGTCAGCGGAAGGCGGCCTGCGGATTCCTTCATGCGTCCGCCATCATTGCCGCCACCGCGTCGCCGAGCATCGACTCGCCGTCGCGGATGGCCTGTTCGCGGGTGTGGACGCAATCGCGATCGGCGCGCAGGCGGACCTGGCGATCGGCGGCCATGCGCCTTACTTCCGCGGGCGCCGCGGCGCCGATGCCGGAGTGAGCATGGACGAAGCTGGATGGATCGAGGCAGGCGGAGATTGCGGCATCATCCAGCGTGAGCGGGTGGCCGATCATTTCTTCGGCAGCGCGGTCCAGCATGGCGGCATCGATCTCCGTTGCCGTCTTGTTTTCTTCGACGGCCAATAACACCGCGCGGGCCACGACCCTGTGGGCGGAGCGGTACGAAATATGTTGCGTGCTCTGGATGGTTTCCGCCAGCGCCGTGACGCTGGAAAAGCCGCTGGCGGCTCGGTTGCGCATCAACTCGCGGTTGGGCTGGAGCGTGCGCAGGACTTCGGCGATCGTCGGGAGGGACTGCTCAGAATTGGTAAAGCACTCCAATAGCGGGAGGTAGCATTCCAGTTCCACTTCTTCCGTGTCCATGTAGCCGACATTGTGCAGTACGGCGAAACATCCGGCCAGAGAGCCGATCGTGCGGGCCGTGCGGGAGCGCAGATATTCCAGCACCAGCGCGTTCTTCTTCTGCGGCATCAGGCTGCTGGGAGACGAGAATGCGTCGGTGACATCGATCATGGCGAACTCCTGCGAGGACCAGACGTAGAGGTCCTGACAGAGGCGGCCGAGGACCGTCATGACGCTGGCCAGGGCCGCGGCCGACGCGGTCACATGGTCGGAAGCGGCGACGCTGTCGATGGTATTTTCGCACAGCGCGCCGAAGCCCAGAAGCTGGCGCACGCGCTCGCGGTCGACGGGCAAACTCGTGCCCGACATCGCTCCGCAGCCGAGGGTGCATTGGTCGGTGACTTCGAGGGCGGCAAAGAGGCGCTGCGTGTCGCGCTCGAAGTGGTCGTGGATCGCCAGGAAATAATGGCCCAGCGTGGTGGGCTGCGCATGTTGCAGGTGCGTGTAGCCGGGCATCACCGTGTCGGCCTCGGCTTCGCCGCGGGCCAGCAGGATCTCACGCACGTCTAGCACGAGGTTGAGGACGTGCAGGAGCTTTGCGCGGACGAGCATGCGCCCCAGGGGCTCGGGACGCGTGCGGCCGAGGTTCAGGTCTCCGACAACGGCTTCGCCTCCCGGCACGAGGGCGACAAGCGCGCGCTCGACGTGCAGGTAGTAGTACTCGACGGCGGGGTCGAAGGGCCGAACAGCGTCTGGGCCCGCGAGTTCGAGATCGTCGAGCCCGCGCAGGATCGAGATTGCCTGTCGGCGTGCGACGATGCCGCACTCCACAAGCATGATGAGCCAGGCGCGATGCGCCGCTAACAGGGGCACAAAATAATGCCGGCAATTAAACTCGAAAATAGGGCTGAGGATATGTTCGGCGAAAACCGGATGAGCGGAAGCGCGCATCCGGTCTCGCGCTCCCGACGGTGTTGCCAGGGCAGGGACAGAGGTATTCATCGCGGGCTCACCCTTCTATCGCTTCAGTGGATTGGGCAAGGCGCGGAGGAGAGTCCGCGCCTGCCCGGCCTAGAATGTGTACCGCAGCGAGCCCTGGATGACGCGATTGCCTTCCCCTGTGGTGACAACGCCGAAGTTCGAGACAGCCGTGCCATGGTATTGGTTGGTGCTTACGTTGGCGATGACAGGCGCGGCGACTCCACCGATCGAGGTGCCGCCGTCGTCCCAGTTGGTGTGATTGAACGCATTCAGAAAATCGGCGCGGAACAGCAGGCCCTGGTGCTCGTGAATGACGAAGGTCTTCAGCAGGCTCATGTCCCAGTTCCAATATCCGGGCCCGAAATAACCGTTGCGCGGAGAATCGCCCCACGCGCCGGGTACGGGCGAGACGAACGCCGCCGGATTGAGCCATGTCGCCGTAGGTGAGTGAGCATGGTTCTTCATATAAGGATTCACGCCGGGCACGATGTCCGCTCTGCCGGATATCCAGCCCGGATAAAAGGCCGGCGCCACGACAGTGACGGAGAATGCAGGACCGGTCTCATAGGTCGTGATGCCGGAAACAGTCCAGTCCCCGACAATCTCGCTGACGACTCCATGCTTCAGATACTGGCGATTTCTTCCGAAGGGAAGATCCCACACATAGTTTCCAACCAACTCATGCCGGGCGATATAGGGGCAGTTGCCGTAGTCGCCATGTGGATTGGTGATGACTTGCGGACCGCCGGTGGTCGGAGGCCCTATGTCCCGGCAGTTGGTCCACTCATACTGGGCCTGCACCAGGAAGCCCCTGGAAAACTGATGAAGTCCTTCGAGCTGCATCTGGTCGGTGTTGGAAAGATTTAAATTGTTGGTGGTCTGGATAGGTCCCCACGGCTGATAGGGGCGCTCGGTCTGCAAGGCCACCGTGGGCTGCTGCACGATAGGCACATTCGTGTTGTATTGGGTCAGCGGAAGGTTCAGGCTGCGATTGCCTATATAACTCGCGCGCGCCTTCCAGTTGCCGCGGAATTGATGTTCCATCGTCAGATTGAATTGTTGAATGCTCGCATTTTGAAAATTCTGCGACATCGCATAAATCGTGGGATGCGCGGCGGGCGCCCCTGCCGCCCCCACGGGGAATGGCGCATTGAACGTGATGTCCGGCAAAAAAGGATTCTTCGGCGCCGCCGGTTTGGCGGAGGTATACACGACGCTTCCGCCCCACGGCGGGTTCATGATGTTGTGACTGAAGCCGATGTAAGCGGCATTGAAGTTGTAGTAGATCCCATAGCCGCCGCGCAGCACCGTGTCGTTATTGCTCGTCAACCTCCATGCAAATCCGAACCGCGGGCCGAAGTTGTTGCGGTCGGGGCTATAGAAGGTCTTCGGGAGTCCTAAAGCGCCCGTGGTGCTGAAGGGATAGGCCGCCAACATCGCAGCATTGGTGCCCGGAGGCGCGGTGGGCGTACTGGAGTCTTCGGGAAGCAACAGCTTATTCGTCGTGAAGTCGAAAAACGTTGCCAGGTCATTCTTGGTGATCCATGGCGATTGATAGACGTAACGCATTCCATAGTTGACGGTCAGGCGCGGTGTGACCTGCCAGATGTCCTGCGCGTAGAACTCCCAGTCGCGGCTATACACGTTCTGGTCGGGCGTTGGAGTGCCGGTTGTGGCGCCGGTCGCGTCGCCGATGAGGAAGTCGGCGAAGGCGTTTCCGGCTGACGTAGGTTGTCCCGGCCAGCCTTGATTTCCGGTCCAGGTTCCGTTGAAAGTGAATGCGCCGAGCGGGCCGTCTCCGCCGCTTGGGTTGTAGATTTTGAACCCGGTCTCATCGAAGCCGGCTTGTAGTGTGTGCCGGCCCATGACGTGGGTAAAGTCGTCGGTGACTTCGATGTCGTACTCGTGAGTAAAGTTAGCCTGGCCGATGTCGCTGACAAAAGTCTGCGGGTTTGCGCTTCCTGTCGTATAGCCCGTCACCGTCATCGTCGGTAGACCGCGATTGTTGCTGGGAGTGAGTTGCGGAAACAATGTGTAGGGATTGAAATCACCATTCTGGCCGCTGCGGATGCTCTCGTGATCGAACCAGGCGCCGCGCAGTGAATTGACTGTGTTCTTTCCAAACAGATGCGTTTCCGTGGCGCTCAGAGTGTACGTCTTATAGCCGTCGTTCTGGCCGTTGCCATAGGTCTGCGGCGTGTTTTGCGGAACGAACCACGGAGCGCCGATAGAGTGGGAATAAACACCAAACAATGTGTCGCGATCGGTGGGATGGTAATCGAGGCGAAGGTCCCACTTGTTGACGTGGACAACCTGTCCCACCGTCGTCACGTAATTGAACTGTTCTACTACGCCATCCGACCCCTTCGTGCCTACCGGAAGGCCGAGCGATGTCGTGAGGGTCGGTGCGGGGACGAGAGCCAGTATCGCCTTCGCCTGTGACGTAATCATTCCGGACGGAATTAGATTATTTGCGAAAGGCTGGCCGGTCTGCGGATTGTAGAGTTGGACGCCTCCGGTAGCAGTGCAAACGCCGCTCGCATTATAGGTCGCGCATAGCGCGCCAAAGTTGCCCTGCGTTTCCGCAGTGGTAGGAAGGTTGTCCTGCACGGCGTTGGGAAGATTTTGATGAAGCCCGTCATAGTCGAAAAAGAAGAACGCTTTGTTATGCAGAACCGGGCCGCCAACGTCGCCACCGAATTCGTTCCGATGAAACGGCGAACGTGGCTTTCCGGCGCCAAGGTTTATCGCCGTATTGGCGTTCAGGATGGTGTTCTCAATATATTCATAGGCTTCCCCATGAAATTTATTGCCTCCAGCCTTGGTCACCATTTGTACATTGACGATGCGGCTAAAGCGCGCGTCCATGCCAATGCCGCCGACTTCGACTTCCTGCAATGAACTCAAGGCCGGCAGATTGATTCCGCCGAGGCTGAACGAATACGAGCCGCCGCCGTTGCCGGAGTCGTTCACGCTCACGCCATTGAGCGTAAAGTTGTCCGCCCCCCAGTGAGTGCTGCCCGCGATCTGGGGAGCCGAGTTGAACGTCGCGCGGCCCACTCCGGCAGCGAGGATGAGGAAGCTGTCGATATCCTGCAGCGCCGTCGGCAGATTCTTCAACTGGGTCGTTGTGATCGCCGTCGAGATGGCGCCATTTTCGGTATCGATGATGCCCGACTGGCCGGACACCTGAACGCTCTCCGTCACGGAGCCCACTTTGAGCTTCATGTCGCTGCGCAGGGTTTGTTGCGCCAGCAACTGGATGCCGGTGGCCGTCTCCTGGGAGAACCCGGTTTTTTGGGCCGCGACGGAGTAGAGGCCCGGATCCAGTTCGGGAACGGTGTAGTTCCCGGAAGTGTCCGTGGTGGTGTGAGCGATGACCCCAGTCTGCTGGTTGGTTACCGTAATGGCCGCCGCAGGGACCGCCGCTCCGCTGGCGTCACTGACTCTGCCGGTAATGGAACTGCGCAGGACCTGCGCCGATGACAGTACCGCGCCTGCGCCGCACAACACGATGATGGCTGCAAAAAGGCGAAAACCTGGGGACAACCTCGCACGAACAGACGAAAGGGTCATGGTGTGCTCTCCGATCTTGAATGGTTCCTATTGGGCCGGAAATTCAGTTCCCTGTGTTGTTCGATTAGTAGAACCTTCATTCAGTACATTAACCGTGTGGCGTCATATCTATCACCTCACAAACGGAATCGTCAAGAGAACTCCGTTGCGCTTTTGCGTGTCGAGGCGCGCGACCTCCATTTTCCCGAGGAGGAGCGCGGAACTTCCACGCGCACGAGGGTCAAGGGTGGGGGAAGTGTACCCGCTCGACGAT
>DASRLB010000369.1:0-4023 GCA_035648695.1 Acidobacteriaceae bacterium | reverse complement strand
GTGCGAGAGTCTGAGGTTGAGGTTTTGGGGCTGGGGGCTGGGTTGCTACGGCGTCGTCGGCGTCTTCCACGGGGTGGACCAGAAGGCGCAGATCGACGGTTGCGGAAGTGGGTATTTGAGGCTCTAACTGCTGGACTTCCGCGAGTTGCTTCTTGTCCTGCTTCGAGAGTGGCGGCAGGTTGTAGATCTCGATGGCGCCGTCGCGGACGACCATGGCGCTGAGGCCGTCGGGTGCCAGGTCGAAGTTCTGGCCGGTGCGGGAGACGGGTGAACAGGGCAGCTTGAGCAGCAGGTCTCCGCTTTCGACCTGATATATCGATATTTCCTGGGTGGTTGTGAGGTCGGCGTCCGCGCCCTGCCATGGGCCCGGGCCTGTGAGGGAGGCTGGACCCGAAGCCGGCGACGCGATCGAGGTGATGCGGGCGAGGGCGAAGCGTCCGGCCTGCTAGGCGTAGAGGAAGGCGGTGGGGCTGGAGGAGCCCATTGGCTCCTCCCACATTTCCTGGGGCGAGAAGTCGAAGGCGGAGAGCAGGATTCTATCGTCGGAGCCGCGACAACTGAAGACCAGGAACTGGCTGGGGCTGACGAACTGCATCCACGGAGCGCAACTGCTGTCGACGTACGAGAGTTTGCGGATGGGGCCATCGAAGCTGTTGAATTGCATCGTCCAGCGCATGTGTTTCTGGCTGGTTACGGAGAGGTAGCCGCGGCCGTTGAGCGGCAGCGGGGCGACGCGCTCTGCCTTAACCGAGCCGGCGGAGGTGGCGCGGACCGGCGACTCGGGCGATCCGGTGCCGGAGACCCGCACGAAGAAGACGTTTTCGGGAGGGCGTGCGTCCGGATCGCCGGCATTGAGGAAAGTGACCGGGCCGGGCGGCGGTTTTGGCTTGCGCGGGGGAGAGGCTTCGAGCGTCGCGAGGTCGCCCTCGGGCGCGACGATGATGGCGTCGATCGTCCCCGGCACCTGTACGAACGGCGTCTGGCGGAAGGCGTCGCCGGTGGCCAGGTTGGCCAGCGGAGCGATCGAGGTCAGCGTGGAATGCATGCGCAGGAGGAAGCGGCCGTTGCCCAGGCTCCAGAGGTATTGGGAGTAGTCGTGGAGGTGCCAGCGAGTCCGCGCCAGGACTTTTCCCGAGGGCAGTTCGAGCAGCAGCGCCGCGGTGCTGCGGTCGGTGTCGCCGGGCGGGTCGTTGGGGATGCGCTCGACGAGGTCGCGGAGGTTGTAGGTGACGAGAATGTGGGTGGGGTCGACGAAATGGACGGTGAGCAGGGACGCTCCCTGGCCCTGCAGGAATTGTGGAATGCCGGGGACGCCGAGGCTGGCGAGCTGTAGGCGGACGCTGGGTTGGGGGCGGGGCGCGGCGTGCGCGACGAGCGGCAGCACGAGCGCCAGCCGCAGCGTGCGCAGCAGGAACGGCCCGCAACTTTTATTGCCCTGTCGTAGCATTAACCCGGCATCTCCATGCCCGCGTATATTTACTGTTGCACAGACGGGCGGCATCGAGCCACTTCCAGCCGCCTCGGAATTTCAATGGATTAGACGGAGATTCGATCGAATGTTTTTCACCTCCAGGATTGCCTCTCTTGCCGGCATCGCGGGCATGGTTTTCGCCCTGACCTGCGCTGCCCAGACCGCTGCGCCTCCAGCCACGCCGCCAACCACGCATTATGTCGCCCCCCCGGCGTTCGACCTTTCGTCGATCGACAAGGGGGCCGACCCCTGCAACGACTTCTACAAGTTTGCCTGCGGGAATTTTGCGAAGAACCATCCCATCCCGGCAGACCAGTCGGCCAACGACCTCTTTTATCTGCTGTACAACGTGAATACGCAGGCGCTGAACGGCATTTTGGAGAAGGCGGCCGCCGGTGGGGCGTCGCGCACGCCGAACGAGCAGAAGGTCGGCGACTACTATGCCGCCTGCATGGACACGAAGGCCATTGAGAGCAAGGGGTTGGAGCCGATCCAGCCGCTGCTGAACGACATAGACAACACCGGCAAGATGGGCCTGGCGGAGCTTTCCGGCAAGTTGCAGCGCATCGGCGTCGGCGTGTTCTTCGGCTACGGCGAGATGCAGGACTTCAAGGACGCTACGAAGCAGATCGCGGTCGTCGACCAGGGCGGGCTGGGACTGCCGGAGAAGGACTACTACCTGCGTGATGGAGACAAGGACAAGACGCTACGTGAGCAGTATGTGGCGCATGTGACCAAGATGCTGTCGTTTGGCGGCGAAACTCCGCAACAGGCGCTGCGCGATGCGAACGCAATACTGGCGTTCGAGACGACGCTGGCGAAGGCGTCGCAGGGTGTCGCCGACCGGCGGACGCCGGAAAATATTTATCACCTCGAAACCATGCCGGAGTTCGAGAAGAGCCTGGGACGGATGCGCTTTACGACGTTTCTGGATGCGATCCACTCGCCGCATGTGGAAGAACTGAACGTTACAAATCCCGGGTATATGCCGGCGCTGATCCAGGCGATTACGACGACCGACATCGAGACTCTGCGGGCGTACCTGCGCTACCAGGTGTTGACGGCGTTTGCCGGCCGGCTGCCGCAGCGTTTCGACGATGAGAACTTCGATTTCTATGGCCGCAAGCTGGAAGGACAGCAGGAGCAGGAGCCGCGTTGGAAACGCTGCTCGGGCGCTGTCGACGGCGCGCTGGGCGAGGCGCTGGGGCAGGTGTATGTGCAGCAGTATTTCGCCGGCGACGCGAAGGCGAAGACGCTGGAGATGGTCGGCGATATCGAACATGCGATGGACAAGGACCTGGACTCCCTGGACTGGATGTCTCCTGAGACCAAGGTGCGGGCGAAGGAAAAATTGCACGCGGTGGCGAACAAGATCGGCTATCCGGACAAGTGGCGCGACTATAGCTCGCTGACGGTTTCGCCGACGGACGCGGTGGGCGATAAGGAGCGCGCCGCGGCGTTCGAGAACGATCGCCAGTTGGCGAAGATCGGCAAACCGGTGGACAAGCTGGAGTGGGGCATGACGCCTCCGACGGTGAATGCGTACTACGACCCCAGCATGAATAACATCAACTTTCCCGCGGGAATTTTGCAGCCTCCGTTCTATGATCCGAAGGCCGACGATGCCGTAAATTATGGGCATATCGGCGCGGTCATCGGGCACGAACTGACGCACGGCTTCGACGACGAGGGCAAGAAGTTCGGCGCGACGGGCAATCTTTCCGATTGGTGGACGCCCGAGGATACGAAGAAATTCGAGGCGCGGACCGGATGCATCGCGGATGAGTATGGGAGCTTTACCGCGGTCGACGACATCAAGGTGAACGGCAAGCTGACGCTCGGAGAAAATACTGCCGACAATGGAGGCCTCGTGCTGGCGTTCATGGCGTACATGGACCGCGCGAAGAAGGAAGGCGTCGACCTGAAGAAGAAGATCGATGGTTACACTTCGCCGCAGCGGTTTTATATTGCGTATGCGCAGAACTGGTGCGAGAACTCGCGCGACGAAGCGGTGCGGGCGCAGACGCTGACCAATGAACATGCGCCGGACCACTTCAGAGTGGATGGCGTGATCGTGAACCAGCCGGCGTTTGGGGCGGTGTTCGGGTGCAAGAAGGGATCGCCGATGGTGCCGGCGGATGCTTGCCGGGTGTGGTAGCGCAACGGACGCTGATTGCGCGAGCGTTAGGGGCCTCGTAGTCTTCGGAAGGGGCCCTTCGCTTGGCGGCGATTATGCTCCGGCGAAATCTGCGATCGGTTTTTCGTTGATGGTTGGGCGTTCCGCCACAGCTTTTTCGTAGGCGGCTATGACGGCCTTCAATTCTTTGCCGTGCAATTCCATGCGAGGCGCGCGGACGCGGGCCGAACCAACCCCGGCTTGCTCCTGCACCCACTTGATGAGTTGCACGAATTTCGGCACGGTGTCCAAGCGCAGCAGAGGCAGGAACCAGCGATAGAGCTCGAACGCATCGGCATTCTTGCCCTGCTTCGCGAGGTTGAAGAGCTGGACCGACTCCGCCGGATAGGCGTTGACCAGGCCGGCGATCCAACCG
>DASRLB010000368.1:0-3630 GCA_035648695.1 Acidobacteriaceae bacterium | reverse complement strand
AAATTTCGCCCCCCCCCCCCCGGCGCAATTTTTCGGCTACGATTTCGTCAGCCTCGCGTTTGCCGTGATACTTCTGATTGCCACTGGATTGAAGCTGCAACGGCTGGTTGGGCAGGCGGGACTTCCGCTGGCGCGCTCATCGGGGGAATGGGCGGCAATCGCCCTGGAGTGGGGAATGGCCGCATGGCTGCTCTGGGGCGTGGGAAAAATGTGGGTGCGGCGGGCGGCGATGCTCCTGCTGGCGGTATTTCTGTGCGTCGCCGCCTGGCGATGGCACGCCGGTGACACGAATTTTAGGTTCCATGCGGCGTTGAAAATCAATCTCGCGCCTGTCGATGACTTGAGTACCTTTGCTGAGGTTCGCGATTAAAAATACTAGCGCCAAGCGAACTTTGGCATATGCAACTCTCGTCGCGTGCGTCGCGCTTGCGTTTGTCTGCCTTGCGGTTCGGTTTCGAAGGTCCAGGTTATCCGCCGCCGCGACGAATAATTCCAGCCAATTGATCGGCCCGGACTACGAGTATGACTTCGGTCAAATCACGCCGGTGCGGGCCGCTTCCCTCGAACATGAGTTTATTCTTAAAAACAGTTCTCACGAGATTATTCGAATTACACGCACGGCCACGAGCTGCGGATGCACGACCGCAGCACTTGCATCGGACGTTATCGGGGCGGGTGAGACGGTTAAAGTGCCTTTCAAAGTAAACTGGCGAGATCGTAATGGTCTCCAGAGCGCTCGCGTAACGCTGCAAACGGACGAATCACCAGGCGCCGCCGTCACGCTGATTTTGAGCGCGCAGATCACGAATCCGCTCGCGATTGGACCCCGTCAACTGGAGTTCGGGGAAATAGACCCGGGTCCATCTGCTCCGCAGAAGTTTTCGGTAACGTTCTCAGATTATCGCGTACCATTCCGGATCATCGAAATGCGTGGCAGCGATGCAGCCGTTCGTATCTCCCGGGTTGAGGCTCCCGACTCGCCGCTGGAGGGGCCGGCGGGCGAATTTGCCGTCAGCGTTGTTGCCGGGCGCACCGCTGGTTTCGAACGGCATGCCGTTTTCATTAAAACCACCCTCAGCGACGCAGTGGCGCCGATCGTCCTCAGTTTTCGGTCCAGGGGCGCGATCAGCGCGACGCCGCAGTCGATCCTTTTTGACCCCAACCAGCCCAAGACGACAAGAACGCAAATAATCCAGCTTCGGATCGCAGGCGGCGAAGCGGTGCCGGCGTTGCAGGCCGTGATTGAGGCAGTGACGGGAGACCCCTCATTGGAAGTTGTTCAGGGCATTTTCTCTTCGGATGGAAGCGCCACCGTCGTGCCAATTACGGTTCGATACCGCTCCATGTCATCTGTGCTGGGCACGGCCCGCCTGCGGGTAAAGAGCGGCGACGACCGACTGGAAATTCCGATCGTAATCCTTGGACATAAAAAATAAGAGTGCGATCCGATCGCACCGTAGATTTCCCACACAACGTCTAAAAGGAGACATCCATGCGTAGTCAGTATCTTCTACATTCAGTGTTTGCAATTGCGTTGGTTGCGGTCGTTGGCGGTGTCGTCGGCCTTAATATTTGGCCGGCCGCGATTTGCACGCTCGATTCAGATTCTGCCTGCAATGGACAAAGCATGCCCGGGCAGGCAACCTGCAATGGCGATTGGCAGCACACCATGAGTCCAACGTGCCAGATAAATGACCCAAATCATCCAGGGCAACTCATTCAGGCCCCGTGCAATGGCTGTAATGGCGACGAGCGAGGATACATTTGCATTGCCTATAACTCCGATTACGCAGTGGTGAATCAGCCCTCATGCGACACGAATGATGGCTCACTGTCCTGCGGGAATCAGCAGGCCGGCACATGCAGTCGTTCAGATCTCGGGGGCGGTGAGTACATTTGCGTGTGCATTATGGGTGGCGCAGAGGGTAACGAATGCACGTTTGCGACCTGCACGCCGCACTAGCACAGCGGACGAACCTCCGCCACATATTGTTGTTCATGGAGATCCAATGTTAATTTCGATCCGCTGGTGGTGTGCGCTCTGCGCGTTGCTCGCCGTGGCGCCGTGTCGCGCGCAAGTCACGCCGATTGCTTTCGATTGGAAGGCGTTCAATTCGCTTACGCAAGCTGAAAAATTCCAGGTTGTACTGACGATCCTCGACGCGCGGGATGCCGCGCTTCAGAATGTCGAATATACGGTATTTGAAGACGCCGTGAACGTTCGCAAGAGCGACGGCGGGCGTCGTAAGATGCATCATTCCATCCAGGAATTCCGCCGGATTGGGGCGACCAAATGGATGCACATTCTGGATTACCATGCAGACGATGACGACAACAGCAACCCGCGTGACGAGTCGGAGGAGAATTGGGACGGCAAAACGGCGAGGCGCCTTAGATTCCCTCCCTATAGCGGGAAAAACGCGCCAATGGGGGAGATTGATCCTAAGCCCTATGTGTGCTTCTATCAGCACAGATTCGCCGCAGTCATGGGATCTGATGTGCAGATCATGTTGCGCGCTATGTCTGTTGCCGAGTGGCTACGTGACGCTGCCGTCAATCTGAAATCGAAAATTGCGGTCTCCGCCGCGGAACGGGACGGTATCTCAGCGATTGTGGTGAGCGTGAACGCAGACCCTTACCACCGCGAGCTCTGGCTCGATCCCGCGCGCGGATTCCTGATTCTATATTACAATATGTATGTTAACGACCAGAAAATCATGGAGAATACCGTCGAAACCAAGGTCGCACGCCAGGTTTCAGGCGTATGGGTTCCGATTTTGGCACTAGGGCGCGGGACCGGGCGCGACAGCGCGGAGACGACAGAGGTCACCTATGCGGCCAAGGATTTTAAGATCGGTGCCGTCAGGCAGCAGGACGTCGAGGTAGTGTTTCCAACGGGGGCGAATGTGCTCGACGAGATTCAGAGGATTTCCTATACGAATTTAGGTGACGGGAAGTACAAGCTGATGCCGCTCGCGGAATCGAGCGCGCGGGTCGTTCACACGCCGCCGGAGGGCAAGATAACCACGGATGTAGGGCCTTCGGCCGCCAAACTTTACACGACAACCTCAATGGCAACCTATGTGCGGAATGCGCAGGTAAGTCGCCGTTCGGTCGCCATTCGGACCGCGATTATCGTTGGCAGCGCGCTCGTCGCAGTGTTCTGGATCATCCTATATCGCCGTAAGAACCGGCACCTTACCAAATCAGAACGATAGCCGGTTCGGCGGCTCCAAACAGTTGCAGCCGGTACACTTTGGAATCTGAATGAGTTCTGCTACTTCGGCAATCGTGCGAGGAAGTTTTGCCGTGTTGCTATTTGCGGCAGCGACGCTCAAGGCGGAAGTGCTGATTGACGCAGCGACGAGTCTGGCCGTGTCACCGGTGTGGCGGTGGATTGACTGGTGCGTGGTCGTCGGTCAGTGGTCTCTTGGCCTGTGGCTCGTCTCCGGATGGCGCCCTGCGGGAGCGTCCGCTGCCTCATTAATTGCGGTTCTTCCGGCTTTTGCGTAGGTAGTGCTTGAAAAAAAATGGACATGGCCGTCTCCTCTGGAGTTACCAAGCTTCAGAAAGGAGACAAACTCATGTCCACAAGCCTGTTGTATCACGGATGGGGTATTCGCGGCTACC
>DASRLB010000367.1:0-4917 GCA_035648695.1 Acidobacteriaceae bacterium | reverse complement strand
ACGTTGCCGCGCAATGTCAGTGCGCTGCTGGCTCTGCAGGGGGCGTTTGCGCTCTGGCTGAGGCCACGGGTGATGGCGGAGATGGAAGGGTCTCAGCGGCTCGCGGGGCAGACGAACATTTTGCGCGATGGGTTGAAGCTGGTGCAGGAACAGACGTTTTCGGCGGAGTTGCTGCGGCGGTTGCAGAAGGATGCGGTCGGTGAGGAGCGGGCGTTGAAGTCGCTTTCCGGCAGCCTGATGTTGGTCGAGCAGCGGGCCAAGGAGTGGTACTACGCCCCGGCGCTGCTGCTGGCAGTCGGAAGCCACGCCGCGATTTCGCTGGAGGCGTGGAAGCGCCAGCACGGCGAAGCGATGCGCAAATGGGTGCGGACGTGGGCGGAGTTTGAGGCGCTGCTCGCGCTGGGGACGTATGCGGCGGAGCATCAGGAGAATGTTTATCCCGAGATCGTTGAAGGTGGGGCGACGTTTGTCGCGGAGGGGCTGGCGCATCCGCTTTTGGCCGCTTCCGTGGCTGTAAGGAACGACGTTCGCCTGGATTCCGCGACGCGGTTTTTGCTGATTTCGGGGTCGAATATGGCTGGAAAATCAACCTTGCTGCGGGCCGTGGGGTGTAATGCGGTGCTGGCGCTGGCAGGGGCTCCGGTATGCGCGCGGGGCGCGAAGATGAGCGCGCTGCGGGTGGGAGCGTCGCTGGCGCTGGTGGACTCGCTGGCGGAGGGAAAGTCGAAGTTTCTGGCGGAGGTGGAGCGGCTGCGGGATATTGTGGCGCTTGCCGGTTCAGGCGCGTGTTTGTTCTTGATCGATGAGATTTTCAGCGGGACAAACTCGGCGGACCGGCGGGCTGCGGCGGAAGCTGTATTGCGGGCTTTGATTCGCGCGGGAGCGGTTGGGGCGCTCTCGACGCATGATCTTGCCCTGGCGGAGTTGGCGGAGGTTCCGGAGCTGGGCGGGTTGAATGTGCATATGGCTTCGCCGGTCGAGGACGATCCACTGGCCTTCGATTATTTGCTGAAGCCGGGGGTGAATCGGACGACGAATGCTCTGGCGATTGTGAGGATGTTGGGGTTGGGGGCGTAGTCGTGCCGGTTTGAGTGCGGGTGGTAATGAGCTACGAGCGACGAGCCACGAGCTGCGAGGAAAAACGGTGCTGTAGAGGAGCGAGGGGTTTTGTTCAGCTTGGAGCGCAGAGTTGTTGAGCGTGGAGGAAAGCGGGATTTGTTCAGTTTTGAGTTGTCAGTTTTGAGTCTTGAGTTAAATCTCCCAGCGCAATAGGGTTGCTCCTACGGTGAAGCCTGCGCCTACGCTGGCGAGGAGGACGAGGTCGCCCTTCTTGATGCGGCCTTCTTCCATCGCTGTGCTCATGGCGAGCGGGATGGTCGCGGCCGTCGTATTGCCGTAGCGGTCGATGTTGATGATGACGCGGTCTTCGGGGAGGCCGAGGCGCTCGGCCGTGGAGAGAATGATGCGCTTATTGGCCTGGTGGGGGATGAAGCAGCCGAGGTCCGTGCCGGTTACGCCATTGCGGGAAAGGACCGTTTCCGCGGCTTCGGCCATCTTGCGCACGGCGAATTTGTAGACCGCCTGGCCTTCCTGGTGGACGAAGTGCTGCTTGTTGGCGACGGTTTCGGCCGAGGCGGGGAGAAGGCTTCCGCCGGCCGGCATGTTCAGCGAAACCGCGCCCGACCCGTCGATTTCGTGCCAGAAGTCGATGAGCCCGACCTCGCTCTCTTCACAAGGTTCGAGCAGGACAGCGCCTGCGCCGTCGCCGAAGATGACGCAGGTCGCGCGGTCTGTGTAGTCGATGATGGAGCTCATCACGTCGGCCCCGATGACCATGACTTTTTTGTGCGCGCCGGATTCGACGAGCTTCGCGCCGACTTGCAGCGCATACGGAAAGCCCGAGCAGGCCGCCGACAAGTCGAAACCCCACGCCCCTTTGGCCCCGAGCTTGTCCTGCACCAGGCAGGCCGTCGCGGGGAAGAGCATGTCCGGCGTCACGGTGGCGACGATGATGACTTCTATTTCGGTGGCGTCGATGCCGCGCGCGGCGAGGCATTTGCGGGCCGCTTCGACGGCGAGGTCGCTGGCGCCCACGCCCTTTTCGACGATGTGGCGCTCACGGATGCCGGTGCGTTCGGTGATCCACTGGTCGTTGGTGGCGACCAGTTTTTCGAGGTCTGCGTTGGTCAGGAGGCGAGGTGGAACGTAAGCTCCGACGGCGGAAATTTTGGCGCGGACGCTGTGGCGTGGCTTCAACGTGAGACTCAAACTGGGACCCTCCAAATCGAGAACGGCGGCAGATTTCGACAAGGTACAGCAGAAAGCATCTTAGCGCGGTTTCGTTCAGATGACTGTCGGATGAACGAATGACGGGCGGAAAGTGCGCAGAACATGTGTCTTTAGCGTCGTCGGTGACCGCTCTTGATTGGTCAATAGCGATAAAGAAAGGGGAAAAGTGTACCGGGTTTCCCTACTGCGCCCGTGATGGCCCGTTACCGTTGCTTCCTTCCGGACCTGGCGGGGTTGGCGGGATCGCGTCGCGTAGGACCCGGCACAGATTGAGTTTATCAGAGGGCGTGGGTGAAAGCCGCATCAGGGCTGCGGATCGGTTGCCGGACCCGCTGCCCGTCTGCGCGAGGCGCCGATGCCGACGCGACGTGAGGTGCGGTAGAGCTTGAAGAAGGCGTAGCTGGCGAAGAGCAGGATGACGCTCCACAGGACGATGAGGAAGGCGTCGCCCCAGCGGGCGGTGAGGTCTTTCCAGAGATGCAGGACGCCGTGCCCGTAATGTACGCCGAGCCAGGCCGCAATGACGTGGCGAACGAAGCGGCTGACGGTGAACGCGATCATGAAGCGCTTGCGGCCCATGTTGAGCGCGCCCGCAGCGAGTACGAACGGCGAGAGCGGCGCGGGTGGAGGCAGGATCGCGGGCAGTGCCACGGCGAGCAGAGCGTGCGACTGCATCCAGCGCGTGACCGGGCCGAGGATGCGCGCGGGGACATGTTTTTCGAGGAAGACCATGCCGCCGGCCTGTCCCACCATGTGGGAGAAGAGGCCGCCGAGCGCGGAACCGATCGTCGCGACCAGCACCAGCAGGATGACGTTGGAGTGGTGCGCGGCGAACAGCACGATCATGACGTCGGTGACGCCGGGGACAGGCAGCGGCACGAAGGACGAGTCGACGATAGAGACCAGGAAGAGGCCAAGAAGACCGAGGTGCGAGACGAAGTGCATGAAACGCGAAGCCGCGAAGAGGGCGAGGAAGGCGGCGGGCTGGAGCGGCGGAAGCATGAGGGAGGTTGTGGGTTCTCGGTTGTGGGTTGTCGGTAATAAGGTGCGGCGAATCCCGCTATTCCCGAGAACCGAGAACCCACAACCTGGAACCGGAAACTTCTTGTCAGTGTAGACGCTCACACCATCCGCAAAGTACGCAGCGGCGGCAGGATACCGATTTCCGCCGCGAGGGTGCGGAAGAGGTGGATGGACTCGATGCAGGCGGGGTCGAGCGTGTAGTGAATGTTGCGCGTGAGATAGGCGCGGATGGTTTCCGGTGGGACTGCAATGCGCGGGGTCCACTCGCGGACGAGCTGGTCGATATGCGCGAGGCCGTTGTCGCGGGAGGTGCAGAGGTCGCGGGTTAGCTGGGCGGCGTCGGTGATGGCTTCGGGGCGAACGGCCCAGACGGCGGCGACCCACGGCAGCCTGGTGTGCCGGCGCCAGAGAGAGGCAAGGTCGAGCCAGAGGAGCGGGGCGGTTGTGGCTGCGTCGATTTCGGCGCGGTGCTGGCGGGCGAGGAGTGCGGGGTCGCCGATGAGGAGCGCGGCGTCGGCTGTGGCGAGCATCGCGAGGGGATCGGCTGGCTGCTCGTGGACGACGGGGTGCGTGTTGAAGAAATGGCGGAAGAGGATGTGCGCGTAGGCCTGCGAACTGCGGGAGGCCGCGTCCGCGGCGAGCGTGCGGACGCGGCTCAGCGCTTCGGTTTCGGAAAGGTCATGGGGGTTTTTGACGAGCAGCAGGATGCTGCGGACCTCATCGAGCGAGGCGATGGTGCAGCCGGGAACGATGGCAAGCGAGGGTGTCAACGATGCGATGGGGATGAGGCCGAGGTCGGCGCGGCCCTGGTGAAGCTCCGCGGCGCACTGCGCGGGAGAAGTGTAGTGGAGAGCGTAGTTTTCGCGGAGTTGGGATGCGGTCGGTTCGTGCTCGAAGTCGTACAGCAGCGGGGCCGGATTCAGGAAGGCGATGGATGCGATGCGGAGCACCTGTTAAGGGTACAGGAAGGTGGTGGAACGGTTCGAGCGGAAGTGGTGAAACGGGCGGGCTTGGCGGCCCCTTTTACCTGGTGATGCAAGCCTGCTACATGCCGAGGACGATGGGCATGGTTGGGGTCTTGGCCCCACCGTCGGCTTCGATGGTGATGCCGAAGCCTTTGGCGACGACGCCCTTGGGCAGCGGTGGCATGATGACGCTGGCATAGCCCTGCTGATTGGGTTTGAATATTCCAGCGGGCATGGCGGCGCTGCCGTCCGAGGGCAGCATCCACAGTTCGTAGGTCTTGTAGTTCTCAAGCGGCGTCAGATGCATGCCGACGAAGACCAGGGCGCCGGAGTCCGCGGCGTAGGCTACATGGCCTTCCGGTTTCGGCGGCTCGGGCTTGCCGTTGGGCAGCAGGTGCAGGTTGACCTGCATGGCGCCGCCGTCGGTGAGCACCTGCATCACCTTCTGAGCTTCCGCTGTCTGCGCGGTGAGTTCGGCCAGCTTCGTATTCTGGGCGTAGTAGGTGTCCTGAAGCGACTGGCGCTGATGGTATTGCAGGCCGGCTGCGAACGCGCATGAAGCGGCGATCGCCCATCCCGCCCAGCCGAGGAAACCCATGGCGAAGCGGCGCGGGCGAGGCTCGTCTTCGATCTGGAAGAC
>DASRLB010000366.1:0-15909 GCA_035648695.1 Acidobacteriaceae bacterium | reverse complement strand
CTCGCCTCGAAGGCGACGCGCAAGCTCCACAAGCCGAACACCCGGCTGCAGGATACGACCAACGAAGTGCTCGAGCGGTTCAAGGACACGGTTCCGATGAGCACGAGCGAAGATGTCGATGTAGATCCATTGCCGCGCGCCGCGTAATCGCTCGCGCGGCACTGCCGTTTTCTGTTATCCTTCCGCAATCACCCAGAGTATCCGCAACACCGAATACCCTCCGCACCACCGAGTCACGTTTCCGCACGGCCTTCCCGCTGAGCAGAAGCATTGACCCGCCCCGCACCAACCAAATCCCCCCACATTTCAGGAACACATGACAATTTCAGAGTTAAAAGAAAAGAGCATTGCGGAACTGGGTAAGCTCGCCCGCGCGCTCGAAATCCCCGGCACCAGCGGTCTGCGCAAGCAGGACCTGATCTTCAAGATCCTCCAGGCCCAGAGCGAAAAAGAAGGCCACATTTTTGCTGAAGGCGTGCTGGAAATCCTGCCAGACGGCTATGGCTTCCTGCGTTCGCCGGACTACAACTACCTTCCCGGCCCCGACGACATTTACGTCTCGCCGAGCCAGATCCGCAAGTTCGACCTCAAGACCGGCGACACCATCTCGGGCAACGTGCGCTCGCCGCATGAAGGCGAAAAATATTTCGCGCTGGTGAAGATCGAGGCGATCAACTTCGAGTCGCCCGAAGAGACCCGCAACAAAATTCTGTTCGACAACCTGACCCCGCTCTATCCGCAGGAACGCATCAAGATGGAGACCGTGCGGGAAGCGATTCCCGGCCGCGTGATGGACCTGCTGACCCCGGTCGGCAAAGGCCAGCGCGGTCTGATCGTCGCTCCGCCGCGCACCGGCAAAACGGTGCTGATGCAGGCCATTGCGAACAGCATTACGACCAATCATCCGGAAATCGTGTTGATCGTTCTGCTGATCGACGAGCGCCCGGAAGAAGTGACGGACATGCAGCGGTCGGTGAAGGGCGAGGTCATCTCGTCCACCTTCGACGAGCCGGCGGCGCGCCACGTACAGGTCGCGGAGATGGTGATCGAGAAGGCCAAGCGGCTGGTCGAGCACAAGCGCGACGTGGTGATCCTGCTGGATTCAATTACCCGCCTGGCGCGTGCCTACAACACCATCGTTCCGCCCAGCGGCAAGGTGCTCTCGGGCGGCGTGGACTCGAATGCTCTGCAACGTCCGAAGCGGTTCTTCGGCGCGGCGCGCAATATCGAAGAGGGCGGCTCGCTGACCATCATCGCTTCGGCGCTCGTCGATACCGGCTCGCGCATGGACGAAGTGATCTTTGAAGAGTTCAAGGGCACGGGCAACATGGAAATTATCCTGGACCGCAAGCTGGTCGACAAGCGCGTCTTCCCGGCGATCGACATTCAGCGCTCGGGCACGCGTAAGGAAGAACTGCTGATTCCGAAGGACGACCTGCAGCGTACATGGATTCTGCGCAAGGTGCTGAACCCGCTTTCGCCGGTGGAAGCGATGGAGCTTCTCTCCGACAAGCTGGGCAAGACCCGCAATAACCAGGAATTCCTGCACAATATGAGTTCGCTGTAGAGCGAGGTTCGATTTGTGAAGGGCGCGGCTTCGGCCGCGGCCTTTATTTTTCTGTACCTCTACGCTCAAAATCTCAAAACTCTGTGCTGTCCAAAAAACTCGCTCCTCGACCCCCCTCCCTCGCACCTGAACAGATTCGTCTTTCCGCATCCGCAAGATGCACGACTCTACCGCTCATGCGGCTGCGGAACCCTCACCCAGCCCATACCTGCAGCTTTGGCAGCATCGACACCCATATCCGTGTCTTCAAAAACCAGGCAATCGGCGGGAGCAATCCCAAGGCGTTCCGCCGCGATAAGAAAAGGCTCGGGGGCGGGCTTGGAGCGCGTGTAGTCACCCGCGCAGACCAGCGTGTCGAAGCGATCAAGCAGACCAAGAGTCTCAAGCGAGCGCACAACCGACTCACGCGTAGACCCCGACACAACGGCGAACGGAACGCGTCCATGCGCTTCATGAATGTGCTCCAGAACTTCCGGCACGGCCTCAAGCTCGGAAATCACGCTGTAGTAATGCTTTTCTTTTGTCGCAGCCAGTTCGTCGATCGGCATATTCAGGCCGTGGAGGCTGTTCAGCGTAGCCAGTATCTCGCGGATCGGCCGCCCACCCCACGCGTAGAACTGCTCCTCTGGAAACGGGCAGCCATGCCGATCGAGTATGTGCTTCCAGGCCTTGTAGTGCAGTGGCATCGAGTCGGCAATGGTGCCGTCGCAGTCGAACAGATAGGCTTTGAAATTTCCTTTAGGCAGAGCTAACGTCAAAATTCATTTCCTTCCAGGGTGCCGGTCTAATAGCCGTTCGCAAGCAGATATCCGACGGTCAGAGTCGAGGGCGCTCGGCGCGCCACGTACTTCGAGAGCACATCCGCTTCAAGATTCACCGCCGACCCGGCCACCAGGCCGCGCAAATTAGTCGACGCGTGCGTATGCGGGATGATGGCGATCTCGACGCGCTGTCCCTCGACGCGCGCGACCGTGAGGCTGATGCCGTCGACGGTGATCGAGCCCTGAGGAACGATGTATGGCGTCATCGACGCCGGGATTTCTACAGTCAGCCGCCAGTCGGTCGCGTCCATCCCCGGATGAAGTGGAACCAGCGAAACGAAAGTGCCGGTGGCGTCGACGTGGCCTTGCACGACATGACCGCCGAGCGGCGCCCCCGAAGGCGTGGGCAGCTCCAGATTGACCAGGGTGCCGGGCGCGAGGTGCGAGAGGGTCGTGCGTTCGACCGTTTCGGTGGCGAGGCTGGCGGAGAAAGTGTCGGGGTCGGGGGCGTGGAGCGCGGTGAGGCAGACGCCATTGACGGCGATGCTGTCGCCCGTGGACCAGCGCCCGGCAAACTCGGGCGCGGAGATGAGGAGGCGCGCCGCTCCCTCGGTCGGAGTGATGGAGATCAGTGTGCCGGTACTTGCGATGAGGCCGGTGAACATACGTCTAGGTTACAGGTTCAGGGCCACGGATCGTGCAGGTAGCCGGAGATGCGGACGTCTTCGCCCGCTCCGCTGGGGAGGGTGACGCGGTCGGTGCGGTGCAGTTGTTGCTGTAGCACGTAAGGCGAACCGATGCCCGCTGCGAACGGCAGCGCGTCGCCGCCCAGTTCGATCTCGGAGTAGTAGAGCACCAGCCGGTCGACGAGGTCGGCGGCGAGGAAGCTGCCGTTGACCGTCGAGCCGGCTTCGACGAGCAGGCTGATGAGGCTGCGGCTGCGCAGCTCAGCGAGCGCTGCACTAAGGTCGAGGCGGCTGGCGTTGTCGCCTTCCAGGGGGACGACCTCGATGCCCAACTCGCTGAGCCCCTGGATGCGGTGCGCGGGTGCGGTCTCATGGCAGAAGAGCAGCACATCGTCCTCGGCCGACTTGACCAGCCGGGAATCCAGGGGCATTCGCAGCCGGCTATCGAGGACAATACGCAGCAGTGGGCGGCGCCGAGGCAGGCCGGTGCGGTCGGTCAGCAGCGGGTCGTCCGCAAGGATGGTGCCGATGCCGGTAAGGATGGCGTCCGCGGAGTGGCGGAGCAGTTGCACGTCGGCGCGCGCAGCCTCGCCCGTGAGCCAATGCGGTCCGGCCGCGGTGCGTTGCGAGGGTGCCGGTGCGAGCTTGCCGTCCACCGAGAGTGCGGCCTTGAGGGTGACGAACGGACGCCCGTATTGGATGGAGAAAGCGAAGGCGTCGTTGAGCCGCTGGGCTTCGCGCGCGAGTGCGTCTTCGGTCGCCACGATGTGGACTTCCACGCCGGCGTCGCGCAGCCTGGCGATGCCGGAGCCGCGGACCTGCGAGTTCGGATCGACGGTAGCGACGACGCAGCGGGCGATCCCGGCGGCGATGAGCGCGTCGGCGCAGGGGCCGGTGCGGCCGTGGTGAGCGCAAGGTTCCAGTGTGACGTAGACGGTGGCGCCGCGAACATCGTGGCCGTGCGCGGCGGCCGACTTGAGGGCGGCAATTTCCGCGTGATCTCGCGCGTCGTAGAGGTGTGCGCCTTCGCCGAGGACCGTGTCCCCGCGCGCCACGACGCACCCGACGGTGGGGTTAGGCGGGGCAAGGGCCGCGGCGTCGCGGGCGACGGTCAGCGCGCGGCGGAGGTGAAGTTCGTCGTCGTGGGACAGTTGGGGCATTCGCTACCAGAATAGATGCTGGCCGCCGGAGGAACGGGCGGAAGGCGCGGAGCCGAGGGACATACGGAAGAGCAGGCCGGCTAAGGTGAGGAACAGGGACGTGGATTCTCCTCCGGCAGGTGCGGTAAAGGCCCCCAAAGTTGTCAAGCCCTCCAACCTGTGCAAAACCACCAAACCCCGCATAAACACACGCAAAAATAATTTTCAAAACTTGGCGTGATTTATATCTCAACTAGCTACAATTAAATCAGCACTCAAAACTCACAACTCAAAACTGAACAGGACCCCTTCCAGACGCCAACCGCGCCCATAAACCTCTACGCTCAATCGCTCTAAGCTCTGAGCTGTCCAGAACCCTCGCTCCTCAACAGAAAGGTAGGCACTTCCTCACCGCTCTCCGCCCTAAACTGGTACCTCGCAACTGGAAACTGGTAGCTGACAGCTGGCAGCTACCAGCTGAAAATCGACCCACAACCGCCAACCCAGCCGCTAACTCCTTATCTCGGAATATTTTGCGCCGAAGTCGTTTTGAATGGATATTTTACGAAGGTCTCCCGCCCTGGAGACCAGCATTCTAAAGCACTTACCCCCGGGCAATAGAAACAGAGGGAGGGGGAGGGGGGTATGCTCCCCGACGGAGGAGGTACGGGCCGGCACAAGCTGTGCGTTGCCTTTGCGGGATGAGGCGCGCCTCACTCCGCGCGCAAGGCGTCGACCGGGTTGACGGACGCCGCGCGGCGGGCCGGAATGAAGCTCGCCAGCAGTGCCGCCATCGCGAGCACCGCGGCGACGGCGGAAAGGGTCGCGGCGTCCCACGCAGCCGTCCCGAAGAGCAGGTTGCGCATTAACGTTGCAGCGGCAATCGAACAAAGCAGCCCGCTTGCGATGCCCCATCCGGTGAGCCAGCCGGCCTCGGTGAGGATCAGGCGGTAGACCGCGGCGCGTTGTGCGCCGAGCGCCATGCGAACACCGATTTCGCGGGTGCGCTGGCTGACGGAGTAGGCGACAACGCCGTACAGGCCGACCACGCTCAGCAGCAGCGCCAGCGCCGCGAAGCCGCCGATCAGCCAGGCGGAGGAGCGGTGCATGTAGGCGGCCGGTGAGTCTTCGATGTTTCTCATCATCGTCGTTTCGCCCATGGTCGCGAGCCCGGGATCGATGCGATGGATGGCGGCCGTCAACGTTGGCAGCAGGCTCTCCTCGTCCTGCGACGTGCGGGCGACGAGGTTGAGGTAGGTGTCGGGACTCTGATTGATGGGGCCGTATTCCGTCGGCCAGATATCGGCATCGAGCGTGCCTTCTCTTATGTCGGAGACGACGCCGATGATTTCGACCATCGACTTTGGTGACAGGGTTGTATCGCCCATATGCTGTCCAACCGGATTTTCCCCGGCAAAATACTTTCGCGCGAACGCCTGATTGATGACGACCACGCCCGGCTTCGACTCGTCTTCGGCGTCGGTGAAGAAACGGCCTTGCAGGAGCTTCGCCTGTAACGTCGTGAAGTATCCGGAACTGACGTCGCGTTGGTTCACTTCATTGTGTTTGCCGTCGTAGGGTCTGCCCGCGATGCGGATCCAGTTGGTGTTGCCATTGCCGCTGATCGGCAACTGGCTGGAGAGTGCGGCCGACTTGACTCCGGGCAGGCTGGAGATTTCGGCAATGATGCGGCGTTGGAGTGCGATGGATTCCGTGTGTTTCCTGTAGCTCGATTCGGGAACGACGATTTGGAATGTTGCGAGGTGGTCGGGCTGGAAGCCGACGTCCACATGCAGAAGCCTGTAGAAACTCTTGCCCAGCAGACCGGCGCCGACCAGAAGCACCACGGCAATGGCCAGTTCCAAAACGACCAGGTTGGAACCGACGCGTCGCCAGAGAGTACCGCCTGCGCCGCGTGAACCTTCATTCAAATCGTCGCGCAGTTTCGATCTTGAGAGGCGCAGGATTGGCGTGAGCGAGAACACCAACACCGCCAATAGAGCGACGCAGGCCGCGAACGCCAGCACGCGGTGGTTGAGGCCGAGCCCTTGCAGGTAGGGCATTCGGGCGAGCATGTCTTTGGAGAGCAACCGCATCAGCAACTGCATCGCGCTGAAGGCTCCCGTAATGCCTAGCACGGTGGCGATGGCGACAAGCAGAACGCCTTCGGTGACGAACTGGCGCATGAGTCGTCCTGGCGATGCGCCGAGTGCGCCGCGAACGGCGATCTCGCGGCGGCGGCTTTCGGAGCGAACCAGCAGCAGACTGGCAACGTTGACGCACGCAATCAGCAGCAATAGCGCCGCGCCGCCCAGTAGCGTGAGCAGGATGGGCCGCACATCGCCTACGATGACCTCGGAGAGCGGAACGACGCTAGCGCCCTGTCCGCGGTTGCTGTCGGGATACTGGCGTTCGAGTTGTTGCGCAATGGCGGTCGTATCGGCGAGTGCGGCCTGTACCGTGACACCGTCCTTCAGCCGGCCGACGCCGTTGAAGTTGTGACAGCTCCTGCGCTTTTCGCAGGAGTTTTGCGTATTGAGCGCGGCCCAGAACTCCGCATTGTTTCGCGGCGCGAACTGAAAGCTCTGCGGAAGCACGCCGATGATGGTGTGCGGCATTCCACTGAGGACGATGGTTTGGCCGATCACGTCCTTGCGCCCGCCAAAACGTCGTTGCCAGGCGGAATAGGTGATGATGACGGCTTTCGGAGCGCTGGGAAGGTCTTCGCCGGCGTAGAAGTCGCGGCCGAGGATGGGTGCGATGCCGAGAGTCTTGAAGAAGCCGTCGCTGACGCGCGAGCCGGCGACAAGCTCGACGCCGGTGCCCGTGGTGAGCATGTAGCCCATGCCGGTGTATACGTCCATCGAGCTGAAGACCTTGTTCATCTTCTTCCAGTCGAGGTAGTCGTAGTAGGAAAGATTGGCGCGCGGGAACATGGGCACGCTTTCGGTGACGTTGACCAGCCGCGATGGGTTTGGATAGGGCAGCGGTTTGATCAGAGCGGCGTCGACGAACGCGAAGATGGCCACGCTGGCGCACATGCCCAGCGCGAGCATGAGGACGGCTGTAACGGTGAAGCCAAGGTTCTTGCGCAGTTGGCGCGCGACAAAGCGGAGGTCCTGCGCGAAGGTTTCGAGGAAAGGCACCGTGCCCTGTTCGCGATAGGCCTGCGCAGTGGTTTCGATGCCTCCGAGGGTGAGGATCGCCTGGCGGCGAGCTTCGGCGGGAGCCATGCCGGCGCGGAGATTGTCGTCGATGTGGAACTGGAGATGGCTGTCCATTTCGGCGGCGAAATCCTGCTCGCGGCGCTGCTTGCGGAAGATCCCGGTCAGTCTCAGCAGGAGTTCGCGGAGGCGGTTCATGCGGGACCGTCCGTGGGTGCGAGGAAGCGGGCGAGGATGGCCGTGGTCTGCTCCCAGTTGCGGGCCTCGCGGGCGAGTTGGCGGCGGCCGGCTCGGGTGAGCTTGTAGAACTTTGCCTTGCGGTTGTTTTCCGAGACGCCCCACTCGGAGGCGATGGCGCCTTCCTGCTCCAGCTTCAACAACGCCGGATATAACGTCCCGTAGTTGAGGGCGAGCAGGTTGCCGCTGGTCTGCTCGATGCGGCGGGCGATGCCGTAGCCGTGCAGCGGGCCGAGGGACTCGATCGTCTTCAGCACCATCAAGGCAAGAGTGCCTTGCCATACGTCCGCCTTATCGCCCATGCGTCTGCTCCTATTGCCTTGCCATAGAAGATTGCACAGTTTCTATGGGATGGCAATAGGACAAAGGCAGAGCGTAGAGATTGGAGTGTAGAGCGTAGAGAAAACGGAGGGCGCTATTCGTGGCGGAGGGCCTGCATGGGGTCGATGTGCGATGCGCGACGGGCGGGGCCGTAGGCGGCGATGAGGGCGATGAGGAATAGTAGACAGCTTGTGCCGATGAGGGTTGTGGGATCGTCGGGCGTAAGGCCGTAGAGCATGGCGCGGACCAGGTGTGCCAGGCCGATGGACGCTCCTATGCCGACGGCGATGCCGATGATGGCCATCCATCCGCTTTCGCGCAGGACCATCAGGCGGACTTGTCGCGGCCGCGCGCCGAGCGCCATGCGGACGCCGATCTCGCTGGTGCGGCGGGCGACGGTGTAGGCCATGATGCCGTAGATCCCGATGGCCGCGAGGATGAGCGCGAGGATGCCGAACGCGGAGGTGATCCGGGATTGCGGCGCAACATGCGCGCGGCGAAGCGGAGGTCGGCGCGGAACTCGTCGAACAGGCGCAGACCGAGGGAAGTGCGGATGTTTTGCTTGTGCGTTTCGACGGTGCCGAACTCGATGCAGGCGCGGCGGTGGGGTTCGGCGGGGGCGAGGCCGGTGCGTTCGAGGTCCGCGGCGCGGAGATCGATGTGCGAGCGGAGTTCGGCTTCGATGTCCGACTCAACCGTGGAGCGGTGCGCAAGGGAGCGCGTGTAGGAGCGGAGTTTCGCGAGCAGGTTCGTGTTCTATAGCTCCTCGGTCGTGGTGTCGAGAATGCCGGCGATGAGCTCGGCCATGCGGTTCCACTTCGTGGTCTCGGTGCGAAGCTGTTTGCGGCCGGCGGGAGTCAGGCGATAGAACTTTGCACGGCGTTTGTTCTCGGATTCGCCCCACTCGCTGGCAATGTAGCCCTGGTGCTCAAGGCGGAACAGGGCCGGGTATAAGGACCCCTGCTGGATGGCTAGCTGCTCGCCGGATATCTGCTGGATGCGGAGCAGGACGCCGTAGCCGTGGAGCGGGCCGAGCGAGACGGCTTTGAGGATCAGCATGTCGAGGGTGCCTTGCATGAGGTCGAGCGGGTCGCGCATAGTGCTTCTCCTAGTGGGACTAGGAGAGACCGTAACGCGACTCTCCTAGTCTGTCAAGGAGAGTTTGTTTGGTAAGTGACCGATGGGTTTGGCGAGAGGCCGTCCACCTGTCCGGAAACGGACAGTTTTTTACGCTGGTGGACAGCGGCTCTCAAAATGGCGGGCCTAAGTGTTTGAAAATACGTGCGACACTTTGGCATTTCAAATGCTTCAGTCAATGTCGCAATGGACATTTCAAGACCCGATATTCGAAAGAAAAAGCTGCGCCGTCAGATCGCCTTAGGCGCGGTAGCGATTGTTGTGCTGGCGGCTGTGGCGTTCTTTGTGGTGCGGTTGAAGCCGGCCGCGCCGGTCGTGGATCGCGCGACGATCTGGACGGACACAGTCAAGCGAGGTCCGCTGCTGCGGCAGGTGCGTGGGCCGGGAACGCTCGTCCCGCGCGAGGACAAGATCCGGCTGATCCCGGCGGAGACGGAAGCGACCGTGGTGCGCATCCGCGTGTTGCCGGGCGCGAAGGTCGAGCCGGACACGCTGCTGATGGACCTGGTCGATCCGACGCTGCAACAGGAGTTGCTGGATGCGCAGTTGCAGTTGAAGGGCGCGGAGGCGGACCTGACCAATACGCGCGCCAAGCTGCAGAGCGACCTGATGACGCAGAAGGCCGGCGCCGCGACGGTAAGTGCGGACAATAAGCAGGCGCAGCTACAGTCGTCGACGGACAAGAGCCTCTACGATCTGGGCGTCATCAGCGGGCTTACGTACAGCGCGTCCAAGGGCAAGGCAGACGAACTGACGACCCGCAACGATCTGGAGAAGCAGCGGCTCACGCTGAACGAGAAGGCGATTGCCACCCAGATGGCGGTGCAGCAGACCAAGGTGGACCAGGCCAGGGCGCTGCTCGGGTTGAAGCAGAAGCAGCTCGATGCGCTGAGCGTGCGCGCGGGCATCAGCGGCGTGTTGGTGGAACTCGATCACCAGGTCGGCGAGCATGTAGCGCCCGGAACGACGCTGGCGAAGGTCGTTCAGCCGGACCAGTTGAAGGCCAGCCTGAAGATCGCCGAAACGCAGGCGCGCGATATCCAGATTGGCCAGCCGGCTGAGATCGATACGCACAACGGCGTAATCGACGGCAAGGTGATGCGCATCGACCCGGCGGTTGTGGCTGGAACGGTGACGGTGGACGTGGAGCTTGCGGGCGCGCTGCCGCTGGGTGCACGGCCCGACCTGAGTGTGGACGGAACGATCGATCTCGACCGCATGACGAACGTGTTGTACGTCGGGCGTCCGGCGTTTGGAAATGAGAACAGCACGATCAGCCTTTTCAAGTTGAGCGCCGATGGGAAGACCGCGGTGCGCGTGCCGGTAAAAGTGGGCCGCGCTTCCGTGAACAGCATTCAGGTGCTCGAAGGATTGCAGGAAGGCGACACCGTCATCCTGTCGGACATGAGCCGTTGGGACAATACAGACAGAATTCGCCTCGACTAGGCGAAAACGCAGGTAAGGAGACGCAGGACGATGACGGACACGATGATTCATATCGAGCACATGACGAAGGTTTTCTACACGGACGAGATTGAGACTCATGCGCTCTCGGGCGTTCATTTGAGCATCAATCGCGGCGAGTATGTGGCGATGTCGGGGCCGTCGGGCTGCGGCAAATCGACGCTGCTGTCGATCATCGGCTTGCTCGATACGCCGACCGAAGGCCAGTACACGCTCAACGGCAAAGAGGTTGCGAACCTGAACTTCGCCGACCGGTCGCGCATTCGCAACCAGGAGATTGGTTTCATCTTTCAGAGCTTCAACCTGATCGGCGACCTGACCGTGGCGGAGAATGTCGAACTGCCGCTGACGTATCGCGCGGGCATGCCGGCGGCGGAGCGCAAGCGACGCGTGCAGGAGTCGCTGGAGCGCGTGAATATGGCGCACCGCATGCGGCACTATCCGGCACAGCTCTCGGGCGGCCAGCAGCAGCGTGTGGCTGTGGCGCGTGCGCTGGCAGGTTCGCCGTCGATCCTGCTGGCCGACGAGCCGACTGGAAACCTGGATTCGAAAAATGGCGAAGCCGTAATGGACCTGTTGCGTGAATTGCACGCGGAGGGCGCGACGATCTGCATGGTGACACACGATCCGAGATTTGCCGCGCACGCCGAGCGGCAGGTGCATCTGTTCGACGGCAAGGTTGTTGCAGAAGGAGAACTGAACCGCCTGCTGGCGGAAGTGGAGGGACGATGAACAGCCATTCGACAGTGAGCAGTAATTTGCGGCGCACGGTGCTGCTGATGTTGGCCGGGGCGTCCGTTGCCCTGATGCTGACGGGCACGATGACGAAGATGCAGGGCGCCGTTGCTGGAATCCGAAACACATACAAGCCCTGTGTACACGCCAAAATGACGGGCGACTGGATGTGCGCCTGCGTGCTGCCGACGGCAGCGAAGGTTTGTCCGAAGACAGGCGTAACGCGGCGCACGTTGTAATCGCGGTGCGAGCAGCGGAGGATTTCGATGAACAGGTTGATGCAGGACTTTCGCTTCGCGCTGCGCCAGATTCGCCGCGCGCCGGGTTTCGCTGTAGTCGCAATCGCAACGCTGGCGCTGTCGATCGGCATTGCCACGGCGGTGTTCAGCGTGCTCGATGCAACCATCGTGCGTCCTCTGCCTTTCAATCATCCCGAATCCATCGTGATGCTTCAGCCCTACTCGCCGCAGGGCTATACGCAGCCCGCGTCTTATCCGCAGTATCAGGATTGGGAGCGAGAGAACACGACGCTCTCTGATCTCGCGGGCTACAGTCGCGGCACAGGGAACCTCGAAGGCCCACAAGGCCCGGTTCCGGTGCGGACTGTCGCCGGCACCGATAATTTTTTTCGCGTGTTCGGCGTCAAGCCGATTCTTGGGCGGACATTTGCGCCTGGCGAAGATCAAGCGGGCCGTGACCGGGTCGTGGTGCTGAGTTACGAATTGTGGCAGCAGAGTTTCGCGGCCAGCCCCAACGTTATCGGTACGTCGATCAAACTCGACGGCGACACGATGACTGTCATCGGCGTAATGCCGGCGGGATTCCGGTTTCCGTTGACCGCGTTGAATGCGCTTTATCGTCCGCTCGTGCCGAGCGAGCAGCAGGCCCATTCGCGAGGCAATCACTGGCTGCCGACGGTCGCAAGGCTCAAGCCCGGGGTCACTGTTGCGCAGGCGCAAGCCGATCTTGGCAACGTGTTTGCCAACGTCGCGCGCTCCTATCCCGACGAGGCGCACAAACGCCTCGACGTGAAAACGATATCCGGCGTGCTCCTGGGGCAGACGGCCGGCCCGCTGACGGTGTTGTCGCTGGCAGTCCTTGGCGTTCTGGTGATCGGCTGCGTCAATCTTGCCGGCCTTCTGCTGGCGCGCGGCGTGCGGCGCGAGCGCGAATTCAGCCTGCGGTCCGCGGTCGGCGCGGCGCGGTCGCGCATCATTCGCCAGTTGCTGACGGAGACGGCCGGTCTTTCCTTCGCGGGCGCGGCCATTGGGACAGCGTTGTCGTATGGTCTGCTACAGTTGTTGCGCCAGTTGCTGGTGGCGTCGCTTTCGCGCGGCTCCGATATTCAACTCAACCTGGCCGTGCTTAGCGCCGCGCTGGGCATTGCTCTCATTACCGGATTTATAGCGAGCATTCTGCCCGCGCTGCACTACTCGCATGTGTCGCCGAGTCATGTGCTGCGTGCGGGCGGCTCGGCAGGGACGAGTCGTGGTCAGAACAATGTTCGCAGCGCGCTGATCGTCGTGCAGGTCGCTATTGCACTCGGGTTGATGATGTGCTCCAGCCTGCTGCTGCGCAACCTGCACTCGCTGCGCTCCACCGAGCTTGGCTTCTCGACCGAAAACCTGTTGACCGAACCCATCAACCTGACGACCAGCGACTACGCGCATCGCAACTCAATGACGACCTTCTACCAGCCGCTGCTGGAGCGGATGCGGGCCATTCCGGGAGTGGAGTCGGCGGCCATCATCAACATGGTCCCCATCGACGACTATGGCATGAACAGCGACGTTCAGATTGTCGGCCATCCTCCGGCGCCCGCGAACCAGGAGCAACTCGCAGAATTGCGCTTTGTGACTCCGGACATATCGCGTGTTTTTGGTGCGCGGCTGCTGCGGGGCCGGCTGTTGAACGATTCGATCGATACGGAAAAGTCCGTGCCGGTGATGACGGTGAACCAGGCCTTCGTCGATAAGTTTTTCGCGCCCGGTGAAGACGCCATTGGCAAACAGGTTGCGTGGGACCAGAAGATAACCATCGTCGGCGTCACCTCCAACCTGCGCCAGAACCTGGTGCAGCCGCCGCTGGCGGAGATGGATTTTCCGGCGGTGCAGCAGATGAGTGCCGGAGGCCCGACCGCGATGTCGCTGGTGGTCCACACCAGGGTGCCGCCCGAATCGATTGAGGGCGCGCTGCGCGAGGCCATGCACCAGGTCGATCCAACTGTGCCCTTCCGTCCCGCGATGACGATGGACGATGTGATCGCGGAGACGCTTACTTTCCAGCGGCTCGAAAGCTGGTTGTTCGGCATCTTTGCGGCGCTTGCGCTGCTGCTGTCGCTGGTTGGAATTTTCGGCATGGTGAACCACGAGGTCGAATTGCGGACGCGCGAAATTGGCATCCGCATGGCGCTGGGATCGACACGGGGCATGGTGCTGGGGAATACGTTGCGGCGCGTGTCGCTGCTGATGCTGGCCGGCGTTGCAGCGGGTCTGCTGTTGACCGGCGCTTTGCATAAGGTGCTCAGCTCCGTCGTTGAAATTCACGCGGCCAAAGATGCATGGCTGCTATGCACGCTTGCTGTGGGCTTGGCGGTCGCAGGTATCTTGGCGGGCGTATTCCCGGCACACAGGGCCGCCTCAGTTGAGCCTACCGAAGCACTGCGGATGGAGTAGGAGGGGCGATGAATCAGCTTATGCAGGACGTGCGGTACGCGCTGCGCCAGTTGCGCAAAGCGCCGGGGTTTGCGGTGACCGCGGTATTGACGCTGGCGCTGGGCATTGGTGCGACGGCGACAATGTACAGTGTTGTGCGCGATACGTTGCTGGCGCCTCTGCCTTATCCTGAGCATGATCGGCTCGTGGGGATTGGATTTACGTTCCCGCAGGAAAAGCCGAACAACGAAGAGATGGGATCGAGCGCCGACTTCCTGAAGGCGCATAGCCGCAGCTTCGCGTCGGCGGGCGTGGCGGAGGACTCGTCGTTTGGAGCGAACCTTTCTGGAAAGGCCGGCGGCAATGCGTCGCGCGTGGCGTCCACAAGCGTGTCGCAGGGATACTTTTCGACGCTGGGCGTGTTGCCGATTCTGGGCAGGAATTTTACGGCGGAAGAAGACCTGCCCGGTGGTCCGAATGCCGCGATCCTGAGCTACTGGGTGTGGCAGAGGACGTTTGGCGGCGATCCGGGAATAGTGAACCGCGTAGTGCGGATCAACGAGGCGCCGTACACGGTCGTTGGGGTCATGCCGAAGGAAATTTCCGGCAGTCCGGCGGCGCGGGGCGCGGCGAGCGCCGGAGGCGTGTGGTTGCCGCTGCGACTGAATTCGAAAGACCCGGGATACGAGGGCGATAACTACATCATGGTGGCGCGTCTGCGGCCGGGCGTCGATGTCGCACAGGCGCAGCAGGAATTGGATAGCCTGAAGGCGCCGTTCTACACGCAGTTTCCGAGTTATACAACATGGACCTCCAGCGGCAAGCTGCTGCACGAGTTCAGAGTGTGGCCGCTACAGACGGTACTGATGAGCGATGTGCGGCAGAGTCTGCTGGTGCTGTTTGGCGCTGTGCTGGCGGTGCTCCTGGTGGCGTGCCTGAACCTTGCGGGGCTGATGACCGCGCGGGCTGCGGCGCGGGAGCGTGAACTTGCGTTACGGACGGCACTGGGTGCGACGCGAGGACGGATTCTTCGCCTGCTTCTTTGCGAAAGCCTCGTGCTCGCGACAGTTGGCGGAGGGCTGGGGCTGTTGCTCGCGCGGGTTGCGCGACCCGCGCTGCTGGCCGCATCGCCGCTGGCAATTCCGCTACAGACGCACGAGAGCTATTGGGGCATCGTCGCATTCGTGATGGGTGTGGCGTTGCTGACAACGCTGGCGTGCGGTCTGCTGCCAGCTTGGACGGTGTTTCGCAAGGATGCGCAGACTGCGCTGGCGGGTGGACAGGCGGCAGGAGCCGGTGCATCGCAGGTGAGGATGGGCAAAAGTTTGATGGTGGGGCAGGTGGCCGTCGCAATGGTGTTGCTGTCGGCGGCGTGTCTTCTGCTGGGGAGTTTTTTGAAGCTGCGCTCGACACCGTCGGGCGTTGTGGCGAAGCGGTTGGAGATTGCGCAGGTGTCGCTAAAGGGGCCGGCGTATGCGACTACGCTCCATACGACGCAGTTTGTCGACAAGGTCACGTCGGAGCTACAGAGCTATCCGGGCGTGCAGCAGGTGGCGGCCGTGAATGGTCTTCCGCTGGACCGCGGGCTGAACATGGGCGGGTGGCCTGCGGACCGGCCGGAGATGAAGCAGACGATCGAGTTTCGCGTCGTTACGTCAGGTTATTTTCGCACGCTGGGAATCCCCGTGATGATGGGTCGCGATGTGACAGCGGATGACGGTCCCGGCGCACAGAAAGTTGTGTTGGTAAGCGAGACTGCGGCGCGCAAATGGTGGCCGGGAAAGTCGCCCATTGGAGAGCAAGTCCTATTCGGTGAAACGGTCCCATGGACGGTCGTGGGAGTGGTCGCCGACACACATTCGCACTCCCTCGCGGAACCTCCGGGAGTGATGATCTATGCCCCGTTTGCGCAGATGTCGGATGAGATGACGAAGGTCGTCAACGGATGGTTCTCGACGACGTTTGCGATCCGGCTGTCCGGCGATGTGGACATCGCGACGGCAGTGCAAAAGGCGGTAAGCGACGCCGACCCGGAGATGCCGGT
>DASRLB010000365.1:0-17893 GCA_035648695.1 Acidobacteriaceae bacterium | reverse complement strand
CTCCGGAGGCGGATGGGGGGGCGTTGGCGGAGAATATTCTGCGGCTGCTGGCGGATGATGCGCTGTGGGAGCGGTTGTCGGGAAATGGGGTGCGGGCGATGCGGGAGAAGTTCGATTTGCGGAAGCAGACGGCGCGGCTGGAAGAGATTTATGCGGATGTGGTTTGTGGGCGCATGCGGTAGGGCAAATTGGGTGAGGGTTTCCCGCAGTCGTACAGCAGGAGGCCAATTCATGGATCACACTAAATCCTGAGTTCAACAATCTGAAGCGAGAACAAGGATTCGTCAGTACTTGAAGCGGTAGCGCACTTCGGCAAAGATTTCCCGGGGATCGTTGTAGTGGAAGCCGCCGAAGGTGAGACTGTTGTCGAGCAGGACGCGGCGGTTCGCGGCGTTGGTCGCGGTGATGGAGGCAGTAAGCTTTTTGCTGAAACTCCGGCCAACGGAGACGTCGAACGTGGTGTGCTGCGGAAGGTAGGCGTTGGGATAGCGCGGGTCGGCAGGTGGGCCATCGGAATCATAGCCGCCGTTGGTGAAGCCCGAGCCGTAGTAGACGTTGGTCGAAGCAGTCATGTGCAACGGAAGCATCGCGTTGAAGCCGAGGTTGAGTGTATTGCGCTGGTCGTGGTCTACGGGCGAGTAGTCGAAGCCCGCATCGCATTGCGGTGAGGCAATGGGCGTGCAAATAAGACCGCCTGTGATGTTGCCGCGCTGCTCCGCGATCTGGTTGGAGTACGCAAGGTGGGCCTGGCCGAAGCGCCAGACGCGCGGTGAGCGGAGGGTGAGCTCCCAGGCGCGAACCAGCGCTCCGTCCACGGTGACCGGGAAGTAGATGCTGGAGTTGCCGATGTTGGAGTGGTCCAGGAAGTTGTTGACGCGGGTCTTGAAGGTGTCGGCGTCGAGCAGCCAGCCGCGGAAGGGAATCTGAACGCCGAACTGATGTTCTTCGTCGCGCTCGCCGTGAAGCGGAAGGAAATCCGTATCGTTGGCTTGCGCGAACTGCACGATCGGGCCGGCAGCGGTGAGCAGCGGCGGCGGCTGATAGAAGCGTCCGTAGAAGCCGCGAAAGACCCAGTTGAGTTTCGGAATCTGGACCGCAACGCCCAAACGCGGATCGACCTGGTCCTCGCTGAACTGGCCTTGGAAATGTGTGGCTCGAAGACCGGCGATGAGAGTCAGCCAGCGAGTCGGCTTGAAGTTGTCGGAGAGATACTCTTCCACAATTCCACCTGAAGCTCGGTCGGGCGTTTGGAACGGGAGCGTTCCGCTGCCGTCGTTGAACGTCGCGCCGAAGAGGTAGTTGTCGTGCTGCCCGAAGGAGTAGAGGCCAGCCTGGATCGTATTGCGCTTGATCTCCGTGGTGACGGAGGCTTGTAAGCCTACGTAATCGGACGAGCGGTTGACGGTGGTGGCTACGGGGATGTCGCTGGGATTGGAAGCGTAGTCAGCGGAGTTGTCGTGGAAGAAAGGCGAGAGCTGTAGGACAGTGGTGGAATTGAAGGTATGAATCCATGAGAAGGCGGCGACGCCGTCGCGCTCGTGCTGCGCGTCGCGAAGGCCGCTCGAATCGTACTGCTGGTTCCCGAAGCTGTTCGGATCCGGATCGTAGGGAATCTGGAAGAAGTCGGCGCGGAGCTGCGTGACGAGGCGGAACTGATCGCGCGGAGTGCGGTTGTAGATGAAGGATGCGAACCCACCCGCGCTGTTGGTTGCATCGTGCAGTGTTTGCGCGATCGGCGGCGCCAGGCCGTAGTCGCTTCGGTTGCCGCTCAGACTCGCGTAGTAGGCGAACTTCTCGGTGTGGTCGCCAAAGTTGAGTTGATCGTTGGTCTGCAGGAAGCTGCCCGCGGAGAGAACGAGTTCTGCTTCGCGGTCGCGCTCGAAGCCCGTTCGGGGAACGACGTTGAAGACGCCGTACGTGCGGTCGCCGACGTCCGAGGTGTAGGAGCCGCGCTGGACCTCGATGTAGTCGATGTCCTTGGGGTCGATCTGCGCGCCGAGGTTGCCGGCGATGTTGGTGTTGGGGATTTCGACGCCGTCGATCAGCCAGCTGACCTGGTGGCCGCCGCGCATGTGCAGCATGTCGTGGGTCATGTACGCGCCGGGAACGTAATCGGTGATCATGGCCATGCTGTTGGTCCGTGTGGCGCCGGGCGTCTCGGCAATATCCGCACGGCTGATGAGCGCCGTCGGCGTGACCGAGTCGACGTTGGCGGAGGACGGCACGCCCTCGACGTTGACGGTCTGCTGGACGGAGCCGAGTTGGAGCTCGATGTGCAGGATCGGCGAGGTGTCGGAGGCGAGCGTGAGCGTTTCCTGCGCGGGTCCGAAGCCGGGATTGGAGACTGTAACGATGTAGTCGCCCAAAGGAACGGAAGGGATGGAGAATGAACCGTCAGGCGCCGTCACGGCGGTTGTGGTGAAGGCCGAGTTGGCAGCTTTGATTAGCACACTGGCGCCGGCGATGGGGCGATGCTGAGGGTCGTGGACCACTCCGCGGACCTGGCCGAAGATGCCGGCGCGGGCGGCTGTAGCGCTTAGAAGAAGCGACAGGATGCAGAGGAATTTACGCATGGAACTCCGCGTCAGGATGCTGACGAAAACAACTTCACAGGGAAGGACAGGGCACTGCCGCTCTCTAAGGAGCGAATGCAGGCGAGGTCAGTTCAGGCGAGGTTGTTTGCCGGAGGGCCGCGGGTTTGATGGGTGCGTTCGCGCGAGAGATGGCGCTGAGTTTCGGCGCGCGCGGCTGTCGCTTGGATGGCGATCGGGAGCCTGATGCTCGGGTGCGTTGCGAGGAACGCCGCCGGTACGACGTTCGCGACCGCGGCCCGGTGCGGGAAGGCCGGGCAGCGCGCGGAGACGGTTGGCGCGTTGGTGCTCTGTGCGGCGATGCTCAGTGCGCAATGATGCGCGCCATTGCGGCGGCAGCAGGCGGGGAGGTTGCTGTCCGCGTCCTGCGTTTGTGCGAGCAGGGGTGCGACGGCGGGAAGGCCGAAGGCTGCGAGCAACAGAATGGCGAGGAGGCGGCGCATCGCTGCATCCAGTGTAACGGGTGCGAACGTATCGCTTGTCAGCAATGTAGCCGAACCGATGTCCGAAATTCCGACTCTTGGCTCCGGGTAGTAGAGTGGTGTGCGTTGGATTTCAGGAGATGGAATGATGCGTGTGCGGTTTGTCGGTCTAAGTGTCTTGCTGTGCGTAAGTGCCTGTGCGGCGCAGGAGGTGGCGATTCGTGGCGGCAACGGCGTGAAGCTTGGCGCGCCGCCGGTGGTTGCGGTAAAGCCTGTGACCGACACAGTTGGTGGGCGGCAGGTGACCGATAACTATCGCTGGCTCGAAGACCAGAAGGCGCCCGACACTCGCGCGTACATCGATGCGCAGATGGCGTATACCGCGTCGTACTTCGCGCAGATCGAGCCGCTGAAAGCCGCGATGGTGAAGCGGCTGACGGAGTTGCAGCGGGTGGATGTTGTGGGTGTTCCGACGGAGCGCCATGGAAAATTCTTCTTCAGCAAACGACTGGCGGCGGAGAACCAGGCGTCGATCTACATGCGCGAGGGACTGCACGGCGCGGACGTGCGTCTGATCGATGCGGGGACGCTGAGTGCGGATGGAAATGCGTCGGTGGGGATTGCGGACCTTTCATCCGACGGCAAGCTGCTGATGTACAGCGAGCGGCACGGCGGCGCGGACGAGGAGATGGTGCGGGCGTTCGATGTGGCGACGCGGAAGAACCTCGGCGATGCACTGCCGCTGGCGCGGTATAGCGGCTTTGGGCTGACCGACGACGGCAAGACGCTGTACTACGCACTGACGACGAAGGCGGGCGGTGGCGCGATATTCCGTCATGCGATGGGCACGAGCGCAGACAAGGATGTTCAGGTTTTTGGCGGGAGCTATCGCGGCGAAACACTGGGCCCGCTGGACCTGATCGGCGTCAGGATCTCGGAGAACGGCCGTTGGCTGGTGGTGACGGTTTCGCATGGCGTGCCGGCAACGCGCGAGGATATTTTATTGGAGGACCTGCGCGCGCCGGACCCGAAGCTGGAGCCGCTGGTGTGGGGCGTTGATTCGCGCTTTCAACTGCACATTGCTGGCGACGCGATGTTTGTGAGCACGGATGATGGCGCTCCCAATAGCCACGTGCTGAAGGCGAGTTTCGGCGATCCGACCACGAAAAGCTGGCCGGTGGTGATCGCCGAGGGCAAAGAGCCGATCGCTTCGGTATCGATTGCGGGCGGAAAAATGTTTGTCGGACGGCTGATGGACGTGAAGTCGGAGACGACGATTTATACGCTCGGCGGCAAGAAGGTCGGCGCGATTTCGTATCCGACGATCGGCACCGGAAGCGTGGTGCGGGGACGCGCGGATTCGTCGACGGGGTTCTACACGTTCTCGTCCTTTACTGTGCCGCCGACAATTTTTCATTACGACATTGCGACCGGCAAGAGCGATGTCTGGGCGGCTTCGAAGGCGCCGTTCGATTCGTCGAAGTACGAAGTGCGGCAGGTGTTTTATACGTCGAAGGACGGAACGCGGATTCCGATGTTTATCGCTGGTCGCAAGGGACTGGCGATGGATGGGAAAGCTCCGCTGCTGATGACAGGATATGGCGGGTTCCTGATTTCGGAGACGCCTAGTTTCGATCCCAAGTATGCGTGGTGGATGGAGCAGGGCGGATTCTTTGCGCTGCCCAACCTGCGCGGTGGCGGTGAGTACGGCGAAACCTGGCATAAGGCTGGGATGTTCGAGAAGAAACAGAATGTGTTCGACGACTGGTTTGCGGCGGCGGAGTATTTGCTGGCGAACAAGTACACGACGCGGGCGCGACTGGCGATTACGGGACGCTCGAATGGCGGTCTGTTGATGGGCGCGTCGATGACGCAGCGGCCGGACCTGTATGGCGCGATTTTGTGCGGGTATCCGCTGCTGGATATGACGCGGTACCAGAAGTTTCTGGTCGGACGATGGTGGACTACGGAGTATGGGTCTGCCGACAACCCCGAGCAGGCGGCCTACATTTTGAAGTATTCGCCGTACCAGAATGTGCGGCCGGGAGTGAAGTATCCGGCGATCATGTTCCTGACGGGGGACAGCGATACGCGGGTCGCTCCGCTGCACGCGCGCAAGATGGCTGCGCTCATGCAGGCCACCGTGATGGCGGAGCCCGAGGCCGAGCGCCGCCCTGTTCTGCTGCACTACGACGTCAAGGCAGGGCATAGCGCCGGCGTCAGCGTGACGCAGTTGGTGAACGATACGGCGGATGAACTGGCGTTTCTGTGGAATGAGACGGGTGGGAAGTAGGCGCGTCCGATGAGGGTGGTGGCTGGTGGTTTGATTTCAGCTACGAGCTTCGAGCTGTGAGCTGCGAGGAAGTGCGGCGGATTTTCAGTTCGCCAGTTTCGAGTTTCCAGTTGCCAGTTGGGATTCGTAGCTACGGGGGAAGCGCAGCACGGCAGCCCACTCGCCGTCGCGGTGGTCCTGCCAGACGATCGTGCCGTGGAGCAGGCCCGCGGCTTGTTCCGGGTGGACGTCGCGGTGGAAGTCGAAGTAACGGGCATCGCTGTTTTCGGTGTGCTGCGAGATGTTGATGCGTCCCGGCTCGTATTTGGTGGAAAAGAGGAATGCGGCGTCGTAGTCGCCCGGAGTTTGCTGGGCTTTGAGAATCTGGTCGAGCGCAAAGTTGGTGAGGCTCGTGACTTTGACCGGCGTGTGGACGTAGCCGAGTTCAGGGTGGATCAGCTCGGCGTTGCCGGGCCATGCGGTGAGGACGGTGGCCTGCGGCAGATGCTGCTCGATGAAGGCCGTGGCTTCCTGGTGGAGGACGATCATGTCGCGGTAGGTGAGGTTGTCTTCGGGTGCGAAGGTGTAGGGCGGATCGATGTGCAGCGCGATGAGGAAAGCCGCGGCCGGAAGCGCGGCGAGCAGCGGCCATCGATGGCTGCGCTCACGCCAGACAGCGACGAACAACAACAGGACCAGCGGGTAAACCGGCAGCAGGTAGCGGGTCAGCAGCGCACCGCCGAGGATGGAGAAGGCGATCCAGTTGGCGAGGATGGTGATGAGGATGGGAATGAGCGTGGCCGTCGGAATGCTGGGGCGCAGGCGGCGGGGGAGGATGAAGCAGGAGGCTGTGAGCAGCGTTGCGACCCACATGTTCATGTGGCCGAACAGGTGCAGCCCGCGGTGGTAGAGGCTGAGCGCAATACGGTGCGGGTCGAGGTTGGCGGTAGCGTTGTAGCGCAGGAATTCGGGGTTGCCGAAGGTGAATCCAGTCTTGTGATGGTGGTAGCCGTACCAGGCGAGCAGTGGAAGGATGCAAAAGCAGAGGGCGCCGATCCAGAGCAGGTGGGTGCGGCGGTTTTCGCGCTCGCGGAAGGCGAGGTAGAGGCGATGGAGGGCTAGGGCGAATGGCGTAATGATCGCAGTCTCCTTGGAGAGGGCGGAGAGGGCGAAGAGGACCGCGACGGTTGCGGCCGTTCGAGAGCGGAAAGGCTGCGATCTCTCCACTGCGCTTCTCTTCGGTCGAGATGACAGGGCGGGCGCGAGGTAAAGTGCAAGGCCCCAGAGGGTGAAGGCGGCGGCGAAGATGTCGGCGTGGGCGAGAGTGGATTGAACGTACCAGATCGGGTAGATCGCGGTTAGCAGAGCCACGGCAGCTGCGGCGAGTTCTCCGAGCAGGTTGCGGGCAAGGCGGTAAACGGCCAGCAACGCCGCGGCCGAGATCATACAGACGAACGTGCGCGTCGCGATGATGGTGCACCCGGTGACGCTCCAGACGCCGGCGAGCAGCACGGACGGCAGTGGCGGGTGCGCGTTGGTGGCAGTCGTATAGGGGATCAGGGTGCCGGAATGGAAGAAGTCCATCGCGGCGGGAATGTAGTAGCCGCCCTCGTCCCAGAAGTAGGGCAGGTGCAGGAGCGTGAGGTGGCCGAGAAAAACAGCGGCAAAAAAAAGAGGGTATAGCGCCAGGACGGGGAGGGCGCGTTTTTCAGGTTTGACGGATGACTCCGCTGCGGTCGCCGTCATGGAAAGCAGGGTCCTTTCGGGAATGACAGAAATAAAGGCAGCATCGCGCGGAACTTAGTGGATCGGACCGCTGGGAACGACGAAATGGGGGACGTTGGCATGGGAGTTGTCGAGCGAAATGGGGCCGAACGTCTGCTCGTACTGCGCGATGTTGTGGGTCAGCACGTTGAGCAGCGCCTTGGCCTGCTGAGGGCTGACGTAAATACCCTGGAAATTGTTGATGGTTACGGATTCGCGGGTCTGGTGCTCCAGCGTGCCGAAAACCATGTGGAAGTCCCAGATCGACAGCCGGACCTGGACGCTGTTGGCGTAGGAATCGCGGTAGTCGGCGGTTTTTTCGAGGGTGATGGTCGTGTTGTCGGGCTGGGTGATGGTCTCGCTCATGGGGAATCCTTAGGTGCTGCGCTGGTTTGGTGCGGAGGAGGGGACTTGAACCCCTATGCCTTACGGCGCCAGATCCTAAGTCTGGTGCGTCTGCCAATTTCGCCACCTCCGCATTGGGGCCGAATCGGTCTATCGGGTGGACATCTGATTGTATCGCGGCTCATTCCGGCGGGTGCGGGTGCGGACGATGCTTTGCCGGGTTACTTCGATCCGGGTGGAAGCAGCGGTCGAAGCCACGCTGGAACGGGCTGCCGCAGACTGACAATTTTGCCGGCTTCGCAGACGGCGGCAAGGCGATATGGCGCCGCCAGATCATCGTTATCGAAGACCCGCACATGCGGCAGTTCCCGCAATGCCGCGCGCAGGTTGGTCAGGATGCGAGGGTATCGAGCCATCAGTTTTTCAGTCGGGACATCGTGGCCGCCCTGAGAGACGCGCATGGCCACTCTTTCTTCGGAAACTTCCGGGCCCGATGTTCCGATGAAGCAGAGCAGGACGGTGTAGCCGTTCTGCTCTATTTCCTTGAGGAAGGAAAGTTTGTCGCCGACGGGGTCGGAGAAGACTGTTTCAAAAACAAAGCTTTCGCGCTGGTTGATGAGTTCCTGTCGGATAGAACCTGCGATCCTGGCGGCGTCATAGGCATCGATGTTCAGTTCGCGAGCGATTGTATCGGCGTTTACCAGACGCAGACCGGATGCTTGAAGATGCGCGTGGTAGAAAGTCGTTTTGCCGGCGCCATTTGGTCCGGCGAGGACAATGACGATGGGGCGCTCATCCAACTGGGAAGGGAGTGGCGAAGACATGGTCAGGCCGAAGCCGCTTTTGCCTTGGGAGGAACCACTTGAAATTGCCGGTTGACGAAACGGCCTATTGTGAGGGTCCCATCTTCTTCAATTCGTTCCAGCAGACCGGGCCTGGAGGGATGAGGCTTGTAATGAGGAAACGGCTGGCTTTGCAGGTAAGTCGCTACGCGAGCCCGGCCGGTTGGAGAGTCAACCGATTCGAGACAGGAGGATAGCGACTGGGCCCCGGGGTTCCGGCAAAGTTGCAGGACCTGCCGGCCTTCAAGCAGAAGTTCGACCGATCGGCCAAGCCGCGCCCAAAACTCCACCTGACCGGCGATGGAACGCTCTACAACTTCGCCTGCAACGCGAGCATCGAGAACGAGGGAGTCGGAGAGTTTGACGGGCTGACTCATACAGATAGGGTAGCATAATGCTACCTTCGGAACGGCGCCGGGACCCTGATGCAACGGCTCAAAAGAGGCCGGGAGGTGCGTGCAGGCAAACGATTCTGGGTTGGGGGAGGAATGTTGGGGTGAATAATGACATCCAATGGAGATATGGGCAGAGGTTCAGGCCGGGCTTGGGATGAGGATTTGCGACTTTGGGGGTTGTAGTGCATCCTATGCAAGAAAGTTGATAGAAGGACACTCATGGCAAATGAATTTGTAAGCGTAATCAAGCCCACGGCAACCAAGACCAGTAATGGCGAGGGACACTCCTATCCGGTGCTCCCGGTGCGGGAGACGGTACTTTTCCCCCACGCGGTCCTGCCGTTGACCGTGGGGCGAACCAGCTCGATCCAGCTGATCCAGTCGCTGGGCGAGGAGAAGACGATCCTGGTGGTGGCGCAGAAAGACGCGCGCCAGGACCAGCCGGATGGCGGCGATTTGTACGATATTGGCACCCGGGCGACGGTGCACAAGGTCGTAAAAATGCCCAACCAGAGCCTTTTCGTGTTTACCGAAGGCACGGAGCGCGTGAAGATCACCGGCTTTACGCAAACTGAGCCGTTTATGACGGCGCAGTGCGAGGTAATCGAGGAAAACGATACAGAGGAGTCGCCCGAGGCGGAGGCGCTGCAGCGCAACGTGCTCGGCCAGTTCCAGACCATTGTGACCTCGTCCTCGACCCTGTCGGACGACCTGCAGACGATTGCGATCAATATCGAAGACCCCAGCCGGCTGGCGGACTTCATCGCGTCGAGCCTGCCGTTTCTGTCGACGACCGACAAGCAGGACCTGCTAGAAACTTCGGATGTGAAGGCGCGGCTGGAGAAGCTGAATAACAGCCTGGCTAAGGAACTCGAAGTCCAACAGCTTCGCAACAAAATCCAGAGCGAAGTGCAGGACTCGGTGCAGCAGTCGCAGCGCGACTACTACCTGCGCGAGCAGATGAAGGCCATCCAGAAGGAGCTCGGCGACCAGGACGATACGCAGAAGGACATCGCCGACCTGAAGGAGAAGATCGAAGCGGCCGGCATGACCGAGGACGTGAAGAAGGACGCGCTAAAGGAGCTTGGGCGGCTGAGCCGGATGAATCCCGCGGCGGCGGACTACTCCCTGACGCGGAATTATGTGGAGTGGCTGGCGGTGCTGCCGTGGTCCAAGGGCTCGGCCGGCGAGGTCGATATCAAGAAGGCCGGCGAGATTCTCGACGAAGACCATTACGGGCTGAACAAGGTAAAGGACCGCATCCTCGACTACCTGAGCGTGCGGCGATTGAAGCCGGACATGAAGGGGCCGATCCTGTGTTTCGTCGGGCCTCCGGGCGTGGGCAAAACCTCGCTGGGGCGTTCGATCGCGCGCGCGCTGGGGCGGAAGTTTTCGAGGATTTCCCTCGGCGGCATGCACGATGAGGCGGAAATCCGCGGACATCGCCGGACGTACATCGGCGCCCTGCCGGGGCAGATCATTCAGCACCTGAAGCGCGTTGAGGTGAACGATCCCGTCTTCATGCTGGATGAGATCGACAAGCTCGGGCGCGACTTCCGCGGCGATCCTTCGAGCGCGCTGTTGGAGACGCTCGATCCGGAACAGAACAATACATTCCGCGACAACTACCTCGATCAGCCGTTCGATTTGTCGAAGGTGCTGTTCATCTGCACGGCGAACCAGCTCGACCCGATTCCCGCGCCGCTGCTGGACCGCATGGAAATCATCGAACTCACCGGCTACACCGAGGAGGAGAAGGTCAACATTGCGGAGCGGTACCTTATTCCGCGCCAGGTGAAGGAGAACGGGCTGGAGCCGGGGATGATCGAGTTTCCGACCGCGTCCGTGGGCATGATCGCGCGGCATTACACGCGTGAGGCCGGCGTGCGGCGGCTGGAACAACTGATCGGCACAGTGTGCCGCAAACTGGCTCGCAAAGTTGCCGAAGGACGCAAGGAAAAGCTGGTGATTACGCCTGAAGTGATCCGCGAGATGCTGGGTGGAATCAAGGTCCGCGTGGACACGGAGATTGCCGAGCGCACCAAGCGCGCGGGCGTTGCCGTGGGCCTGGCTTGGACTCCGGCGGGCGGCGACGTGCTCTTCATCGAAGCGAACAAGATGAAGGGCAAGGGCGGCTTCAACATCACGGGCCAGATTGGCGACGTAATGAAGGAGTCGATGCAGGCGGCGCTGACATGGGTGCGGTCGAACGCGGCATCGCTGGGGCTCGACGAGGATGTGTTGAAGGACACCGATCTGCACATTCATGTGCCTGCGGGAGGCATCCCGAAAGACGGACCGAGCGCCGGCGTAACCATGGCGACGGCGCTGGTTTCGTTGCTGACCAATACGCCGATTCGTCCGTTGCTGGCGATGACGGGCGAGATTACGCTGAGCGGAAACGTGCTTCCGGTCGGCGGCATCAAGGAGAAGTTCTTGGCGGCGAAGCGGGCCGGGGTGCGCGACGTGATCCTTCCGATCGATGTGAAGACCAACGTCGAGGAAGACCTGACGGCGGACCAGATCGACGGCATGACGATCCACTATGCTTCGCGGATCGAGGATGTGCTGGCGGTCGCGCTGCCGAAGACCGAGGCGGATGTTGTCGAGGCTGAGGAAGTGCGTGAGGAAATTCTGGCGGCCGCGGAGTAAGTGGCCGGTTTCCTCGCGTTGGAGGCGGTCCGAAATTCTCGGGTCGCCTTCGTTGCCTTGAAACCGTCAGGCAGGTGGAGCATGATGTTGACGATCGGGCATTCGACGCTTTCGATCGACGCATTCCTGCGGGCGTTGAAGGACAATGCCGTGGAGCTGCTGGTCGATGTGCGGCGGTTTCCGGGGTCGCGGCGGCATCCGCAGTTCGGTCAGGAGGCGCTGTGTGCGTCGTTGGGTGAGGCGGGGATTGCGGCGGAGTGGCGCGAAGGTCTCGGCGGACGACGTAAGGCGGCGAAGGAGAGCGTGAATATGGGTTGGCGCGAGCCGAGCTTTCGAGGGTATGCGGACTATATGCAGACGGAGGCTTGGGGCGCGGAGATCGATTGGCTGGTTTCGGCGGCGAGCTTGCGGAGGACTGTGGTGATGTGCGCGGAGGCCGTGCCGTGGAGGTGTCACCGGTCGTTGATCGCGGATGCGGTGATCGCGCGGGGGCTTGCGGTCGAAGACATTTTTGTGGCGGCGGATGGCAAGAGCTCGCGGAAGGTACATAGGCTGACGCCTTTCGCTCGTGTGGATGGGGAACGGGTGTGGTATCCGGCGGAGACGGGGGAGTTGTTTGGGACAGAGTGCGCGGAGTGAGGTTCGCGCCGGCGCGATAGGATTGGGACGTGAACGGTGCAGGCTTTAACTGGTTGCTGATCGATAGCTGCGGAGCGGCGGCGACGCTGGCTGTTGGGCGTGGGGAGATGACGCTGGCGACGGAGACGGTCGCTGGGCGGGCGTTCTCAGCGGAGTGGCCGGCGGCGTTGCGGCGGTTGCTGGCAGTCGCTGGATGGAAGGTCGACGAATTACAGGTGGTAGGGGTTGTGCATGGGCCGGGATCGTTTACCGGCGTGCGCGTGGGCCTGGCTGCGGCGAAGGGTTTGTGCGAAGCAGTGGGGGCGAGGTTGATCGCGGTGTCGCGACTGGAGATGCTGGCAGGGCAGGGCGTTGCCGGTGGATTTGCCGTACTCGATGCGGGGCGCGACGAGTTCTATGTGCGGGATGCAGACGAGGAGTTTTTGATGGGGCGTGAGGAATTTCTGACTGCGTCACGCGAACGTACGGTGGTGACGGCCGATGAGCGAGTCGCGGAAGTCTGCGCGGAGGCGGTGGTGGTGGGATTGGAAGCGGGGTCGGCGTTGCCGATCATGTTGAAGCGCTGGAGCGAAGGGCGCTTCGACGACGTGGCGACGGTAGATGCGAATTATGTGCGGGGCGAGCGGGACATCTATGCGCGCAAGCCTGCCGCGGGCCAAAATGCCGGATAGCGCAACAGTCGCGGTGCGACGAGGGGCTGTCGCGGACATCGACCGCGTCATGGAGATCGAGCGCCAGTCGGCCTATGGCGCGCATTGGACCCGGGCTGCGTATGCAAAATACGAGGCCGAGCCCAGGGACGATTTCTTTCATCGCTCGATGTTGGTTGCTGTTGAGCGTGAGAATATCCTCGGATTCGCGGCGGCGAGTTATCTCGAAGGCGACGACGCGGCGCTGCTGGAGAACCTCGCGGTGGACTTGAACTGGCGGCGCAGTGGGATTGCCAAGGCTCTGTGCGCGGCGACAATGGAGTGGGCAAAGAGCGAAGGAGCTTTGGGGCTCAACCTTGAAGTGCGTGTGTCGAACGCGGCGGCGCTGGCGCTGTATGCGGGGCTGGGGTTTGTGGAGCAGGGCCGTCGGCGGAGGTATTACACCGACCCGGAAGAGGATGGAGTGCTGATGGGACTGGGCTTCCGGTAACTTCCGCGGGGCCGGGCATTTATAATCGAAAGCTATGGTTCGCGATGGATTCTTCTATGGGCTGGGGTTTGCGATCGTGGCCGTGATCGCCTGGTACGTCTCGCATATGTTGTGGTTGGTGGCCGTTCCCGTAGTGTTGGCGGTATTCTTTCTGTGGTTCTTTCGCGACCCGTCGCGCACGGTGCCCGACGGCCCGGGACTGATTGTTTCGCCGGGCGACGGCAAGGTCGAAGAAGTGGAATGGATCGAGTTTCCCGATGGAGGACGACTGCGCATGACCATTTTTCTGAACGTTTTCGACGTGCATGTCAACCGTGTGCCGGTGGGCGGCGTGGTAACGTTGGCCGAGCACCACGAAGGCCAGTTCATGAACGCAATGAAGCCGGAGTCCGCTGTGCACAACGAGCAGACGTTGATAACGATCGATGCGGGCGGCTATACAGTGAGCTTCAAACAGATCGCGGGCTTGTTGGCGCGGCGCATCGTTTGCAATTTGAAGGTGGGCGACCGCGTGCAGCGCGGACAGCGGATGGGCCTGATCAAATTCGGCTCGCGCGTCGATGTTCTGATGCCTGCGGAAACCAACCCGCGCGTGAAAGTGGGCGACCGCGTAAAAGGCGGTAGCTCAATCCTGGGACAACTGCCGCAGGGCGGACAAAGCTGATGGACGATACGACGTTGGACGTGAGAACGAGGAAGCGTCCGCCACGGCGGGGCATGTACGTCCTGCCGTCCTTGCTTACCGCGGGAAACATCGCGGCGGGATGCTATGCGATGACGCAGAGCATTCGCGGAGCCAACGGCGACCCGAATGCCTTCAACCATGCGTCGCTGGCGATCGGGTTTGCGGTATTGTTCGACGGCCTGGATGGCCGCGTCGCGCGATGGACGAACACCTCCAGCGACTTCGGGCGCGAGTTCGATTCGCTGGCCGATGTGATTACGTTCGGTGTGGCCCCGGCGTTGCTGGCCTATCTATGGGGCGTGCAGTCGGTGGTGCCGTCGGGGTATCCCGCTTTGCAGCAACGCCTTTTGGTGTTGGGTGGACTGATATGCTTCGTGTTTCTCATCTGCGGAGCGTGCAGGTTGGCGCGGTTCAATATCAGCAACAATCCCCAGCCGCGCAATCCGGGTCGTCCGGGCCGGAAGTATTTTGTGGGAATGCCGATTCCGGCGGGGGCGGGCGTGATTGCCGCGGTCGTACACTTCGAGTTGGGCTCACCGATTCACAACCTCTGGCTGTCCATGGTTTGGGTAGCGCTGATTGCGTTCACCAGTTTCTTGATGGTCAGCAGCTGGCGCTTCTGGAGCGGCAAGGAACTGAACGTGAGTGAGCGACAACCCGTGCGCGGCGTGTTGTTGATTGCCATTCTGCTGGCGTTGGTGATTGCGGAATCGCAGTATGCGCTGATTATCATCGCGATGCTTTACCTGGTATCGGGAGTCGTGGCGCGGTTGTTGTATTCGTGGGGCAGGCGCCTGGGTTAGCGCCGGAATCCGTTGGCGGATAAGTCTCTTTGCTGCGCAGAATGCGATGTCTTGCCCGCCGGAATGGGTGAAGACGCGACCGGACGGCAAGGTGCAGTAGGTGCTCCGAGCACCGTGTTTTGGGGTAAACTCGAAGAGCGCCGGGATGGCGGAACTGGCAGACGCAGCGGACTCAAAATCCGCCGAGGGCAACCTCGTGGGGGTTCGACCCCCCCTCCCGGCACCAAATGTAAGCATCACAGAATGAGTATGATGGAAGAGAAAATGCCTCTATAGTTTAGAGGCATTTTCGTGCTCTTGAGCATCCGGTGCATGTCGTGGTGCTTGTTTGTTCTTACTCTACAGATGCCTTTCCGTTGTTTGCTTTGTAGGCGAGTATTGTCGATTTAGTGTTAGTTAAATGAGCCCAATCTCATCCATTCGATGGATGCGCAGGTACAGTTTCGGGCGGAAACTGGAGGCATAACGTTCCAGCGCTTACCATTGAGGTCTGGATATTCCCCTGCGCTGAGATAATGCCGGTGAGGCCTTCCCAGCCGGAGGCAAGGATTTCGGGACATGGACCTACAATCGACGATGCGATGGTCGTTGCGAGTGCTGCTGGTTCTTTTGTTTACGGCCGGGGCCGGCACCGTTTTTCACGCGGTCCATGCCAGCAGCGAATCCGATGCCGCCGAAGCGGCGCGCCATGCGTACGAGGCGAAGATCGAGGCACACTACAACAACCGCTTCGGCGAGACGACCCATTTTCTGCCCTCCCTGGCCACCACCGATACCGGCGAGTTCATCGATCCGAAGAGTTTTCCGACCGCTAAATACTGCGGCCACTGTCATCAGGAAGCGCACGCCCAGTGGCGGCAGTCGGCGCATTCCAACTCCAACCGGCCGATCTGGTATCTGCGCAACGTCAACCTGTTGACCGCGGAAAAGGGAGTGGAATACACGCGGCACTGCGAAGGTTGCCATGACCCTGTCGCGCTGTTCGCGGGCGTTCTGACGGAGGGCGCTCCCGTCAAGCGGCCCTACGATCAGGACGGCATTACGTGCATGGTCTGCCACTCGATCCAGAAGGTCGATACGCGGGGCACGGGAAGTTATGTGATGGGCGTTCCCGCGGTATTGGTGGACGACGAGGGCAAGCCGATCACCCATCCGGTGAGCGACGCGGAAATTCTGGCGCATCTCGATCGCCACAGTAAGGCGGTGATGAAGGATTTCTACCGCACGTCCGAGTTCTGCGCCTCGTGCCACAAGGCTGCGCTGCCGCGCTCGCTCAACGACTATAAGTGGCAGCGCGCGATCTCGCTATACGACGAGTGGCAGGCTTCGTCATTCGCGAAGCAGTCGCCGTTGCCGTTCTACGTCAAGGACTCGGTCTCCACCTGCCAGACGTGCCACATGCAGCGTGAAGCGCTCGGATTGCCAGACCCCGGCGCGAAGAAAGGCCAGTTAGCGTCGCATCGCTGGCTGGGCGCGAACACGATTATTCCGAAGTATTACGGCTTCGACGAGCAGGCGCGGCGCATCGTCCAGTTCCTGCAAAACGGCGTCTTCAACGTCGACTTGTTCGCGCTGGAACACGGCGACTCGAACGATAGCTCGAAGCTACAGACGGTCTCGGCGCCCCTGGGTCTTGTGGCCTACAGCGTCGCTCCGGGCGAGAGGTTGACGGCCGATGTCGTCATCCAGAACAAGGGCATCGCGCATAGCCATGTACCGGAGCAGCGCGATATGTACGAGTCGTGGGTGGACTTCACCGTCAAGGACGCGGCCGGCAAAGTGCTGAGCGAGAGCGGATTTCTGAAGCCCAACGGCGACCTCGACGAGCGCGCCCATAGTTTCACGAACCGCCTGATCAACAAGAAGGGTACGCTGAACGACCTCCACCAGGTGTGGGACAGCCGCGTTGTGGCGTACAACAACACGATCCAGTCGGGGCGGTCGCAGGTGGTGCGCTATACGTTCACCATGCCGCAGGGCGCAACGGATTCCGTGACCCTGACGGCGACGGTGAAGTACAGGCGTTTCGACCAGCACTTCATGGACTTCGGCATGAACAAGCATTACGAAGAGCCGGTGGTCGATATGGTGTCGGCGAGCCGCACGGTGCGAGTTGGGAACAATCCGACGACAACACCGGACCCGAGCGAGAACAAGGAGTGGATGCGCTGGAACAACTACGGCATCGCTCTGCTCGATGCGCAACAATATGCCGCTTCGCTCGACGCCTTCAATCATGTTGCGAAGCTTCGCCCGGACTATGCCGATGCCTACACCAATATGGCGATCGTCGAGATTCAGTGGGAGCGGTACGCGGACGCTCGCCCGCATCTCGCGGAGGCACTGAAGCTGTCGCCGAACAATTCACGGGCCCTCTACTATCGCGCGCTGGTTGAGCGCAACGAGGGCAAGCTCGATCTGGCTGTCGCCGATTTCCAGTCCGTGCTCAAGAGCTATCCGCGGTCGCGCGACGCATTGCGCGAGCTTGGGTTCTCGTTCTACCAGCAGCACAAGTATCCCGAGGCCATGGCCGAGTATCAGGCGCTACAGGGCGTCGATCCGGACGACCTCGCCGCACACTACAACCTGGCAATCCTCTACCGGCGGCTCGGAGACAAGGCGAAGGCAGTTTATGAAGCGGGCCGGTTCGCCGATGAGAAGGACGATCCGACGGCGAACACCTACGCCCTGGAATTCCTGCGCAACCACACGGAGCTGGCCAACGAAAGCGTGCCGTGGCATGCGCATGAACTGGATACTGTGAATGCTGACACACCGGCGGGCTCGGGCCATGTCGCCGGAGCAGGCAATCGATGACCGGTGGCCGCGTGTCTGTCCGTTCCGCTGTTGGTCGTTCGTTGCTGGCTGGTGCGGCGGTATGCCTGGTTGTGGCATCCTGTAGCTTCTCGCCGACACCCACGGCCCATGCTGCTTCAAAAGCCGTGCGGGAACAAGGTGCGGCGGTGTTCCATGAGAAGGGTTGCGAGCATTGTCATGGCGTCGACGGAGTCGGCACGGACAAAGGGCCCGACCTGAGCGGAGTGGGAAGGCGGCTTCACAAACCGGAGATCGCGAAGCAGATTCACGACGGCGGTAAACAAATGCCCGCTTTCGGCGATGCGTTGACGAATGACGAAGTACAGCAGCTGGTCGAGTATCTTGCGGCGAAGAAGAAAAAGGTCAGGAAGCCTGCTCCGGTTATTGCGAGTTCGAAAAGCTAGAGCATTTCTGATTTAGTCATATACATATTGTGCGATACTTTCCTTGTTTGAATTAAGGGAGGTGTCTATGCCGGCGTATTCGCAGGATTTACGGGATCGTGTGTTGCGTGCTTTGGATCGGG
>DASRLB010000364.1:0-13844 GCA_035648695.1 Acidobacteriaceae bacterium | reverse complement strand
GGCGCGTATCGTCAAGGCAACACAGGAAGGCCGTCACGGCAAGGTGAAAGCCCTGCAATGGCTGCTGACCCACTCGTTCTACGGTCGAGCGTTGGCCGTAAAACGGGTGACGCACAATAAGGGCAAGAATACGCCAGGAGTGGACGGAGCGATCTGGAGCACTCCGGCGACCAGATACAAGGCCATCGACACACTGCGACGGCGGGGCTATCAGCCGCAACCGCTGCGGCGTGTCTATATCCCGAAGGCCAATGGCAAGTTGAGACCGCTGGGAATCCCCACGATGAAGGATCGCGCCATGCAGGCTCTTTACCTGCTTGCGCTGCTCCCAGTTGCGGAGACGACTGCCGATCCCAACTCCTATGGCTTTCGACCGAAACGCTCGACCGCCGACGCCATCGAGCAGTGCTTCCGTGCGTTGTCCCAAAAGAAATACGCACGGTGGGTTCTTGAGGGTGACATCCGTGGCTGCTTCGACAACATCAGCCACACATGGATGCTCGACCACATCCCCTCTGATAAAGAGGTACTGCGGAAATGGCTCAAAGCGGGCTTCATGGAAAATCGAACGCTGTTTCCTACGGAGGCAGGCACACCACAGGGCGGGATCATCTCGCCCACGCTGGCGAACCTGACACTGGATGGTTTGGAACGGCTGCTCAAGGAGACCTTCCGTGTAAGGAAGATCCAAGGGAAGCGGCACCATCCGAAGGTGAACTTCGTACGCTATGCCGATGACTTCATCATCACCGGATGCTCGAAAGAGCTACTGGAAAATGAAGTCAAGCCTCTGGTCGAACGCTTCATGTTCGAGCGGGGCTTGCAGCTCTCACCTGAGAAGACCTGCATCACGCATATCGAACAGGGCTTCGACTTCCTGGGGCAAAACCTGCGCTGGTATGGCAGTAAGCTCCTGATTACACCCTCCAAGAAGAACATGCACACCTTCCTGGAAAAGGTACGTGGCGAGATTCGCTCGAATCGAGCCACGAAACAGGAGTATCTGATCAGGCTGCTCAATCCGATCGTCCGAGGTTGGGCATACTATCACTGTCACATCGAAGCGGGTTCGGCGTACCGGAAAGTGGGAACGGTCCTCTGGGAATCGCTCTGGCGATGGGCAAAGCGCCGGCATCCGAACAAGTCCGCTGCTTGGATCGCAGCTCGATACTGGCACCGGCTTGGACGGCGCAAGTGGTGCTTCGCTGTCATGGCTGGCTCAAACGCGCAGCGTTCACGTACGGCTGAGGTTCGGCTGGTTCATCCAACCGAAATCCCCATCCGGCGCTACGTCAAGGTCAAGTCGGACGCTAACCCGTTCGACATGCACTGGCGCGGATACTTCGAGTCTCGAAAGAGGTTCAGGTGAGCCAGCGGTCATCGCCAATCGTTGTGCGTTGTTCTCCGGCTCCGCGCACGCGGGGCTTACACACGGCTTGAGCCGGATGATGGGAAACCATCCAGTCCGGTTCTTAGGGGAGGGAGCGGCAGCAATGCCGTTCCCTTACCCGACCCCTGCTGAGATTCTCTTCGCTTGTCCTGGCCTTTCTTTTCTCTTTAGGGGGTCCAGAGGGGATATTTCTCTCTTCAAACGATTCACGATGCCGGTGAAGGGGTGTCAAATTGGAGCAAAACCCAATCAGATTTGCTTAGGTTTTCGAGAAAGGCGCACTGTCCACGAAAGTGAATTGTCCCGGAGTAAAGGTTCGGGGCCGAGTGGCGGCTCAGTACATCCGGATTAGCCATGATGCAATGCCCCCGAACTGACGCGGTGGATCCACCGCAGGTTAAAGCGATTCGCGCCCCGTCCCGGCGAAAGATATCCGCTGGGCATACCGCCTCCGAGCCCCAGCAAGAGTGAAGACCCAGCGAAATTGCCATGACAAAATATCGGACAGGGGTCAAGGAGAATAGATTGCGTTTTCACGAAATGGTCCAGCCAGCGAGCCAATACCCACATGAAGGTTCTGATCGTGGTTTGCATCGAATCAATACGAAGCCAGCAGCCATCTCTTAGGCCCACAATCGGAGCTTTATGGCCTAATTGCTTTCTTTGCGATGCCACATGACAGACCAGAATCGGCTCATAGGCCATGTGCATGGCACAGTCGGGAACCCACGTACCCGGACTCAAAATTCGATCATTCCGACTCATGTTCAATCTCAACTCTCTTTCCGCGTATCTCACCGGATGGTTCATACCCTCATCACCCTGAAATCCCGTGTGACGCTGAACATATATCCACGCCGGCTTAGCGGCATCCTGCGTTGAAGCAGAGATTCTTGCTGAAAAACGGCATTACGTGATTCTGAAATCGATCCGCGACCGCGCTCGTGTGGGTTCCGGAATAAATCTCAAAGGTGTTCGCCATGCCATACCCGTCGAAGATATCGTGCAGCTTGCCTGCGTCGATGCGCAAGCCGTCCTGATCGCCGACATCGATGGCGATGGCACGATATTGCTTTAGGTTTCCGATGTACTGATCGACAAAAGCCAACGGCGCATTCGCCGCATATTTAGCCTGTATGTCAGGCACGGGGACACCGTCCTTGGTCGGCAGATCAAAATATAATGGGGGGTTCTTCGGGTCGGGAGCCCATGCCGCTGCCGTCGCATACTGTGCGGAGCCAAAGCCCGGCGACTGTGCGGCCAGGTCAGCCGGAGATTTGGCGCCGGCAGCTTTCCTTTCGCCTGCGATGGCCATCTCCTTCATCCGGTCGGCAGGTCCAGGGCCGCCGCTGCCCATTGGGGACATGCAGCAGGGGCTCATGATGTACAGCGCGCCGAAGACATCGGAGTGCTTCATTCCAATGCGCGAAGCGCCGTAGCCGCCCATCGAGTGGCCCACCAGACCGCGGCTGGTGCGCTCCGCAATGGTGCGATAGTGCGCGTCGATGTAGGCAACTACATCGTGGGAAACATAACGTTCGAAGTCGCCCGTGGTTGCGGAGCTCGAATACATGGAGCCGTTGTAAACCGTCTTTGAATCCGGCAACACGACGATGAATTCCTTCGCTCCCTGGGCAATAGCTCCCTCGATGGTCTGGGGCACATGGATCTCATGCGACCATTGCTCCGCCCCGATCGAATATCCATGCAGCGCGTAGACCACCGGGTAGCGTCGCGACTTCTCTTTGGCGTAACTGGGCGGCAGGAACACGATCGCGTCGCGGTCAACGGCGTCGCCTTCGAGATTGCCCTCCAGCGCCTGACCGTGAATCGTGATGTGCTCAACCGTCGCCGGCTTCGCGCCTGGAATCACCGGCGGCACGATTGTTTTGACCTGCGCTGCAATCGCCGGTCCCAGTGCAAGTGCGAATAGTAGTGCCAGTACACTCGATCGCTGCATACGCATCGTCTCGTTCTCCTTGTTGAAATTGGCTATATCTAACTAACTAGTGCGAGGGCAGATGCCACCGCCAACGGCAAGCTACCGAATCTTGAGTTGAATCTCTTTACCCTCATACGCCACATCGGCGTTTGGCGTTTCTGTCACTGCTATGCCAGCACCATGTTCCGCATCGACGAGTACGATCCGGAAGCTGCGATGGTTGACCATGTTTGGAAAAGTGCCCTCCCGCGCGCCAATGGTGAGCGTCCGGTTGCGGTCGTCCCAGCGCAAAGGAATGATCGAATGTTGTCCCTTCTCGTAGTCGTAGCTGTCACCGGAATCTTCATAAAGATCGAACTTTCCGTCCGCGCCGCGATAGATGCGGACCTCAATCGCGCCCGCGGGGTCCTGCGTCGCGTACTCAATCTCCGGCCCGAGCGGGACGATTGATCCAGCGCGTACAAAGAGTGGCATTCGATCAAGAGGCGCATCGGCATCGATTTGCCGGCCACCGCTCTGCGAGCGTCCCGACCAGAAGTCGTACCATGACGGCGCAGGCGGAAGATACAAGCTGCGTTTCACCGCGTCCGCCTTCAGCACCGGACTCACCAGGAAGGCTGGGCCGAACATGAACTGGTCGCCGAGATTCCACGTCGCGGGATCGGTGCGCCAGTCCATCACCAATGGTCGTTGAATCGTGTAGTCCTCGCTCGTCACCTTCCACGCAAGCGAGTAGATGTAAGGCATCAGCCGGTAGCGCAGCTTGTCGTAACTGAGCAGGATCGGCTCGACCTTGTCGAACGCCCACAGCTCGTTGTTCGGACGGTGGCCGTGGGTGCGGAAAATCGGGCAGAACGTGCCGAATTCAAACCACCGCGCGTATAGCTCCTGATAGGCGGGGTCGGCCAATGGGTTGTCGTGGGGCGGCCAATAACCGCCAATATCCGTTGTCCAATACGGATACCCCGACAAGGCGAAGTTCAAGCCCGCGGGTATCTGATGACTCAGGCCCCAGTAGTTGCCGTACACGTCTCCTGACCAGACGGTCGCACCCACGCGCTGCTGTCCGAGGAAGGCCGACCGGGTGAGAAGAAAGACGCGCTTGCTTTGGGTTGCGGCCTTCCAGTGGTCCTGTACTCCCAGCGTGTGCAGCAGCGGAAAGACGTTGGTGTACTCTGCACCGTTCCCTATCGCAAGCTTCTTGTTGCGCAGAATTCCGTCGCCCATATGCGGCCAAAACTCTTCTGGCTCGGCGCTGTCGAGCCAGAACGCATCCCATCCCTGAGCGAGGAGCTTGCCGGGCAACCGGTCCCAATAGATATCCCGCGCTTCAGGACTGCTCGCGTCGTAAACGTGGGCGTCCGGTACAAGCAGGTGTTTCGCATCGAGGACTTTGTAGGTTTCGGAACCGGGATCGAGCAGGCCCCATACCGAAATCATCGTATGGACATTCTGCTTGTGCAGGGCTTCGAGGTCCTTCGCCACGTCGTGGTAGTTGGTATTGAACTCCGGGTCGCCTTCCTTCTTCCACCAGAACCAGTCCTGCACGATGGTGTCAAGAGGAATGTGCTCCTTGCGGTAGCGGTCCGCTATGCCGCGAATTTCGTCGAGAGAAACATAGCGGTCCTTCGACTGAAAGAAGCCATACGCCCACTTGGGCAGCAGAGGAGTGTGGCCCGTCATGGTCCGGTACTCATGAATAATCGTGTCCATCTCCGGACCGTAAAGAAAGTAGTAGTCAATGGACTTACCGGCAATGGAACTCAGCGTCAACTCCAGCGGAAAGCGGTTGTCGACATAGGTCAACGCGGCTGTGTTCCACAACAGCGCATAGCCGCTGCTCGAAACCAGCAGAGGAATCGCAACGTCGGTATTGTTCTGCGCCAACTCGACTGTTGCGCCGCGATAGTTGAACATGCCGCTCTGGTGCTGCCCCAGACCGAAAAGCGCCTCGTTTATGGTTGGAGAGAATCGATCCGTGACGCGGAACGTTTGATCTCCATTCAGTTCAACGGGCTCGTAGGTGCGCGGCACGCTCGACCCCTCGTTCAGCAGCTTGTCTCCCTGCGCGGTACGGAATGAAAGATTGCCGCGTTCGAGGTTGAGATTGACCTCCACTTTCGCGGTCTTCAGGCTGGCGGACTGCGCGTCCTGCGTCACCGTGAATGGAGCGCCGGGACAGGATTGTTGCGCGTCAAGCATCCACGGTCGCTGCGGAGGCGGCGCATCGGATTGTTCCGGTCTCGCCACCACATGAATCTCCGAGTCTCCGCAAACTGTGACTTCAAGCACCTCGTTGCCGGAGGTGGCGCGCAGGCCGTACACCGTCTGCCGGGCTTCAGTCGGAGGTGGACCAGGGGCATTCTGGCCCGGCATCTGCGCCGTCGTCACGCGGGGGGCTACAAACAACATCAGCACAGCGTGCAATGCCGCCCAAACCGCAACCGGCCTTGGTCGGCGTCTAACCGGCTGTCGCATGTTCACCTCTCTGTTCATCCGCATCTTCATCACTTCCTCCAACACAGGTTTACTGTACCGGATAGGAATAGATATTCACGCTGAACGGACGCACAGTGATGGTACCCGGCAATGCGCCAAGCGTCTGTTCCTCGACCGGTACTTCGGGCTTCTTGTCGACCTGCACTGTCGCGTCAATCGAGTCGGGAGCCATGCGCCACAGCTTTCCTGCACTGGCGAGCTTCGATCCGTTCACCGCAACATGGATGCTCTGTTCGGAGTCCGATGGATTGAGCACGGCAATGGTGAGTGTCTTGCGGTCTTCACTCAAAGCCGCGCTCAGATCGAGCGGATACGTATCGCTGCCGGGATTGACCGCAGGCTGATCGCCCCCCGCTGGGAACACCGGTTTCGGCTGCGGCGAGTCGCCGGTCACCTCTACGGGAATTGTGCCAAAGTGATCGCGGTACATCTTGAAGAGCATCCCCGTGGGATTCAGCGTGGCCTCGGTGCGGTTGGAACTCATCATCGCCGTTGCGAAGGTGAAGGCGCCCATCTGGAAGATGTCGGAGTGGCGGAACATTTCGTGGAAAGCCCAGGCGTACGCGGGAACGACCTTGTAGGAGTCGCGATTGCCTCCGAAGTAAGCCCACTCGTCGATCGCGATGGGAACAGGCTTGGCTCGCAGAGCGGGGATGCGCTTGAGGTATTGCTGGTAGTGCTCATATTTCGCGCGGACCTGGACAGCCGGCGCGCGTTCCCACTCGATGAGCGATAAAGGAGGATCGATGGGCACCTTCTTGTGTAGCTTAATATCGGTGTGCTGCGTGCCGGAAGCGTAGTAATGCTCGCTCACCATGTCGATGTTATCGAGGCAGTTCAGCAGCATCTGTCCCGTCCAGTCGGCGGCCGAAAGATAGTCGGGAACATATTGGCCGTTGATGCGCCGGGACTGGTCCGCACCCTCCATCACGTCCGGCATAGCGCCGGCAGCGATGAGAATGATGGATGGATCGACCTTGCGCATTTCCCTGGCAAAGAGGTTGTGCTTCAGTTCGAACTGCGGAAGCGACATCGCGCCCATCTGGTAGTCGCCCCACGGCTCGTTGCCCACACCCCAGAACTTCACGTGATACGGCTCGGGATGGCCATTTTCGGCGCGCCATTTTCCCATTGGCGTGTTCGCGGCGCCGTTGGTGTATTCGACAAGTTCGCGGGCCGACCAGGCATCGCCGAAACCGGCGTTGACTGTGATGTATGGATCGACGCCGAGCAGACGGCAGAGCGTCAGGAATTCATCGGTGCCCACATCATTCGGCTGCACAGCATGCCACACGGGATCGAAGATGGGCGGTCGCTTGTCGATCTCCCCGACACCATAGCGCCACTCATACGAAGAGACAAAGTTGCCTCCCGGAAAGCGCAGGACCCCAAAACGCAACTGCTTGAGCGCCGCGATGACCTCCGGACGGAAGCCATCCATATTGTCGGCGGGCATCAGCGAGACCGTGCCGACATGAAACTCGCCTGTGCCCGTACCGCTAATCTCAAGAGTGGCGTCGTCCGTGTCGCCCGTCGCCATGTAATGCAACGGGAACTTGCGGTAGGCCGTGCCCAGCGTGCGGATGGTAACCGTCTGGCGGTCGCCGGCTTGCTTGCCCCAGATCAGGGTCACCTTTACAACCGTGTTTGGGGAACCGGACAAAAGGATGCGTCCTGTGTAGGCCTTCCCTTTGCGCACAGCAATTCCGGCTTGCGTGAAGCCTCGCGCTTCCTTCGCATCGAGTTTCACTAGCGGCGAATGATCTCCGGTAAATGGCGCCTTGGTATCCATGATGACGGTCGCTTCTCCGCCGATGGGAGACCACCAGCGCGTAGGCGTGCGACGGAAGCGCGGATTCCCCGCCGCGTTCCCCATCACCGGCGGCGGCGTGGGAGCGCTGGTGGCGACCGGGTAAAAGAACTTGCGATCGACGAGCATCTCAGACCAGACGCCGGTGTTGACGATGTCTCCCCCGTGCTCGAGAAACTGGCCGTAGATGTTCTTCGAGATGGGTGCGCCCGTCTTCGACGTGTCGATGGTGGCATTCACGGTGCGTGCCTGAGCAAGCACGGGGTTCGGGGAGGCCAGCAAAGCAGCGAGGAGCAAACCGATAACCAAGGAGAATGCTTTCGGGACCGCCATCTTTCTGAAGGTGTGCATGGTTGGTTTTCTCCGGCAACAACAAGGAATGGTGTCGGCTGCCAATGGGCGGCCAGCGGCTAGGATCATCGGTGCACTCGGCGGAAAACTGTTGCCGGAACGAGAACTGAGCCGGAAAGAAAGTTGCGCTTCACGAGTTCCTCCCAAGTCGAACAGCCGCTGCTTCCTGAAGTTGGGCGCTCGGCGCACTCGATACGATTAATTTCGCCTGTCAATACAAGTCTGCTTCTGGAACTCCTTGACGTTACAGATGGAGGCGGAATCGAACAAGTCTGATAAGTACCCCATTTACGATCCATTTTCTCGATAGGTCTCGGATCGTCTCGGACCGGAAGATGAATTTGGGGCTAAATGACTTCCGGATCGCCAGTCCCGCCCAGCAGCTCTGCCAGAGCGTTCATCTCGGTGCTGCTTGCGTTCATTTCCCGAGACACCAGACTGAGTCTGACTTCGCGCGTCTGGCCTGCGGGCAGGGGTAACGGAACGAAATCTCCCTTATCCAACTCGGCCTGAATCCGGTTCTTCGGCAACCACCCAAAACAAAGTCCACTCCGGACCGCGGCGACCGCGGATTCTATAGTGCCCACCGGAAGCAGACGTTGCGCGAGCAGCCGCGGCTGATGCTTCAACGTTCCAGACGCTCCGTTTTCGATGGTGACCAATGTATGTTGCATCAGGTCGGCCCGCGAGATCCGGCGGCGAATCGCGAACAGAGGATGATCTCTGCGTGCCACGGCGATCATCTCGATCACCAGAATGGGCCTCGCAAAGAGTTCGCGTGTAATCACGCCCGTGATGCAGAGTTGCGCGTTGTGTGCGGAGAACTCAAAGTCGGCAGAGAGAAAGGTGCATTGGCGCAGCTTCGGCTTCACATGCGGGAACTTCTGCGAGAAAGCCGCCAATACCTCGAAAAGCCGGTCGTCGGGATAGATGCTGTCGACCGAAAGCCGAACCTCCGACGCTCCGCCCGACGCAATCAGACGAGCGCGCTTTTCAATCTCCTGGAAACCGGCGAGATGGGACTCAGCATCGGCCAGAAGACCTCTGCCTACCTCCGTAAGGTGCGCTTTCCTTCCCTGAATCTCGAACAGCTTTACCCCGAGCCGCTCTTGCAGCCGACTGATCGCGTAGCTGATGGTCGACTGGGACCGATTCAGCTTCCTGGCGGCGAGAGCAAATCCCCCCATATGCACTACGGCTTGAAGAATTTCCCAGGCGTCCAGCGTCGTTTCCATGAATTGAGGTTACATCGAATAAATCGATGTACCTGGTGAAAAAATGCGACTATTCTTCGAGATTTTCTATAGGGTACGATGCGGCTGTTCGTTAAATTACGTTTTTTGCACTCTCAAAAAAAGCTTGGGTCGTCCCGATGACGGCAACCGGATTCGGACTCGCTTCCGTCAGGGCGGATTTGAGGAACAGACTGAGCGATGGAGAAAACCTTATGAAGAAACTTGCTGTCGCTTTGCTGCTGCTCTCGAGCTGCTGCTACGCGCAAACTACGTCTGAGTTCCAGCCCGCTTCCACCAACGTGTGGGGTGCGGAGTATCCCCGTGTGGACTCCGCCGGCCGGGCGCAATTCCGCCTCAAGGCCCCAAGCGCCACCGCCGTGAAGCTGAATTTCTGGAGCAATCCGAAGCTGGACATGGTGAAGGGGGCGGACGGAGTCTGGACCGTGACCACACCGCCGCTTGTTCCCGGTCTCCACTACTACAACTTCGACGTCGACGGCGTAAACACCAACGATCTTGGAAGCCATGCCTTCTACGGCGGCAGCAGAGACGCCAGCGCCATCGAGATCCCCGAAGCCGGGGCCACCTACTACCTCCCGCAGAATGTTCCCCATGGCGCGGTGCGAGAAATCTGGTACCTGTCCAAGGTCACCGGCACATGGCGCCATGCCGAGATGTACCTACCGCCCGGCTACGACACCAGTGCGAAGATGCGCTACCCGGTGCTCTACCTCCAGCACGGCGGCGGGGAAGACGAGACCGGCTGGATCAAGCAGGGTCATGCCAATTTCATTCTCGACAACCTGATCGCCAGCGGTAATACGAAGCCAATGATCATTGTCATGGCCTACGGCTATGCGCGACGGGCCGGCCAGGTCGATCCGGACATGGCGGGACAGCCGTTCGGCTCACCGGCGATAATGAATGCCATGCACGACATGGCCCAGGTATTTGAAGACGACCTGACCCAGGCCTTGATTCCGTACATCGATGCCAACTTCAGGACGATCGCCGACCGCGACCATCGGGCTATGGCTGGACTCTCCATGGGAGGTATGCAGACCTTCCAGGTTACCTTCGACCATCTCGATCTGTTTTCGTACATCGGTGGATTCAGCGGCGCAAGCGGACTGCTGATGACGAACGCGTCGAAGCCCGACACGAAAACTGCCTTCCATGGCGCGCTTGCTGATCCCGCAGCCTTTTCAAAAAGGGTTCACCTGCTGTGGATCGGTGTGGGAACCGAAGAGCCCCCGCAGATGCGAACCAGCATCCTGAGGCTTGACAAGGCGTTCACCGATGCCAACTTGAAACACGTCTTCTACGAGTCGCCCGACACCTCGCATGAGTGGCAGACGTGGCGCCGCGATCTCAAGGATTTCGCGCCCAGGCTTTTCCAATAATCGACCTCTCCCAAGGGGCTTGGAGGGTGACTCCAAGCCTCATTTTTTGGGGTTCAGTCCCGTCTTGAGCAAAGAGGCTTCACCGCATGACCTCCAGATTCATCGCTTGCGGCGTAGGGGCTGATTTAGCAAAAGCTTTTTTGAGTCAGCGTACATTCACTTTGGAGGAGCAGATGAAAGTCAACGTGACACGAATCATCGGGACAATGGTCTTGGGAACTGCCCTTTTCTCGGGATTGATTGCGCAAACTGTGCTTGCGCAGGATTCCGCGAAACTTACCTACCTGAATACACACTTGTCGCCTGAGCAGCGTGCCGCGGACCTCGTCCACCGCATGACCCTCGCGGAGAAAGCGCTGGAGATGCAGAACAACTCCGCAGCAATTCCGCGCCTCAATATTCCGGCGTACCAGTGGTGGAGCGAAGCACTACATGGTGTCATCAACGAAGGGGTGACCGAGTATCCGGAGCCCATCGGACTGGCTGCCACATTCGATGCCCCGGGCATTCACACTATGGCGGCACAGATCGGCATCGAGGGACGCATCAAGCACGTGCAGAACCTGCGCGAGGGACACACCGGCATCATGGGAGGGCTCGATTTCTGGTCTCCGAACCTGAACATCTTCCGCGACCCGCGCTGGGGCCGCGGCCAGGAGACCTACGGCGAAGACCCATTCCTCACCGGCCGTATGGGCGTAGCCTACGTCACCGGATTGCAGGGCGACAATCCAAAGTATTACCTTGCAATCGCAACGCCCAAGCACTACGACGTGCATAGCGGGCCTGAACCTACACGCCACTTTGCCGACGTGGACGTAAGCAAGCACGACGAGATCGATACCTACTTGCCCGCCTTCCGTGCCGCCGTCGTCGAAGGCAAAGCCGGCTCCGTCATGTGCGCCTACAACGCGATTAATGGCGAGCCCGCCTGCGCCAACCAGTTCCTGCTCCAGGACGAGCTCCGCGGCAAGTGGGGTTTTCAGGGATACGTGGTCTCTGATTGCGATGCCGTACGCGACGTTGCCGCCAACCACCGCTACCGTCCCACACAGGCGCAGGGCGCGGCCATCTCCGTCATCCGCGGCATGGATAACGAGTGCGTCACCTTCACCTCAAGGTTCGGCGAGCCCGTGGATAAGGCATACATCGACGCAGTTCAGCAAGGCTATCTGCCCGAAACTACGCTGGACACCGCGCTCATCCGTCTCTTCACCGCGCGCATGAAGCTTGGCATGTTCGATCCGCCCGACATGGTTCCCTACACCAAGATCGACGAGAAGGAGCTTGATAGCACCGCACACCGCGCGCACGCGCTAAGGCTTGCGAATGAGTCCATGGTGCTGCTCAAGAACGATGGCCTACTTCCATTGAAGCCAAGCATCAGAAATATCGCCGTCATCGGCCCGCTCGCCGACCAAACCCGCCCGCTGCTTGGAAATTATGCAGGCCAGCCCACGCACATCGTCTCGATTCTCGACGGCCTGCGCGCCGAGTTCCCCACCGCGAAGATCACTTTCCTTCCGGGGACTCAGTTCCTGCGGACTGATGGAGCACCCATACCCGATGGTCTTCTCACAACTCCCGAAGGCAAGCCCGGCCTGAAAGCCGAGTACTCGGACGGCGTCGCCAGAGGTGGGCCTTCACCCGAAACTAAACCAAAGCTGCTTATGACCCGCACCGAGCCCAATGTCCAGCTCACAGGCAGCAACCTGCCCTCGAAGGTAGAAGGCAAGAAAACCTTCGGCGTTCAATGGTCAGGCTTCCTCACGCCCACTGAATCGGGCGACTTCATCCTCGGTGTTCGCGCCGATGGCTTTGCAAGACTCACAGCCGATGACAAGCCAGTGGCGATGGCCTTCGGCGGCGGTGGACCCGTCGCGAGCGTTGGTCGCGTCCACCTGGAGAAGGGCCGCAAGGTGGCCCTTAGCATCACCTACGGCAGCACCAAGGGAAAACCGCTGGCCGAATTGATCTGGACTAGAGTTAACAACGCGCCTTCCCCTGAAGCCATCACCGCAGCGAAAAACGCAGATGCCGTGATCGCAGTCGTCGGCATCACGAGCCAGTTGGAAGGCGAAGAGATGCCGGTTACTGAACCGGGCTTCCTTGGCGGAGATCGCACCAGCATCGACCTCCCCCAGCCCGAGGAAGACCTCGTCGAAGCACTGGCAACCACGGGCAAGCCGCTCGCTGTGGTTCTCATGAATGGCAGCGCCCTCGCAGTCAACTGGATCAACCAACATGCCAACGCCGTCCTCGAAGCATGGTATCCGGGCGAAGAGGGCGGAGCGGCCGTAGCTGAAACCCTGAGCGGAAAGAACAACCCCGCAGGTCGTCTGCCAGTGACTTTCTATACCGGCGTCAGCCAGTTGCCGAACTTCGAGGATTACGGGATGGCGAACCGCACTTATCGCTACTTCAATGGGAAGCCGCTCTACCCGTTTGGCTATGGTCTCAGCTATACGACCTTCAGCTACAGCGATCTCTCCATTCCAACGCGGCCCATCGACGCGGGGCAGCCTCTCGGCGTCGAGGTTAAAGTGACCAACGCTGGCAAAGTCGCCGGTGACGAGGTAGTGCAGCTCTATCTCAAATTCCCTTCCGTAAAGGGTGCGCCTCTCGTTGCTCTTCGCGGATTTCAGCGCATTCATCTCGAACCGGGCGCCAGCCAGAATGTCCATTTCGAATTGAAAGGCCGTGACCTTGGTATGGTCGCCGAAGATGGCAGTCCCATCGTCGCTGAGGGTGATTACACGATCAGCGTCGGTGGAGGACAACCTGATACGGGAGCACCGGGCGTCGCCGGACATTTCCAGATTCAAGGCCAGATAGGTTTACCGGAATAACGAGCCTCGGTTCCTGCAGCACAACTGCCGTGAAGCAAGAAATCCGGGCCGGGCAAACACGATCCGAATCGACGCATAAGAATGATGAAGCGAGCATTCAAAGACAGTCTAACTGTCTTGCGGGCCCAAGCATATGTTGACTATCTCTAAATCATTGTCTGCTGGACTATGGTCTAGTAATTGACGCTGTAATCTGTGGTCTTTCATATGGTAATTGCACTGCTAGTCTTTTCCAATTGAAAGATGAGCCTGAAGGATGTGGATGAGTCGTGCTTTGGAAGGCTCCTTTTTTTGTTTGTTCTGGGAGAGTGTAGCAGTGGTGGCCGATGCGGTGGGAATGTGGGAATCGGCACTTTGATTTCCAT